>JBGTBQ010000456.1:0-39502 GCA_041749275.1 Pyrinomonadaceae bacterium | reverse complement strand
GCGCCTCGCGCGCGAGCACCGTGCGTAAGGGGCGGCCTTCGAGCAGTTCCATCACGATGTAGACGAGGCCGTCGCGCGTCTCGCCGAAGTCAGTGACGGCGACCGCGTTCGAGTGTTGCAGGCGACCGGCGGCGCGCGCCTCGCGCCGGAACCTCTCGCGCGCGTCGTCGTCCGTCACCATGCTGGGGTGCAAAACTTTGACGGCGACCTGTCGTTCAATCAACAGATGCATGGCGCGGTAGACGGCGCCCATGCCCCCCTCGCCGAGCCGTTCGTCGAGACGGTACTTGTCGTCGAGCACGCGGCCCACGAGCGGGTCAACCGGCATCTCCGAAACCGCGGTCGCGTCGGCCATCAGTGGCGTACCGTCGTCCGGACAGACGGTGGTATCCGAAGTAAACTGTCTCCCGCACTGTGGGCACTGGAGCATAGGCCAACCGCGCTACTTGAAAGTTAAGCTCTCGACTTTGGAATGGGGGGCCGCGTCTTAATCGGGACGCCACGATAATAGCCCAGCGGTTTGTCGCTGGGAAATGATTTTAGCCTGCGGAAGCAGGCTCAGTCCGCGTGCCATTAAACCCTGATATTTATTCCGTATTCGGGTTTGTCTCTTCTTTGACCTGCTCGCTCTCAGGATTCTGAGCGCCCGGCACGAGGGAGCCGGTGGGCGCATCACCCTCGATCTTCTCGGACGGGCTGGTCACTTCCATCTGATCTACTTCCTCGCTAAACGGGGCGCTCTGCGTTTTCTTCTCATCCATGATGATTCCTCCTTGTCATTTTACCAACCTGTTTCAATCGTCGCCCGCCAGAACTTGGGCGCGCTCGTGCGACGCCGCTTCGTTCTCGCTCGCGCTTTCGACCGCCGTCTCGTCACGCATACGGTTGCGGTGGGCGGCACGGACGAAAGAGGCGAAGAGCGGGTGCGGGCGCAGCGGCTTCGACTTGTATTCGGGGTGGAACTGGCAACCCAAAAACCACGGATGGGCGTCGCGTGGAAGCTCGACCATCTCGACAAAGCGACCGTCGCGCGACTCGCCGCTGAAGACGAGTCCCGCGCGTTCGAGCTGCTCGCGGAATTCGGGGTTGAACTCGTAACGGTGGCGATGACGCTCCGCCGTCTCTTCTCGTCCGCCGTAAACCTCGCGCGCCAGACTCTCCGGCGCAAGCCGGCAGTCCCACGAGCCGAGGCGCATGGTCCCGCCCATCTCCTCGACATCCACGAGGTCACGCAGTTTGAAGATGATCGGATAAGGAGTTTCCCCATCGAACTCGGTCGAGTCCGCGCCGACGAGACCGCACACGCTGCGCGCGTACTCAATCACCGCCGTCTGCATGCCGAGGCAGATGCCGAAGTAGGGCGTCCGCGACTTGCGCGCGTAGGAGATGGCGCGAATCATCCCGGCCACTCCGCGTTTGCCAAAGCCGCCGGGAACGAGAATCGCGTCGTAATCGCGCAGGCGCTCCTCGTAATCCTCATCCATCAAACTCTCGGACTCGACCCAGCGCACGTCCACGCGCAAGTTGTTCGCCACGCCGCCATGCGTTAGCGCCTCGCGCAGAGACTTGTAGGAGTCCTCCAGCTCGACGTACTTGCCGACGATGCCGATGGTGACGGAGCCGTTCGCCGGGTCGCGGATGGTGGCGACCAGTTCGCGCCAGCGCGTGAGGTCTGTGTGCGCCGCGCGCTCGCGCAAACCCAGTTCCGAGACGATGAGATCATCCAACCCCTGCTCGTGAAAGGCGAGCGGCACCTCGTAAATCGTGCCCACGTCTTCGGCGGCGATGACGGCCTCTTCATTGACATTGCAGAAGAGCGCGATCTTCGAGCGCAGGTCACGCGAGAGCGGTCGGTCTGAACGGCACAGGAGGATGTCAACGGCGATGCCGATCTCACGCAGGTCGCGCACCGAATGCTGCGTCGGCTTCGTCTTGAGTTCGCCCGCGGCGGCGATGTATGGGACGAGCGTGAGGTGTACGAAGACAGCGCCGCGCTCGCCGCCCTTCCGCTCTTCGTTCCCCATCTGGCGAATCGCTTCGAGGAACGGCAACGATTCGATGTCGCCGACCGTGCCGCCAATCTCGACGATGACCACATCCGGGTCGTCCTTCTCCGCGACCGAGCGCACGGCTCGCTTGATCTCGTCCGTGATGTGCGGGATGACCTGAATGGTCTTGCCGAGGTAGTCGCCTTTTCGCTCTTTCTCGATGACGGAAAGATAAATCCGCCCGGTCGTCCAGTTGTTACCCTGCGACAGACGCGCGTGCGTGAAGCGCTCGTAGTGGCCGAGGTCGAGGTCTGTCTCCGCCCCGTCGTCGGTGACGAAGACCTCTCCGTGCTGGAACGGAGACATCGTGCCGGGGTCAATGTTGATATACGGGTCGAGTTTGATAAGCGACACGCTCAGGCCCCGCGCTTCGAGCAGGCAGCCGATAGACGAGGCCGCCAGTCCTTTGCCGAGACTCGAAACCACGCCGCCCGTGACGAAAATATATTTAGGCATCGTCTCCTTCTTCCCTTTCGTCTCCTTCGTTTGATTTGTCCGGGTCGTCGCCTTCGCCCGCCTGTTCGCTTTCATCGTAATAACCAGCTTGCAAGTCCTTCCGCGCTTCGACTGCCTCCGCCGCCTTCGGGTTCATCAGCTTTTGCAGTCCGTACATCATCCCGGCGACGCCCGCGCTCATCGTCCCGTGAGATTCCTGCACGCGCTGCTCAAACTCCTCTTCACTCAGCGACTCGCGCGGCTTGCCAAGATGCGACAAGCCCCACACCGCGCCTGCCAGCACCAGCACGATGACGCTGAGTCCGATCCAGTCTCCCATAATTATCGTGTGCAAGGTTCAACATTAGATTGAATCTGCTACCTTCTTGGCCTTTTTTACGAACTCCATCTGTTCGTCACTAGTAAAGAGTTCGTTGATTTTTTCGCGTAATCTCTCACTTGCTTCTTTCAGATTTTCTATGTTTTGTTTGATCGAGCGAACATTCATAACTTTTTTTGAGCTTCCAGACAAAGTAATGCTCACGATGCCGGTTTGATAACGGAATCGAGCAATTTCTTCCCCATGTGATTCAATTTCGCGATAAGCAGGCTTTCCGCCGAGTAGAAAATAAAACTCAAGTGCAGCGCCAATAGAGAGTAAGCCCTTTTCTTTTGAGTTAACTAAGTTTTGTAATTCTTCCTTTAAGGAGGAATCGAATAGTTCCATGATGGGCTGCCCATTTATAAGATTTGAGAGTTTTCTCAAAAGCAACCTTTGAGTTAAGAGCAATGAATACACATCAGAGGAAATTTTTAATCTGTTATCAGAAGGCAAGGCCATAATTCGTTTGAGTGGCTCTCTACCTGCAACTGAGAGAAGCTCTCGACCGTTTTTAATAAGGCGTGAAAGACAGAAATAAAAAACAAGCAGGTCATTTCGAAGCTGCCTTTTTTGTTTTCTTTTGATAATTTTCGAGCGTATTTCAAGTGCGCTATGCAAAATATCAACGCCTGATTTCAGTTCCTTGAACATATATACTTTAACTACTGCTGGACTCCTTCCACAATCTCCCTGACGCGCCGCAAGTCCTCTTCCGTGTCCACGCCGAGGGACGGCATGTCCGTTTCGACGACGCGAATCGAAAAGCCACGTTCGAGGACGCGGAGTTGTTCGAGCGATTCGTAGCGTTCGAGCACAGTTTGCGGCCAGCGCGCGTATTCTAACAAAAAGGCTCGGCGGTAAACATAAAGCCCCGTGTGCTTGCGAAACGTGGCGAGCAACTCCGGCTCGGCTTCGAGCGCGCGTGCGAGTGAGCCGCGGCGTCGAACCGAGTCACGCGGGTAAGGGATGGGCGAGCGCGAGAAGTAGAGCGCGCGGCCCTGTGCGTTCACGACAACCTTCACCACGTCGCTGCTCAACACGTCGGCGACTGTCTCAATCGGCTCGCACGTCGTCGAGACAGCGGCGCCCTCATCCGTCAGTAGCGCCTCGACCGCGCGCTCGATAGTTTGCGGCGAGATGAGCGGCTCGTCGCCCTGCACGTTGACGATCAAGTCCGCTTCGATGTCCGCTACGGCCTCCGCCAGCCGGTCGCTCCCGGAAACGTGGGCGGCGCTGGTCATCACCGCCTCGTACCCTGCGCCGCGCACCGCCTTGAGCACCCTCTCGTCATCCGTCGCCACGATAGCTCTTGCCACACCCGCGGCGGCCAGCGCACGCTCGACGACATGGACGATCATCGGGCGGCCAGCGATTTCCAGCAAAGGTTTTCCGGGGAGGCGGCTCGAAGCGTAGCGCGCGGGGATGACTGCGACAACTGTTGGGGATTTGCTTGGAGGCGCCGTGTGATTCACGGGATTACAAAATAACCTAAAGCAGTGAGGAATGACAAGGCAAAGCAGACTGGAGTCTGAAGTCGGGAGTCGAGAGCCAGAAAACCGTTTTGGCTTCCGACTCCCGACTCCAGACTTTTTCTTGTCACTTGTCACCCGTCGCTTCGCTGGGCTACCATGCGGCATCCGTAATTTAAAGTTTAGCGATTCTCGCGGTCAGTCACTATTTCGACATGGGATTCTCGACGACAGCCATTCATGCGGGGAACGACCCCGACCCCTCGACCGGGTCGGTGACGGTTCCGATCTACCAGACTTCGACCTACCAACAGGACGGGTTGGGCCGCCCGCACAACGGTTATGAGTACGCGCGCACGCAGAACCCGACCCGCCTCGCCATCGAGCGGAACCTTGCGGCGCTCGAAGGCGGCAAGTACGGTTACGCCTTCGCGTCCGGCATGGCGGCGATTGACGCGACGCTCCGGCTGGTTAAATCGGGCGAGCATGTCATCGTCTCGGACAACACTTACGGCGGGACATTCCGTCTCTTCAGCCGCGTGTTGACGCAGTACGGTCTTGAGTTCAGCTACGTGGATACGACCGAGTCATCGAACGTCGAGGCGGCGATCAAAGAGAATACGCGGATGGTCTTTATCGAGACGCCGACGAACCCCGTGATGATGGTGACCGACATGCAGGCCGTCTCGGATATCGCGCACCGCGCCGGCGCGCGCGTCGTCTGCGATAACACCTTCATGTCGCCTTACCTCCAGCGCCCGTTGGAGTTCGGCGTGGACATCGTCGTCCATTCCACGACCAAGTATCTGAACGGCCACTCGGACAGCGTCGGCGGCGTCGTGATTCTGAATGACGATGCGGACGCCGAGTGGATCAAGTTTATCCAGAATAGCGTCGGCTCGATTCTCTCGCCCTTCGATTCGTGGCTGGTCTTGCGCGGTACCAAGACACTCGCCGTGCGGATGGAGGCGCACG
This sequence comes from Pyrinomonadaceae bacterium, assembly GCA_041749275.1. Lineage (GTDB taxonomy): Bacteria > Acidobacteriota > Blastocatellia > Pyrinomonadales > Pyrinomonadaceae > JBGTBQ01. Next base: position 34,193 of record JBGTBQ010000456.1, on the reverse strand, counting down.
ACGCAGCTGGCCGCAAGGTCGCGGCCTTTCTGGAAGAGCACCCGAAAGTTAAAAAGCTGTACTATCCCGGTTCCGTCTCGCACCGCCAGCACGAGCTGGCGCGACGGCAGCAGCGTGGCTTCGGTGGAATGATCGCCTTCGATACCGGCTCGCTCGAAAACGCGAAGGTCGTGCTAGAATCCGTCCGCCTCTGCACGCTGGCGGAGAGCCTCGGCGGCGTGGAGACGCTCATCTCGCACCCGGCGACGATGACTCACGCTTCGGTGCTGCCGGAAACACGCGAGCGCATTGGCATCACCGACGGGTTGGTGCGTATCTCGGTCGGTCTCGAAGACGTGGAAGACATCATCGCCGACCTCGACCAAGCACTCGAAAAAATAAAGTGATGACACGTGACGAGCAAGAAGAAACTTCTTGCTCGTCACGCATCACTCGTCACCTCTTTTATGATCGTAGAGCTATACGCTAAAACTCACGTTGGCCGCGTCCGTTCCGGGAACGAGGATAATTACCTCCTGCTCGATCTCTTATCGTCGCAGGCTTGGACGGGCGAGGAAGGCGATGAGCCGCCCGCGGAGATGTGCCGCTTCGAGGTCAGTCCGAAGGGCATCGTGCTGGTCGTCTCGGACGGGATGGGCGGGGCGCTCGCGGGCGACGTGGCGAGCCGCATGGCGGTCGAGACCGTGCGCGACCTGCTGATCTCCGTCGGCGATGAGGGCGAAACCGCGTGTGGCCCCGACGAACCGCTGGTTGATTGTCTTCGCAACGCTACGGACTACGCCAATTTCGCCATTCACCGCAGGAGTCAGGAAGACCCGCGTTGCAGCGGCATGGGCGCCACGCTGACGGGCGCCGCCATCACACCCGATGGCGTGGATTTCGTCCAGATCGGCGACAGCCGCGGCTACGTCCTGCGCGGCCAGCAAATCAAGTTGGCGACCAAAGACCAATCGCTCGTCCAGCAACTCGTTGATGTAGGCCAGATCAGCGAGCAAGAGGCCGAGACGCACATGTTCCGCAACGTCATCCTTCAGGCGCTCGGCGCGCAGGCGGAACTCGCGCCCGTCACAGGCCGCGTCCGCGTCTTCCGCGATGACCTGCTCCTGCTATGCAGCGACGGACTCTCCGGCAAACTCCACGCCGAGGACATGCTTAAAATCGTCGCGGACGCGGACGGCGACCTCGCCCGCGCGTGCAGTGAACTGGTCGCCGAAGCCAATCAACGCGGCGGCGAAGACAACATCACCGTCATCCTCGCTCGCTTCATCGGCGACGATCTCCCCTCGCCCGACTCAAACCGCATCACCGTCGAACTCCCGGCCCTCGACGGCGACTCCACCATCAGCCGCGACGACACGACCGAACACACGTAAAACTTCTTTCTCTCCCGGTCGCGCACATCATTCTGTGACTGTTCCCGCGAACGTCAGAACCGCCCGCGGTAGCGGGCGGTCGTTGCTTTTCTCAACCTTGACGTAAACCAGAGACCGCCCGCTACCGCAGGCGGTTCCGACCTGAGTCACACCCCGTCGCAAGTTGTGAGCAGTAAGCTTAACCGCATGTCCGTCGCTCATCGCCGGACATGCGGTTGCAGTCTCCACTCGTGTATAATCTCGCTGTCTCCAAACTAACATCAAAAACAATTCGGAGCCTTAAAGCGATATGAAAATCCTGCTTCTCATCGCCCTTCTGCTGTCGCTGCCGCTCATCGGTCTGGCGCAACAGGGCCAGCGCAAGCTCTTTCCATTCGATTACACGGTTGACGATTTCCCGAATGAGCTGCGCCTCATCACGGTGCCGACCGACTACCCGAATCTCGTCTCGGTTTACATCGTCGTCACCGCCGGGTCGCGCAACGAGGTCGAGGCCGGCAAGAGCGGATTCGCGCACTTCTTCGAGCACATAATGTTTCGCGGCAGCGAGAATTACACCGCCGATCAACGCGAGGCAGTTTTCACGCGCGCCGGGGCCGAGACAAACGCCTACACTTCGGACGACCGCACCGTCTATCACGCGACCTTCTCCAAAGACGATCTCGAAGAGATTATGAAGGTCGAGGCCGACCGCTTTATCCGTCTCAAATACACGCCGGAGCAGTTCAAGACCGAGGCCAAGGCCGTCAAAGGCGAGTACGACAAGAACAGCGCCAACCCGTTTTTCAAGATGAACGAGGTGATGCGCGAAACCGCTTTCAAAAAACACACCTACTCGCACACGACGATGGGCTATCTCAAAGATATTGATGACATGCCCAACCAGTACGACTACAGCCTTGAGTTTTATCGTCGCTTCTATCGCCCCGAATACACGACCATCGTCATCGTCGGCGACGTGACGCGCGAGCGGGCGCTCGACCTCACGAAAAAATATTGGAGCGATTGGAAACGCGGCGACTATAAGGCCGACATCGCCGACGAGCCGGAGCAAACGGAAGCGCGCACGGCCCACATTGACTGGCCGTCGCCCACTCTGCCGCATCTCGTCGTCGCCTTTCGCGGCCCCGCTTACTCCGATGAGAAGAAGGACAAACCCGCGCTCGACCTGCTCGCGCAGATCGCTTTCGGCGAAAACTCCGAGCTGTATCAGAAGCTCGTTTTAAAAGAGCAGAAGGTTGACGTGCTCTCGCCGGACTTCTCGAATCAGGCCGACCCGGAACTCTTCGCCATGAACGCTCGCGTCAAAAGTCCGAGCGACGTAAATTACGTGCGCGACCAGATTCTCGCCACCTTCAAGCGCTTCACCGAAGAGACCATAGATCAGAAGAAGCTCGACGCGACGCGCTCGCGGATGCGCTACGCCTTCGCCATCGGGATGGACAGCTCGAAGGCCATCGCCTCGGCGCTCGCGCCTTACATCTCGCTCCGCCGCACGCCGGAGACCATCAACAAGCTCTTCGCCACCTACGAGGACATCACGCCAAAAGAGATCCGCGACGCGGCGAAAAAGTATTTCCGCGACACGAACCTGACGGTCGTCACCCTCGCCCCGAAGGGCATGAACCTCGCCGCCGCGCGCAAGGAGGTGCAACACTGATGCGACGCACCCTGACGCTCCTCTTCATCGCCGCGGCTCTGTTGCTGTCCTCGACAGCGGCGGGCGCACAAACTTCCATGACAAAAAACACTTCCCTCGTCCTGCTTCCTAATCGCTCCCCGCTCGTCACCTTCCGTATCATTTTTATGACCGGCGCCGCTTCAGACCCGAAGAGCAAGGAGGGCATCGCCGCGATGACGGCGGCGATGCTCGCCGAGGGCGGCACGCGCTCGCGCACCTACAACGAGATCGTCGAGGCGATGTACCCGATGGCGACCTCTTTCGGCTGGCAGATTGACAAGGAGATGACCGTCTTCACCGGGACGACGCACGTTGACAACCTCGACAAGTATTACGGCCTCATCCGCGAGATGCTGCTCGAACCCGGCTTCCGCGAAGAGGATTTCACGCGCCTCAAGACGAACGCCATCAACTTCCTGAAGGTCTCTCTGCGTGAAGGCAACGACGAAGAGTTGGGCAAAGAGTATCTCTACAACATCATTTATGCCGGGCACCCTTACGAACATCACAACAGGGGCCGCCTCGGCGCGCTCGAAAAGCTGACGCTCGAAGACGTGCGCGCCTTTTACAAAGCGAACTACACGCGCGCGAACCTCGTCACGGGTCTCGCCGGAGGCTACCCGGAGGGCTTCCCCGCTCGCGTCGAGAAGGATTTCTCGACGCTGCCGGCGGGCGTCTCATCGAAAAAGTCTTACGCCGCGCCGAAGGTCGCGCCGGGGATGCGGATCGAGATCGTCAAACGCGAGACGCGCGCCACCGCCTTCTCGCTCGGCTTCCCCATCACCGTCAACCGCTCACACAAGGACTGGCCCGCGCTCGCGCTTGTCGCGTCGTATCTCGGCCAGCACCGCTCTTCCGTCAGCCACCTTTACCAGCGTCTGCGCGAGGCGCGCGGACTGAACTACGGCGACTACGCCTACGTCGAATATTTCCCGCGCGGGATGTTCCAGTTCACCCCCGACCCGAACCTCGGTCGCCGGCAACAGATTTTCCAAATCTGGATTCGCCCGGTTGAGCCGCAGAACGGACACTTCACCTTGCGCGCCACGCTCTACGAATATGACAAGCTCGTGCGCGAGGGGATGTCGAAAGAGTCTTTCGAGGCCATCCGCGACTTCCTCATCAAATACGGCAACGTGCTGACGAGCACGCAGGACGCGCAGCTTGGCTATGCGCTCGATAGCCGCTACTACGGCATCAAAGATTTCAACGCATACATGCGCGAGCAGCTCTCGCGTCTCACGCTCGCGGACGTGAACGCCGCCATCAAAAAACATCTCAAGAGCGACCGGATGCGCGTCGTCATCATCACGAAAGACGCGGAGGGGCTGCGCGAAGCCATCATCGGTGGCAAGCCCTCGCCGATGACGTACAACTCGCCAAAGCCGCCGGAGATTCTCGTCGAAGACAAAGTGATCGAGAAGTACAAGCTCAACGTCGCGCCCGGCAACGTGGTCATCGTGCCCGTTGACCGCGTTTTTCAGTAAGCACGAAAAGGGCGGAAGCCGGAGTGTGAGGGAGGGCGTCTTACATGCTTGATAAGACGCCCTCCCTCACACTCCGGCTTCCGCCTTTCTCTCTTCCGCCTTTCTCTCCTCCGCTGATTCTCTGCTCCGCGCTACAACTTGGTCGAGTAGAGCACGCCGTACATTGCGTCCTCGTGCCGCGCGAAATCTTTGCCCCGCGTTGACAGCATAATCATGACCATCTGCACCTGACCCTTGTAGTTGCGATAGCCGAGCCATTGCAGGCGCTGCGGGCTGTCCGCGTCTTCCGGCGACGACTCGCGGAACATGACGCCCTTGATGCCACCGAGCTTGAGGTATTTATATTCGCTGACTTCACCGTTCTGTTTGCGCGTCGCCGCCTGCTGGTGAAAAGCAGAGAGACTCGTCTCCGCCGGGAAGTCCGCGCTCATCGGCGAGATGCTGACGATCAGGTTGGCGGCATCCCACGTACCGGGCGAGCGCCAGAGAAGCGAGGTGCTGCTCACCGACTGCTGACTCCAACGTTGCGGCACCGTCCATGAAATCTCCTGCTGCGACCACGTGGCCGTCTGTCCGCCGGAGATCGCCGCCGTCTGCGCCGAAGTGGGCTGCGGCCCCTCCGCGTCGTCGCCTCCGGTCGTGGTCGTGCTTGTGCTCGTGCCGCCGCCCGACGTGTTAGACGATTCATAACTCGTCACTTCGCTCGAAGAACTCTGATTGAACCAGTAAAGGCCGACGCCGCCCACCAACACCAACACCACCGCGCCGATGACGAGCACGACGGCGGCGATGATGCCGATGAGGCAGCCTTTCGAGATGCCTTTCTTTTGCGGGGGCGGCGCGCTGTAACCGCCCTGTCCCGGCGGCGGCTCGTTGAAATTTTGCATTGACTCTGCTCTCCTTTGCAGGGGGTTGATGGAGAAATTGAAGCGCGGACTATATCACGTCAAGCCGGGCGGGATAAATCTTCCCCGCCGTGGGCGGAATCTATGCGAACCTAGAATTAGCCACGGAGTCACGGAGTCACAGAGATAAGAATTACGAAGAATCATGGATGAGAAGGGAGAGTTGGCCGGTCACTTCTCCCTTCTCATCTATCTTCTTCATTTCTATTGGCTCTGTTGTCTCTGTGGCTCTGTGGCTACTCCTTGTACTCTGCGAATAAACAGACCTGCCATGCAACACAGTTGCCTCTCGCGTTCCGCGCCTGACGAACAGCACAAGTGACTCACATTCTCGCCTCCTTACCTTTTCCTTTATCACACGCTTCGTTTTAGAATGCCCCGTCATTGAAAACCGCGCGCAACGATTTCGCAGCCATCATTCACGCCGAGAGGAACCTTTATGAAAACATCGCTGACCCCGGACTTTTTGCGACGGACATCCGAGCGACTTCAAACCGCCAACCTCGACTTCGCCGAACGCTATCCCGGTGAGTCTGGGCTGCGCCAGCCCGTCCACACCGTCTACGGCGGCGCGCACCTCTTCAAGTCCGACACGGCGCGCAGGCTCGGCGCGCTCGCCGTCCGCTCGCTCGAACAGTACGCTCCCGATTCGGTCGCCTTCGCCAAGGCCGTCGGACTCGCCGGGGCCGAAGAGTTGCCCGATGCGCTGGAACAGAACGCCACGTTTCGCTCGCTCCTCGAATCGAACCCCGAAGCGGTGCGGCGCGACCATCGCCCGGCATGGCTCGCGCATACCATTTACAGGCGGGTGTTGGAAAAACTCCGGCGTGAGCCGGTCGAGGATTTTCGCATAGACTTCGAGGATGGCTATGGCAACCGCCCCGACGCCGAAGAGGACGGGCACGCCGAAGCCGCCGCGCGCGAGGTCGCCGCAGGCATGAACGCCGGCACGCTCTCGCCTTTCATCGGCATCCGCATCAAACCATTCAACGAGGAACTCCGACAGCGCAGTATGCGAACGCTCGACATCTTTCTCTCGACGCTCGTCGAGAGCGCGGGCGGCACGCTCCCCGAAAACTTCTTCGTCACGCTCCCCAAAGTCACCATCCCCGAACAGGTCGCGGCCCTCGCCGACATCTTCGACGCGCTCGAACCCGCGCTCGGACTCGCGCCGGGCACGCTCAAAATGGAGTTGATGATCGAGACGACGCAATCCATCATCAACCGGCGCGGCGAGTCGAATCTCCCGCTTCTCCACGAAGCCGCGCGCGGACGTTGCGCCGCCGCGCACTTCGGCACCTACGACTACACCGCCAGTTGCCAAATCACCGCCGCGCACCAGCACATGCTCCACCCCGCCTGCGACTTCGCCAAGCAGATGATGCAGGTCGCCTTTGGCGGCACGGGCGTCTGGCTCTCCGACGGCGCGACCAACATCATGCCCGTCCCCGTCCACCGCGCCGCCGAAGGCGCGGAGCTGACGACTGAACAGATTGAAGAGAACCGCGCCAGCGTCCAACGCGCGTGGCGGCTCCACTACGAACACGTCCGCCACTCGCTCACCAACGCCTTCTATCAAGGCTGGGACTTGCACCCCGCGCAACTCCCGACGCGCTATGCCGCCGTCTATTCCTTCTTCCTCGAAAGCCTCGAAGCAGCCTCCGAACGCCTCCGCAACTTTGTCGAGAAAGCAGCAAAGGCCACGCTCGTCGGCGACGTGTTCGACGACGCCGCGACGGGACAGGGACTGCTCAACTACTTCCTCCGCGCCCTCAACTGCGGCGCACTCACCGAACAGGAAGCGATAGAGCTTTCAGGTTTGACGATTGAGGAACTGCGTTCAGACTCATTCGTGAAGATTTTGAAGGGCCGGCAAGGGTGAGACACAAAAGTTTCCAAGCATTCACTCTTGCTCCGTAGGAGCGAAATGTTTATAGCCAAAGCAGAAGAAACATCTTTTCAGCTCCGTAGGAGCGACATGATACGAAGACTCGTTTATGCCTCAGCGAAATCAAAAACGTATCTTTCGCTGAACGCAATATCGAACTTTCTCAGCAACGTCATGTATTCACTCTTGAATGTTCTACTCCGGTGATGCTGTTCCTGCCGCCCGATGTAACGGATCACCGAATCTAACTGCGAGTGCCCATAAGAGAAACCGCCAAACCCTTCCTGCCACTGAAACCTTCCTTTGACCCAACCGTTCTCGTTGATGAACTTCGACGAACTTGCTTTGATCTCCCTCACCAAATCGGACAGGGCCATATCCGGTTTCAAACCAATCAGTAAATGAGCGTGGTCGGACACGCCATTAATCGCGATCAGTTTCTGCCCCTGCTTGCGGACGATCCCGGTCATGTACTTGTAAAGCTCTTCTTTTCGATTGTTATGAATCAAAGATTGTCTTCCCTGAACCGCGAAGACAACTTGAATGTAAATCTGCGTGTAGGTGTTTGCCATGTGAGGGTTCTCCTTTTCCGACGGTGTTTGAGGCGCCGCGAGCTGAAAATGTCGCTCCTACGGAGCTTCGGAGGTATTTTCGTCTGTCATTTCTATAAACATTCTGCTCCTACGGAGCAGTGAGGGTTAGCGTGACACGTCACGCCCGCCGGATGATCTTCGCCGCGCCCCAGCCCGCGAGCACCAGCACGGAAAGAATGATCCAGTTGTAGTCGTGCCCGTAGGTCGAGACGGGGAAATGATTGCTAATCATCGTGAAGACGACGGGGATGACCATGAAGGTGTTGTGCTTCGAGCGCAGTTTCGCCTGCGCGGCGAGCCGCTCGTCGGGTTTCCTGCCTTCCTTGAGCGCGGCGATCATTTTGCGCTGCGCGGGGAGGATGTGCATCCAGACGTTGGCGACCATGATCGTGCCGAAGACGGCGCCGAGGTGGATGTAGGCCGCGCGCCCGGTGAAGACCCGCGTCAGGCCGTAGGCGAGACCGACGATGAGCGGAAAGGCGAGGACGGCGAAGAGTAGATCGTTTCTGCCGAGCGGAGACATCACCAACAAGTCGTACACTACTCCTGAGACGAGAATGACGCCGAGGCCGATGAGGATGCCGACGCCGACGCTGACCTTCGGCTCGTAAGGATCAATGAGCGCGCCGCCGAGGTAGTAGACGACGACGAGCAGGATAAAGCCCGACGCCCACGTCAGCAGCGCCTCGTAACGGAACCAGTGGAGGTGCTGACCGAGTTCCATCTCCTTGCGCTTCTCGACGACGTAGAAGCCGCCGCTGTGTACCATCCACACCTGTTTTTTTTCGCTCTCGCCTTCCGTGAAACGACCGTCGAGCCAAGTGAAATAGTAGGTCGTGCCGATCCACAGGATGCCGGCGAAGACGTGCGCCCAGCGCACGATCAGGTTGAGCCATTCGCTCACGAACGGGGGAATGTCCATCGAAGCACTCCGTTGCGAACAAGTCAGAACCGCCTGCGGTAGCGGGCGGGTGAATGAAATCAGCTCCCTCTGTATGTCGAGTAGCCGTAAGGGCTGAGTAAGAGCGGGACGTGATAGTGCTGCGTCGAGTCGTGGATGCGGAAGACTATCGCCACTGTCGGATAAAAGCTTTCGACGCCCCGCGCGGAGAAATATGCGCCCGTGTCGAATGTGAGGCGGTAGACAGTAGCCGCGAGGGCGACACCGGCGGGCAGCAGGTTTCTAAAACGACCGTCCGCGTCCGTCTCGCCCCGGCTGAGTAGTTCCCAATGTTCAACTCCGCCTTTCTCGGTCATCATTTCCAACGCGACCGGCACTCCTCCCGCCGGTCTGCCTTGCGAGGTGTCAAGGACGTGCGTGCTGATGGCGCTCATGTGTTTAGTAGTTTTTCGAGACGTAGACGTGTGATCTTCCGCTGCTCTTCGGCGGCGACGCGCAGCTCTTTATCGGCGTCGTTGCCGAGCCGCCCGCGCAGGATGTCGAGCATTTCTTCAGCGCTCTTGCCCGTCGCGCAGACGATGTAGATAAAGCCGAACTTCTCTTCATATTCGCGGTTGGCTTCGGCGAGTTCGTTGAGCGTGTCCCGCGCCGCGCCGCCCGTCCCGCTCTGTTCGCCGTGTGACCACCGGCGCGCATCCTCGCCCGTGTCGCGCTCCGCTTTTTTCTCACCGATCTTCGGGTGGGCGCGGAACGCTTCGAGCCAGTCCTCTTCATCCAGTCGCCACCAGATGCGCTCGCCGACCTCGAACATCTCTTGCGCGTCACGGAAAGGCCGCTGCCCGGACACTTCCCACGCCCAGCGCGTCGAACCGCAACAGGCGAGCAGCTCCGCCGACGCTTCGGCGCGCGGCAGTGCGTTCAAGCGTTGAAGCGTGTCCCACATCCTTCAGCCGCCCAGACGTTCCTCGTCAATTTCTCCGAAGACTCTCAGGCGGCTGATGCCGCCATCGGGGAAGATGTTGAGGCGGACGTGCGTGGCCGTGCCCGCGTCCTTTAGTTCCTCTTCGTAAAAGTGGCGCGTGTGTGCTTGCAAATGCGTGCGCGGCAGAATTTCCCGCCACGAGATTGAAGGCGTGTCTATCACACCGCTTGCTCCCGCGTCGCAGACTTCGAGCGAGCAGCTTTCGGGGAAGTTGCCTTTGAAGTGCGCGGTGTCAACCTCGATGCGGCGGATGCGCCCCGCCGCGCCGAGTTTTACCACGGCCCAATCGTAACCGGGGCCGCGCCGGCGTTTGGTCTCCCAGCCGTCGCTCATGTCCAGCGCGCGGCCCGGCATAATCATGTTGTGGCGGTGGCCGAAGAACATATCGCTGGCGGAGAGGACGACTCCGCCGTGCTCGACCGCCGCGAGGTCAACTTCACCACGACGCGCGAGCCGCGCCCAGTCGGGCACGACCTCGCCGTGTACGCGCAGACGCGCGACGCCGCCGTCCGGGTAAATTTTAAAGCGCAGGTGCGTCGCGCGTTTGCTGTGTTCGATAACGAAAGGGTTTTGTGAATCTCCATGCAACCGCGACTGTGGAAGAATCTCAACCCACTCGACCTCTTCACCGATTAGATGCTCGACTTCAGGCAGGTTCGGCAAGTCGCACGCTTCGAGCGAGCAATGCTCCGGGTAATTGCCACGGAAGAAACTCGTGTCAACGACCGCTCCGCTGATTCTTCCGGGCAGCCCCAGACGGATGATGCACCAGTCGAAACCGGGCGTGCGACGGCGGCGCGACTCCCAACCATCCATCCATTTTCCGCGGTCGGTATACTTCCCTTCGATGAAGACCGGCGCGCTCGCCTTCAATAAATTCTCCTTCGGCGCGAAGAAGTCATCGTTCGCGTAAAGCACCGCGCCGCCGAGCCGCTCGCTCGCCAGATCAACCTGTTCGTCGAATTTCATATAGCGTATCCGGGTATTGCCACAGAGTCACAGAGACACGGAGATTTGAGAAAAAGAAGCAGAGGCGTTGCGTAAAAAGGAGTGTTGAAATCGTTCATAAAATGAGCCGCCGGATGCCGTTCTTTAGCAGTCGTGTGTTGAAGTTAATCAGCAAGCCTACTTTCTTGTTTGTTACTCGTAAATAGGTGAGCAGTTGAGCCTCAAACACGGGGTCATGTCGTTCGACGCTTTTGACCTCGACTATCACAGTGTCTTCGACCACCATATCCACGCGATACTCTCCGATTGACCTTCCTTTATAGACTATCGGCGCCACAACCTGACGCTCAAATTCCATTCCGGCATCCGCAAACTCCACCCCCAGCGCCAACTCATATGTTCCTTCTAACAACCCCGGCCCCAGTTGGCGGTGAACCTCTATAGCACAACCGATAATCTTCTCTGTCAATAAGTTGATTTCGTTCACCGAACAACCTCATATCGAACAGAACTCTCACCACTCAACTCTCCCACAAATCCGGCTAGCTCTTCTTTTTTATTTTTATCTTCCTCTGTGTCTCTGTGACTCTGTGGCTAATTTCTTTTCAGCAATGCGCCCGACTGCCCCGTCACGATTCTACCCCGTTCGTAAATTTTCTCCCCGCGCAGGTAGCTCGCCTCCACCACGCCGCTCAAAGTCTGCCCGGCGTAAGGCGTCAGCTTGTGACGGTGCTGAATCATAGAGGGTTCGACGCGAAAAGTCTCTGCGGGATTCCAGATGACGAGGTCGGCGTCGTGGCCGACGGCGATGGCGCCTTTACGTTGGTCGAGTCCGGCGAGCCGAGCCGGCGACGCACAGAGCCAGCGCGCGAGGTCTCGAAAGTCGAATCCGCGTTCCCGCGCGTGCGTCCACATCACCGGGAGCCGGAGTTGTAAAGACGAGATGCCGCCCCACGCCTTTAGAAAATCTCCTTCCTCGCCGAGCTTCATGGCGGGCGGGCAGGGCGAATGGTCGGAGACCACCATGTCAATCACGCCGTCGCGGAGCGCCGCCCACAGTTGTTCGCGGTTCTCGCGCTCGCGCACCGGCGGGCAGCACTTGAACTCGGTCGCGCCGTCGGGAATGTCTTCGGCGGCAAACGCCAAATAGTGTGGACAAGTCTCGACCGTCAGGGGCAGCCCTTCGCCCTTCGCCCTGCCGAGCGCCGCGAGCGCGTCCGCCGATGAATGATGGACGACATGGACGCGTGCGCGCGTCTCGCGGCACAACTTTATCAGGAGCGCCACGGCCTCGTTTTCGGCGGCGCGTGGGCGCGAACTGAGGAAAGTTTCGTAGCGTCGCGGATTGCCCCAGATGGCCTGTGTGTGGAGCGCGAGGGCGTGCTCAATCGGCCCCGGCGCTTCCGCGTGGGCGATGAGCACGGCCCCCAGCCGGTGCAGTTTCGCGAGCGCCGGGCGCAAACTCTCCTCCGTCACGTGCGGAAACTCTTCGACGCCCGAAGGGACGAGGAAGCATTTGAAGCCGACGACCCCGGCCTCGTGGAGCCTGCTCAATTCCGGCACGTTGCCGGGCACGACCCCGCCCCAGAAAGCTACGTCAACGCTGCACTTGCCACGCGCGGCGGCGCGCTTCTCCTCGAAGCCCGCCAGCGTCGTGGTCGGCGGGATGCTGTTGAGCGGCATGTCAACAATCGTCGTCACGCCCCCGGCGGCGGCGGCGCGCGTCGCCGTCTCGAAGCCTTCCCACTCCGTCCGCCCCGGCTCGTTGACGTGGACGTGCGAATCAACCAGCCCCGGCATCACGACCGACTCGCCCACGTCAATCGCTTCGCCGTCAGCCGGCACGTCATCGTATGCCGAGACCGACGTTATCATTCCGCCAACAACGTGCACGGAGGCCGCACCTACCGCGTCGGGCGTGACCACGCGGCGGCTTCGTATGACGAGATCAGCGGACGGTGAATGGTCATGTCGTCCAGAGATATTTTTCATCGAACTCAATCCGGTGCGCTTTCAACAGAGCCTTGAACTCTTGCTCGAACGGCGTCCCTCGGTGATGTTCTTCCCGCGTGCGTATTCCGCTATGCTGCGTGCGGGGCTTTACTCTGCCGTCCGCCATCGCGGACTTCACGTCATACAACTCCATGCGGGTTTCGTTTATAGCGACAGGGAGAGAAATTCACTCAGGAGATTTTGCGCCACACGCCGCCGGTAGCTGGCCGTCGAGCGGATGTCGTCAATCGGCGCGACCTCCGCCGAGAGGGCCGCACGCGCCGCCTCGATGGTTTTGGCGTTGAGCAGCCGCCCGCGCAAAACCGCTTCGGTCTTCCGGCAACGCAGGACGGTGGGGGCGATGCTCCCCAACGCCAGACGGATTTCGTTGACGCGCTCGCCTTCCAACTCGACCAGCCCCGCGCAGCACACCTTCGAGATGGCCTGCGCCCGCCGCGTGCCAACCTTCCGGTAATACTGCCGCGCCCCTTCGCGCGGTCGCCGCACGCGGACGCGCGCGAGCAGTTCGTCCGCGCGCATAACGGTCTGTTTGTAACCAGTGTGAAAATCGTCATATACGACCCAACGCGAGCCGGACTGTGAGACCAGTTCGACCTCGGCGCCGTAGACGATGAGCGCGGGCGGCGTGTCGGCGGCGGGGCTGGCGTTGGCGATGTTGCCGCCGATGGTGCCCCGGTTCTGGATGGCGAGACCACCCGTCTCGCGCGCCGCCCCAATGAGCATCGGAAACTCGCGCCGCAGCGTCTCGCTCCGACGGACTTCCGTGTAAGTGGTCAGCGCGCCGAGCGTGACGTGCCCGTCCGATTCTTCAATCCCGCGCAACTCCGCGAGGTGTCGGATGTTGAAGAATTTTCCGTGCGCGAGCCGGCCCGCCTCGAAGAGCACCATCAAGTCAGTCCCGCCCGCGAAGGGACGCCACGCGCCCGGCTCGTCCGCGAGCAACGCGAGCGCCTCGCCGAGATCGCGCGGCATTATCAGCTCATATTTTGGTAGATAGGCTCTCATATTTGATTAGCCACGGAGACACGGAGACACGGAGATCAGAGAAGAAAAAGGAAAGACGGCGGGGCTTACGGGAGAGTTGAATCATTCAACTCTCCCGTAAGCTGCCCCTCCTCTCCGTCTTTTCTTTCTTCGGTTTTGGTCTCCGCGCCTCCGTGACTCCGTGGCAAATCTTTCTGACACGCGCTCACTACTGCCTCGAAGATTTTCATATACCCCGTGCACCGACAGAGATTCCCGGCGAGGCCCTCGCGGATGTCTGCTTCGTTCGGATTCGGCACGCGCTCCAACAGGTTGACCGCGGCGATGACCATGCCCGGCGTGCAGATGCCGCACTGCGCGCCGCCGCATTCGATGAAAGCTTGCTGGACGGCGTGGAGGCGCTCGCCGTCGGCGATGCCCTCGATGGTTTTAATCTCCGCGCCCTGCACCTGCGCGACGGGGACGAGACAACTGTTGACGATCTCGCCGTCGAGCAGGACGCTACACGCGCCGCACTCGCCCTCGCCGCAACCTTCCTTTGTGCCCGTCAGACGCAGCTCTTCGCGCAACACGTCGAGCAGACGCGCCATCGAGTAGGCATGGAGCGTCGCGCGCTCACCGTTGACGATGCAGTTGATCTCTAGCTTGTCGGTGGAATCGGACATCTTTTTCTTCGATAGTCGCTTGTCCATCAAGCTCATGTTTCAACGCGGAAAGCGTGGAGCTTTTCTCCGCGTGCTCCGCGTTATGTTCCGTCCGCGCCATTGACTCAATCCGCGACGTGCTCGCGCGCCAACGCATCCATGATCGCCTCCGGCATCAACGGAATGTGATTGAAGCTGACGCCGGTCGCCTGCTCTATCGCGTTCACGATGGCGGGCGCGGGGCCGTCCATCGGCAACTCGCCGATGCCCTTCGCGCCGCCGGGGCCGCCCGCGTAGGGCGTCTCCTCGAAGTGGACGCGGATCGGCGGCAAATCGGCGGAGGTCGGCATGATGTAGTTGGTCATCTGCCCGTTCGCCATTCGCCCATCCTGCCAGACGACGGATTCATACAGCGCGTAGCCTATGCCTTGCGCGACGCCGCCCTCGATCTGCCCGGCGGCAAGCACCGGGTGAATCACGCGCCCCACCTCCTGCACCGCGACGAAGTCCTCGACGCGCGCTTCACATGTCACCGTATCAACGCTCACCTCCGCGACGTAGACCGCCCACGCAAATGCGCCGTAAGCGTCGCCGCGGTACTTGCCGTCGTCCCAGTGAATGTCTTTGGGCTGCTCGTACTGGCTGAAAGATTTCAGCGCGCCATGCTCCTCGACGTAAGCCCCGCAAGCGGCGGAGAACGCTTCCGACGTGTAAGGCTCGGTGAGAAGACCTGCGCCGATCAATGTTTGTTTGAGACCGAGCGCGGCGGACTCGACCAGTTTGCCGACGATCATGCAGGTGCGCGAGGCGACCGTCGGGCCGCTGTTCGGGACGAGGCCGGTGTCGGGCTGAGACACTTCGATCTGCTCGTAATCCAATCCGAGCGCATCGCTGGCAATCTGCGCGAAGATGGTGTTCGTGCCCTGTCCGATCTCCGTGCTCGCGGCCAGCACGCGCACGCGCCCCTCCGGCGTCGCCTCGCAGCCGACGATTGACTGTAAATACTGCTCGCCGGAGCCGGTGAAACCCGCGCCGTGCATGAACGAAGCGAAGCCGATGCCGCGCTTGATCGGACTCCCCGCGTTCTCGCGCGCGAAACGCTCGCGCTTCGCGTGATAATCCGAGAGCCTGAACGCGCTATCGAGCAGCGCGTTCATGTCCACCGGGTCGTGGATGATTTGCTCCGTCGCCGTCGTCTCGCCCTGACGAATAAAATTGCGACGGCGCAACTCTTCCGGCGTGAGGCCGACCGTCGCGGCGACTTTATCCAAGTGGCGTTCGAGGGCGAAGATGCTCTGCGGCGCGCCGAAGCCCCGAAAGGCTCCATGCGGCGGCGCGTTCGTGG
Source organism: Pyrinomonadaceae bacterium (assembly GCA_041749275.1). GTDB lineage: Bacteria > Acidobacteriota > Blastocatellia > Pyrinomonadales > Pyrinomonadaceae > JBGTBQ01. The sequence goes on along the minus strand of JBGTBQ010000456.1, from coordinate 18,449 downwards.
CGACGGCGCGCGAGCGGATGCGGACGTGCGGACAGTTGTACGGCCCCGCCGCGTGAATCGTGCCGCGTGAGAGAACGACCGCCGACAGCGTGGCGTAAGCGCCGCCGTCTATGACGAAATCAATCTCCATCCCAAGCAGCTTGCCTTCGCGCGAGACGGCGGTGCGGTGGCGCGTGCGCGAAGGATGCCGCTTGGTCGTCGCCGCCATGTCCTCCGCCCGGTCGTAGACGATCTTGACGGGACGGCCCGACTTCCACGCGAGCAGCGCCGCATGGCCCGCGATCATCGAGGGATACTCTTCCTTCCCGCCGAAGCCGCCGCCCGTCTCGGTCTGGATGACGCGAATTTTGTCCTCCGGCAACGCGAACAGAGCCATCAGCGCCTTGTGCACGTAGTACGGGCACTGCATCGAACCTTGAACGGTGACGCCTGTTTCCGCATCGGCAGTCGCAATCACGCCGTTCGTCTCGATGTAGAGCTGCTCCTGCGCGCCCGTCCGGTACTCGCCTTCGACAACGAAATCCGCGTCCGCCCACACGTCGTCAACATTTCCCTTCTCGACGAGAAAAGTTTTGAACGTGTTGTCATCGCCCCAGATGATCTCCTTTTTGTCGAGTGCGTCTTCGATGGTGTGAATGGCCGGGAGCGGCTCGATCTCGAACCGCACCGCGCGGCGTGCCTCTTCGAGCAGGTACTTGTCTTCGTGCGCGAGGAGCAGGATTGGCTCCTCCGGATGATTGACGACGCCATCGGCAAGATAGGGCTGGTCGTTGAGGATGAGCGCGACGCTGTTGGCGCCGGGGATGTCTTTCGCCGTGATGATGACGAACTCATCCCACGGGAGATGTTCGTCGAAGACTATTTCGCGGATGCGTCCGCGCGGCACGGGGCTACGCACGGTCGCGCCGTGGAGCACGCCGGGGAGCGTGATGTCGTCAACGTAGCGCGCGCGGCCCGTAACTTTGTCGCGGCCTTCTTTGCGGGGGACGGGTCGCCCGATGAGTTTGTCCTTCATCTTCGGCTATTTGGATCGAAAAGTTATGAAGCCTCAATGCGGGAGAGTTTAGCTTATCTTTCCGAGACATGAAAATGGACTTGAGTGTTTGGGGCACGTCACTTCACCACAGAGACACAGAGGGCACGGAGGATGCACAGAGAAGACTCAATCCTCTGTGCTCCCTCCGTGCCCTCTGTGTCTCTGTGGTGAATCTCGACTTACACCATGTTCAGGCTTGAATCAATCAGTCAAGATCGTCATCTCGCTTCAATCGCCGCCCACCCCGACGTGCTCTCGCTCAACCTCGACCGTCGCTTCGCTCTCACCCGTCTGCTCCTTCTCAACCTCTTCCGGCTGGCGACGCCGCGCGAAGGCCGAGCGCACGCCGACGACGATGCGGCGCGGGACGAAGCCGGCGAATGCGGCGAGCCGACGCCACCATGCCGCGTTGCCGAGGTCGTCAAAAACGGAGTAGGCGACCGGCGTGACGAGCAGCGTCAAGAGGAGCGAGAGCGTCTGGCCGCCGATGACGACGACGGCAATGGAGCGTCGCTCTTCGGCGCCCGGCCCCGTTCCCAAAGCGAGCGGAAGCATCCCGGCGACGAGCGCGAGCGTGGTCATCAAAATCGGTCGCAGGCGGTCGCGGTTGGCCTGTATGATCGCCTCGCCGCGCACCCAACCCTCGCGTCGCAGATTGTTCATGTGGTCAATCTGCAAGATGGAGTTCTTCTTGACCACGCCAAAGAGCACGAGGATGCCGAGCGCCGAATAGAGATTCAGCGTGTCGCCCATCGCCCACTGCGAAAAGAGCGCGAAGGGGATGGCGAGCGGGAGGCTCAAGAGGATCGTGACCGGGTGAATCAAGCTCTCGAACTGCGAGGCGAGGATCATGTACATGAAGATGATCGAGAGCAGGAAGGCCCAGATGAACTCGTTGAACGTGCGTTCGAGTTCACGCCCGCGCCCAGAGATGGCCGTCGTGTAAGCGGCGGGCAGATTCATCGAAGCCACCTCGCCGCGCAGGGCTTCGAGCCGGTCGGCGAGCGCGAAGCCGGGCGCGACCGACGCGCGCACTGAAACCTGCCGCTGGCGGTCGAGACGGTCAATCCGCGAAGGTGCGGTCGCGCGCTTGATTGTCACCAGATTGTCGAGCCGGATGAGGCCGCCGCGCGAGGACGGGACGAGCAGGTTGCCCAAGGTGCGCGGGTTGTTGCGGTCGCTCTCTCGCACACGAAGTTGCACGTCGTAGACTTCGTTGACCGTCGTGTCGTGATAGCGCGAAGCCTCCTGATCGCCGCCAACCATGATGCGTAGCGAGTTGGCGATGTCCGAGTTGTTGACGCCGAGCGCGGCGGCGCGGTCGCGGTCAATCTCGATCCGTAGCTCCGGCTTGTTGAGTTTCAGCGTCGTGTCGGCGTCCACGATCCCGCCGATCTTCTCCGCGCGGTCGCGCAGGTCTTCGGCGTAAGCGACGAGTTGCTGAAGGTCTGGGCCGCGCAGGATGAAATCAATGTCGGTGCGTCCGCCCGCGCCGAAGTTGAACGATTGCGTGTTGCGGATGCCGACCCGGAGCGGAGAGTATTTACGCATCCGGCGGCGCAGTTCCTGCATCACGTCCTGCTGCGCGTAGTTGCCTTTGAACGCATTGAGCGGGTTGCCGTTCAAGGTCTCGCGCCAGATACGGCTGATGGAGAGGGTGCGCTCCTCGTGCGGCGCGATGCGAACATAGAGGTCGCCCTGATTGACGCCGCCGAGAAAGCCGCCGCCCGCGCTGGAGAGCACCATCCGCACGCCCGGCGTCTTCATCACCTCCTGCTCGACGGCCTGCACGGCCTCGTTCATCGCCGTGATGTTCGTGCCTTCGGGCGCGTTGACGCTGACCTCGAACTCGGCTTCGTCAACGTTGGTCGGGATAAACTCCTGCCGCACCGCGCGGTAGAGCGGCACGCTTGAAAGTATCACCGCGATGGCGAGCACCGAGACGGCCAGCCGGTGGCGCATCGAGAACATGAGCAGGCGCGTGTACACGCGGTCGAGCCAGACGTAGAAACCTTTGCGCGAAGCCGCCACCTCGCCCTGACCAACACCATGACCGCCGCCCTTCTCCGCGTCTTCGATTCGCAGCAGCCGCGAACTCATCATCGGCGTCAGCGTGAACGAGACGAGCAGGCTGACCATGATCGCCACCGCCGCCGTGATGCCGAACTGGTAGAGGAAGCGCCCCGAAATCGAGGACATGAAGGAGACGGGCAGGAAGATGACGACGAGCGAGAGGGTCGTCGCCATGACGGCGAGTCCGATGTCGGCGGTCGCCTTGCGCGCCGCCTCCATCGGTCGCATCTTCTTCTCTTCGATAAAGCGGAAGATGTTTTCCAGCACGACGATGGCGTCGTCAATCACCACGCCGACCATCAACACGAGTGCGAGCATCGTCACGCTGTTCAGGGTGAAATCGAGCGCGCGCATCATGCCGAACGTGGCGATGACCGAGGTCGGGATGGCGACGCCGGCGATAATGGTCGAGCGCCACGAGCGCATGAACATCAGCACGACGAGACACGCGAGGATGCTGCCCAGCACAAGGTGCGTCTCGATCTCGTGAAGCGCCGCTTCGATGTAGCGCGACTGGTCGCGGATGACCTCCATCTTCACGTCTTCGGGGAGTTGTCCTTCGACGCGCGGCAGCGCGGCCTTGATGCCGTTGATGACCTCGATGGTATTGGCGCCCGATTGACGCCGGATTTGCAACGTCACGGTCGGCACGCCGTTCAAACGCGCGACCGAACGCTGCTCCTTCGTGCCGTCTTCGACCGTCCCCACATCACGCAGGCGGACGGGCGAGCCGTTGATGGTGGCGATGACGAGTTCGTTAAAAGCGCGCGGGTCCGTGAAGCGCCCCATCGTCCGCAGCACCATCTCTTCGCGGCCCGTGACGACGTTGCCGCCGGGGATGTCCGCGTTCTGGCGTGCGAGCGCCTGCTGCACGGCGGTGATCGGAATCTGGTAGGCGGCGAGGCGGTCGGCGTCAATCCGGACGTTGATCGCACGCTCCAGCCCACCCACCACGCTCACCTCGCCCACGCCGCCGACACGCTCGAACCGGGGGCGCGCGATCTTGTCGCCCAACTCCGTCAACTCGCGCAGAGAGCGGTCGGCGGAGAGCGAAATCGTCATAATCGGCGAACTGTCGTTATTGAACTTCTGGACGACGGGCGGCAGCACGTCTTCGGGCAAACTCCGCACGACCGTGGCGACGCGGTCGCGCACGTCCTGCGCGGCGGTTTCGAGGTTGCGGTCGAGCTTGAAGGTGGCGATGACGAACGAGGAACCCGGCCCTGAGACGGAGCGCAACTCGTCAATTCCGTCCACCGTGTTGACGACTTCCTCGATGGGCTGCGAGATCAGCGTCTCGACCTCTTCCGCCGAGGCTCCGGGCAACGTGGTGCGGACGCTCACGGTTGGCAAGTCTACCGACGGGAAGCGGTCAACTCCCAAACGGAAAAAACTCGCCGCGCCGACGACGACGAGCGAGAGCACGATCATCGCCGCAAAGACGGGGCGCTGGATACAGATTTCGGCGAGCTTTTGCATTGCTTAATAAACTACCGAATCAGCCACAGAGGCACGGAGGCACAGAGATCAGAAGATAAAGAGGATTAAAGAATAGGGATGAGTTATAGCGGTTTGCAATTGCGTGCGACCGTTTAGAGGCGGGCAATGCCCGCCGGTTCAACTTGAGACGGTGGGCATTGCCCGCCTCTAAACGATAGTTGATTGGTCGCACTCATTCGCAAATCGCTGTAAAGGGAGAGTTGAATGATGCAACTCTCCTTTTCGCACGGTCTCCACTTTTCTTCTTCAGCTCCATGCCTCTGTGACAACCTTATAACTCTCAGCCTCACTCAAGGCCGGTGGATCACTCGACGACGTTGACCGATTGGCCCGACTGTAAATTGCCGGGGTCGAGGACGACCGAATCGCCGACATTGACGCCCGATAAAATTTCCGTCCAATCGCCCGCGCGGCGGCCCGTCGTGATGGGCTTCTCCTGCGCCTTACCGTTATTGACGATGATGACCTTCTCGATCCCGGCGAAGGTGACGACCGAGTTGGTGGGCACGGTGACGGCCATGCTTGCATCGTTCGTGACAATCTCGGCGCGGGCGAAGCCGCCGGGGCGCAGGCCGCCGGGGTTGGCGATCTCGGCCTCGACGACGAGCACGCGGTTCTGCTGGTTGATGGTCGGACTGAGCCGCACGATGCGCCCGGCATACAGCCCGCCGTCGCCCTCGACCGTGACGCGGATGGGTTGTCCCTGCCGCACGCTCCCCGCGTCGCGCTCCGGCACCTCGCCGCGGAAGCGCAGAGGGTTCACGCGAACAACCGTGACGACCGGCGCGCTCGCGCCGAGGTATTCGCCGACGCTCGCCTGCCGCTCCTGCACGAGTCCATCGAAGGGCGCGACGATAACCGTATCGGCCAGTGCCTGCCGCGCGAGCGCCACCTCCGTGCGTCGCTGCGCGAGCAGCGCCTGCCGGTTGCGTATCTCTTCGACCGCGTCCTGATAGCGGCTCTGCGCGACTTTGAAAGCGGCGTTCGCGGTATCGTACTCGGCGCGCGCGACGATGCCCTGCTCGACCAGCGTCACGGTGCGCTGCCGCGCCGTGCGCGCTTCTTCGAGAACGGCCTGCGCTTCCCTGACCGCGCCGGTCTGCTCCGGGTCAACGCGGTCGCTCGTACCGTCGGGCGCGAGACCGAGCCGCGCACGCGCCTGTTGGAGCGCGGCCTCTGTCTGCTGTACGCGGAGTTGATAGTCCTGCCGCTCGACCTGCGCCACGACCTGCCCGCGACGGACTTGGCTGCCGAGGTCAACCGTGATGGCGCTCAGACGACCCGGCACCTTCACGCTCAACGTCGCCTCGTCCTTCGCCGCGAGCGTGCCCGTGACGGAGACGCTGCTCCCGACCGGCACTTCCGACACACGCGCGACCTTGACCTGCCGCGCCTCGCCGCCCCCGCCGCGTCCTTCGCCGCCCGGCCCCTTCTGCTGACCGGCAACCGGGTAGTCGCTCTTGCACGAAGAAGCGCCGAACGACATAAGCAAAAGGCAGACCGCACCCAGCGTGCGACGCGGGAAAATAAATGATCGTTTGATTATCACTTTATCTACTGAACAATATTACGGAAAATGCTGTCTAGCTTAATGACGAAAAGTTTAGCACGACGGTTACGAATAATATTACCCGGACGAAGTTCGTCCGGCGTCTGCATTCGGTAAAGGTTTTGTAAAAAGATTGCGACAAAGGGCTTGAGCCGGAACGTGAGTGGGGGCGTCTTCCGATGTTCGTTGAAGACGCCCCCCTCACGTTCCGGCTCAAGCCCTGGCCGACCGCACGTCCCTGCTCTACTTCAGCAGGTATTCACGCATGAACATGATCGTGGCATAGAACTGAAAGTCCTGATTCTTCTTTTTGTTGAAGCCGTGCCCCTCGTCCTTCGCCATCAAGTACCAGACGGGGGTGTTGTTCTGGCGGACAGTCTTGACCATCTGCTCGGCCTCGTTCAGAGGCACGCGCGGGTCGTTGCCGCCCTGCACGATGAACATCGGTTTCGTGATCTTCGAGGCGTTGTTGAGCGGCGCGATTTTCATCATAAACTCGCGCATCTTCGGGTCGCGCTCGTCGCCGTACTCCACGCGCCGGAGGTCGCGGCGGTAAGCCTCGGTTCGTTCGAGAAATGAGACGAGGTTCGAGATGCCGACGACGGGGAGCGTCGCGCGAATCTTGTCGCTGTAGAGCGTGGCGATGGCGAAGGCCATGTGCCCGCCGTAACTGCCGCCCGTGACCATGATGCGGCTCGCATCGAGACGTGGCTGCGTGCCGATCCAGTCGAGCAAAGCGCCGATGTCCTTGTAGGTATCCTCGCGCTTGAAGCCGTTGTCGAGTTGGAGAAACGTCTTGCCGTAGCCGGACGAGCCGCGCACGTTAGGAAAGAGGATGGCGACGCCCATCTCGTTCAGAAAATAGTTGTTGCGCCCGAGCGGGCCGGGACGGGCCTGCGCTTCGGGGCCGCCGTGGATGTTGATGATGACGGGACGCGGGCCGGTGAATTTGGCCGGCGGCATGTAGAGAAAGCCGCTGATCTCGCGTCCGTCAAAGCTCTTCCACTTGACGAGTTGGGCGTCCGCAAAGTTCTCCGTGTTCAGCCCGCCGGTCTCGCTGTGTGTCCAACGCTCGACCTTGCCCGTCTTGACATCGAGCGAATACACGTCGGCGGTCGAGCGCGCGGAGGTCATGTTGAAACCGAGGTCGCGCCCGTTCTCGTGCCATTCGAGACCGCCGATGAGACCGACCGGCAAATTCGGCGTGGGCTTCTCCTTGCGCGTTTTGGTGTCGAGCAGGCGGAGACGGCTGATGCCGTCCTCGTTCGTAACGAAAGCGATGGTCGCGCCGTCGGGCGAAATTTCAAAGTCGTCCACGTCCCACTTGATGTGGTCGGTCAGGTAGGTGTGCTGCTTGGTGGCGAAATCAATGTAGGCGAGGCGCTGAAATTCAGACTCCTTGTCGGTCGTCATGTAAGCGCCCTTGCCATCTTTGCTAAACTTCGCGCCGCCATAAGAGACTTTCTCGGCCCCTTTGGGCGTCAAAAGCGTCTTCTCGCCGGTCGCGACATCAACGATGTAGCCATTACTTTCATTCGCGGAGAGAAACTCGCCGACGAGCAGCTTCTTATCGTCCGGCGACCAGTCGGAGACGCCCCAGCCGCCGCTCTCGACCTGCAACAGAAGCTTGTTGCCGGCGGGCTGCGCGGGATTGACGAGGTAGATGTCGTTATCCTTGCCGTTGCGCCGCGTCGAGGTGTAGGCGAGCCACTCGCCGCCGTTCGACCACGTGCCGCCCGTGTTGCGCGACTTGCCGTCCGTGAGCAGCGTCACGTCGCCCGTCGCCATGTCGTAGCGGTAGAATTGGAAGAACTCGTTACCGCCGATGTCCTTGTTGAAGATGAAATAATCGCCGGTCTTCGGACGAAAGGATGCGCCGCCCGACCTTTCGGGATAGAACGTGAGCTGCGTCCGCGCGCCGCCGGGCATCTTCACGTAATGGACTTGATTCGTGTCGCCGAAGCGCGTGCCGATGAGCATCTCGCGCTTGGTCGGGTGCCAGCTCGCAAGGCCGGCGGCGCGGGATTCCGTGTAGCGTCTGACCTCCTCGGCGATTTTCGTGGGGACTGCCGGGACCCCCTCGACGACCAGATTGTCGCCGGGCACGATCACGCCGCTCTGCGCCATCACGGTCGAGGCGAGCAGCAGCACGGCGACGAAGAAACGCACTTGCTTTCTCATAAGGCGGACTCCTTTTCGGTTAATCATAAACGGAGAGATATTCGGAAGCGATACTATATCAAAAGCGGCAATGAGTGACGAGTGACAAGTAAGAGAATCTTTCTCCAACTCGCCACTCGTCACTCATCACTCGTCACTCATTACCGCTCTCGTCTCTATTTCCCGATGCTCTTCCGGATGAGGTACGACATTTTAATGAAGAAGATGCGACCGTTGCGGCGGAAGCCGGGTTCGAGCTGGCCGTCGAAGGGATTGAAGCCGTTGCGGTTGAGGTCGTCGTTGTAGCCGACGAAGAACTGCGTACCGGGGTTCGGCGTCCACCCCAGCAGATATTGCATCCTCATCCGTGAACTGAGCGTCGTGTAGTCCACGCGCGCGCGCGCGAACCAGAAGCGCGTGAACTGATAGGTGCCGCGCAGCGTGAAGATGTTGTCGTCGAAAGCGACCCGGCCCGTGTCGTGGCGCGTGAGCCGGTCTTTGACGTAATAGAGCGAAAGGTTGAGCGCGTCGGTCGGCTTGTAGCGCACCGTGGACTCCCAGAAGAATTCGTTGCCGGCGCCGGGGTCGAGCGGCGCGTCTTGCCCGAACTCAAGCGCCGCCGGGCTGATGCGCGGGTAGCGTGGGCTTCCCGATCCAAAGTCGAAGTCGAGCACGCCCCTGTTATACGAGGTGAACATGAAGAAGGCGAATTGCTTCGAGAGCACCGTCTCGAAGTACGAGTAGAAGGTCGTGCGTTTGGCGGAGCGCTCGTTGTCGGCGCCGAAGAAGGTGCACCGACGAAGCCTGCGCGTCTCGTCCTGTTCGGTCGCCGGGTCGTCTCCGATTACGGGCGGGAGCGTGCCGGTCGGGTCGCAGGCGGGCAGAGCCGCCGTCACCGCCGGGCCGATGAGCGGCGTAAAGGTGTCGCGGTTTATGCGTTGTAAGGCTTCGCGGGTGCCGCCGAACTCGTCCTCGAAGACGCGCTCGTATCCCTTCTCGAAGCCAAAGCCGATAAAGGTCTGCCGCTGCATACGGAGCTGGAGCTGCGACTCGTTGATGTAGCGCTGGTGGCGGCCCGTCCAGTCGAAGTTCGAGCCGAAGAAGTTGAAGAGGCGCCAAGAGACGAGCATCTCCTTCGGCTTGTCGGTGGAATTGTAGCGGACGAAGATAGTCGGATTGTTGGTGTTGAAGCGGCGATTGAATCCGGCGTCGGCGCGGAAGTACCTCGACCGCCCGACCGCGCCCAGCTCGTACCCCCAGTTGCGCCCGCTCATATTGAGGTAGGCGCCATATACCATCCCCTTCTCCTGCCGGTCGTCGCGGATAGCTTCGTCCGGGTAGAAGAACGGCTGATTGGAAACGCTGCCCAACGCTTGCGCGGTGAAGGTCGTCGTCTTGTTCAGCCGCCAGCGTGTGTCAAAGCCCGCGACATGATTGTATTTGTCAATGAAGTTGTAAGTGGTCGCCAACAGCCCGATGTGATTCTCCTTGCCGATGTCGCGCTTGAGACGCATCACGCCGATGGTGGCGTTCTTGTCGAGAATCTTCAGCAGCGAGTCGCGCCGGTTGTTGAAAGGATCGTTGATCGTCTCCGCGATAAAATTCCGCTGATCGTCGTCGAGGTTGCCGGGCGCCTTGTCCGAAGCCGCCATGAAGCCGAATGTGTTGCGCCCCTGCTTGCCCGTCAACTTCAAGGCGTAATCGGGGTCAACGATGGCGCGCGTGTGGACGGCGCTGATGAGCGTCTCGAAAATCTCTTTGCCTTCGAGAAAGAAGGGGCGCTTCTCCTCGAAGAAGATGGGGAAGCGCTGATTGGCGGTGACCACCGTCGCATCGGCCTCGACCTGCGCGAAGTCGGGGTTGTAGGTGAAATCTAAGGTGACCTGCGGCGTGATGGTGTACTTCAAAGACACGCCGGGATCGAACTCGATGGGCTTGTTGAGCAGGCGGTCGGGCGGCGGCCCCGACGTTAAGCTGAGGGGAATGGGCGAGCCGGGGACAGGCGAGTTAACGCGCGTGCCGGACTGCGAGATGGTCAGGCTGGGGATGATTTCCAGCGTCCGCTCGGCGGAGATGCCGTCAAGCCCCGTGATATAGCCGCGTTGGCCGAGCAGGCTCGAATTATCGCGCGAGATCGGCATCCATGAACTCTGTTCGTTGTTGAAACGCTTGATGGTACGCAGCAGATGCAGTCCCCAGAGCTTGTCCTTACCGGCGGTGTAGCGTAGAGACTTGAACGGGATGGCAATCTCGACGACGTAGCCATCACTGGTAATCGAGCCTTTCGATTCCATCACGATGTCAACGCTAAAATCCTCGTTCACCCCCTCCGTGAAAACGGCGTCGGCCTGTACGCCGAGCGGGTTGAAGAGCAACTCGTAGGCGCGCCGCCCATCGTTGAAGGTGTCGAGCCAGACGCCGACCCAGTCATCATCAAAGACGGAGTCGCGCTTGGCGACCGTGGAGCGAATCTTATCCGGCTCGTCGAACGCTTTGAAAGCGACGTAGAAGAACCTCGCATCGTAGCCGATGTAAGCCTCCGTCTGCTTCGACGGTGCGGTCAACTCGCCGGGACGGTTCTGGATGAAGTCCTTGAAACGCGCGGCGGTCTTCCACACTTCATCGTCGAGTTTCCCATCAATGACCGGCGGCTTATCGAACTTCGTCACCGTCACCGGGTTCTTCTTCTCCGGTGTGAGATAGGCGGCGAACCGCTCGGCGTTCGTCCCGGTAACCGGGGCCGTCGCTTTGACAGCCTCGTTTGTACCCGCCGCCTTCGTCTCGGCGGGCGCGCCGTTGATTGGCGAGACGGGCGGAGAAGTTGTCGTCGCGGGAGACGGGGTAGGGGTCGGGTTCGAATCGCTGGCAGGCTTGGCGGGCGGCGTGATGGCGTTGCCGCTCCCTGATTGTTGATCCTGCGCGGCGAAGATTACGTCGAGGCGGTTGAACTTCTGCGCCACGCGCGCCGCCGTCCCCGGCTCGATTTTGAATGAGACAAGCAGGTCGTCGCCGCGCTGTTCGACGCGCGCTTCAGAGTACCCTTTCCCATTAGAGAAATTCACCGCGGGCGATGCGGTCGCGTGCGGGACGCGGACATAGTAGCGATTGCCATCGCGGTATGCCGCATAGTCGTCGAGCGGAGCGTCGGAGGTGATCGTGACACGCGAGCCGTCCGCGACAATCACGCCGCGAAGCACGACGCGCCGCAACGGGAGCGTGCGCGCCGCCGGAGCCTTGCGGGGTTCGGGTTTATTACTTGCGAGTAGCTCCTGCGCGGCGGGCGTTACGAATGAGGCGAAGAAGATGAGGACGAAAAGCGACGCAAAAAGGGCGCGTTTCCAATTTAATTTTCTCATGATGAACGACTCCCGGAGAATCTCTTCGACGGAGATTTTGGACGAAGTACGATATTTTGGATTTCGCGCGTGAATAGGCACGATTTTGGGAATCGTGCCCTCGAGTTTGCAGCCGATATTTAGACGATACCCCGCGTCCTAATGTTTCAACTGATTAGCCATCACCGGCAACTCTTTTACCTTACTTTTACAAGACGGATGCGGAGGTCTCGCGTTAACGCCTTTGTTGGAGAATCACGCGCCCGTCGCCCGTGTGGAGTTTAAATACCGGCCCACCGCTCCCGACGCGCCAACGGCGAACGCGCTTCTCTTCATTCGCGTCTTCGGCTACGGCGAGTCCATCGTTCGAGACGGCCTCGGCATCCGTTTCGATGGTCGCGTTCGAGCCAACGGGTAGCGAGAGCAAGATCGTGCCGTCGCCGGTGCGGGCCGAGAGTTTTTGGAAACTACCGTCGAGCGTGATGCGCCCGTCGCCCGTGCGCGCTTCGGTCTCGCCGTCAAAGCCCTCGATGCTGATGCGCCCGTCGCCCGTGTTGGCGCGCAGCCTCCCGCCCGCGCCCTTCACGTCAATCGAGCCGTCGCCCGTGTGCAGTTCCATCTCGCCGCGCACGCCTTCGACGACCAGCCGCCCATCACCGGAGGTGAGGATCAACGTGGAGTTGCGCGGGACATACACGTCCAACTCGACTGAAGCGCCGGAGTTCCATGAGCGAATGTTGCCGCGCTTATCCTTGATGACGCCGCCCGCCTGCGACTTATCGAAGTCAGCGCGGATGTTGACCTCGCTGTTCGGCCCCGCGTCGTTCGTGACAACGGAGTTGACCTTGATGCCCTTCATCTCTTTTTCGTCAAGGGCGCGCTTGATGATCGTGGCTTGCACTTGAGGCTTGTCCCATGCATGGACGGAGATGGAGCCGTCGAAAGTCTCGACGCGGATGCGCGGCGTCCCTTTCGTGACGAGCACCGCCGAGTCGCGCTCGATCTGCCGACGCCAGTCGTCGTCTGATCCGCCGCGCATATTCCTGCTCACGGCGCGGTTCGTCTCGCGCGCCACTTCGCGTGTTGCGCGAGACGCCTCGCGCTGCGCCTCTTCCACTGCCTCGCGCATTTCGCGCTCCGACTCGCGCTGCGCTTCCATCCTTTCGCGCGTCGCCTCGCGCAGAGCCTCGGCCCGCTCGCGCGAGGCATCGCGTTGCGCTTCACGAGCTTCGCGCGATGCTTCGCGCGCCGCCTCACGAGCCTCGCGGGCGGCTTCACGCGCCTCGCTCCTCTCCTCATCCTCAACATAGTCTTCCGCCTCGCGCGTCTCGGAGAGTAGATTCCGCACTTGGCCCGGCGGCTTATTATCGGAGGCGCGACGGATTGTAATCGTGCCGTTGACGTTCGAGAGCCTGACGCGTGCGCCGCCTGCGCCGAGTTGGCCTTCGAGGTCGCGCCCGACATAACGCCCCTCGCGCACCGGCAGGCCGAAGTCGTTGTTGATCGAGCCATGCACGGTGTTGGCCTTCACGTGTGCATTCGAGTCCGATGGCAGGACAGCGATCAACTGCCCGTTGACCGCGCTGAGAGTAACGGGGTTCGCATCGTTCAAACTGTCGAGCGCTGCTTCGAGCCGTCCGTTGACAACCGAGAGCCTGACGCGCCCCGAAAGCCCACGCGCCGTGACGCCGCCGTTGACCGAACTGGCTTCCACCTCGCCGGAAAGGTTCTCGATCTCAAGCGGGCCGTTGACGATGTTGATGTTCTCGACGCGCGCTGTGCGCGGCACGCTCAACGTGTACTCGACCCGCGCGACGTGGTGCTCGCGCCGGTCGCCGTCCCTGTGCTCCCACTGGCTCTGATCGTACTCGGTCTCGATGTGGACGCTCCCGGCGCCGGCATTCACTCTGATGCGCGCGTCGCGGAGCGCTTCCGGCGTGCGTGCGCGTTTGACGGCGTCCACGCGCACCTCGGCGCGATCCCATCCCGTGATCTTCACCTGTCCGTTGATGTTCGAGAGGCTCACCCGTCCGCCCGCCGAGAGCGGGTAGGTTTGGTGAAACTCTTCGGTCAACGTCCCATCGCCCGACTGCACACGGTAGGTGCTGGCCGTCGTTGGCAGGAGCAGCCCCGCGAGCACCAACGCGCCCAGCGCCCGACGCTTCATTGTCTTCAAGACCGTTCTCATCGCTAACATTCCTTCTTCCGTTCTGAAACTCTCTATCGGTGAAAACTCATTCCGCCTTCACGCATCGCGCCGCCGGCTCAGGAAGCGCGACGGATAAGCACATCGCCGTTGACTGTCCGCAGATGCAGTTCGCGCCCGCCGCCGCCGATGGTGCCGTTCAGTTTGCGCTTGTTGAAGCGGCCCGTGACCGTCACGGGGAAATCGCTCATAATGGCGCCGTTGACGGTCTCGGCGTTCACTTCGGCGCTCAGGCTGGCGGGAAAGCTCAGGTCAAGCTGGCCGTTGACGGTCTTGAATTCGAGTTCGTCCGACCAACTCGCGCTGCCCATGCTGGCGGTGATCGAGCCGTTGACCGTCTCGGCGCGCGCCAGTCCCGTGGTTGAAACTTTCACGCTGCCGTTGACGGTCGAAACGTCAACATCGGCGCTCAAGCCCGTCGCCTGTACGCCGCCGTTCACGGTGCGCCCCGTAAAGCGCACACCGGCTGGCACGCGGACGACAAAATTGACCTTCACATCATTGTTATGAGTGTTCATGCGCCCCCCGCTCCCCGGCGCGCAGACGTTAGGCTTGTCCGCGTTGCGGCTGGGATAGACAGCGCAGATCGTCACGCCGTCGGCGTGCTCAACCGTCTCGATTCGCACGCTGTCGAGATCATTCTTCCGGCTGCTTTTCTCAGCCTCGACCTCGACCTCGGCGCCCGACGACGGCTCGGCGCGGACGCTCCCATTCACGCCTTTAATTTCGACGACACGGCCCGGCGCTAACTGCTTCCGCCAGCGGAACTCGGACGACTGCGGCGCGGGGGCGGTGGCCCCGACGAATTGAGCCGTCAAGGATAGAACCAGAGCAGCGGTGGCGGCGGCGATCCCGATTAAACGTTTCATATTAGCCTCCTCAAACCTGACAGATATTGTTACAGCGGTTTGCAATGGGTGCGACCGTTTAGAGGCGGGCAATGCCCGCCGTCTCAAGTTGACCCGGGGGGCATTGCCCGCCTCTAAACGGTCGTTGATGTGGTCGCATCCAATTGCAAATTGCCATAAAGCCGTGCGAGCCAAAAAGGACGGATTGATTGCCGTGTTCTTCCGTCCGTTTCTAAAGTGGTAACACCGTGCGCGTGGGCTTTGTGGCAAGGAAAATGTAAAGGTTCAAGCGGCGGTTCGATTATTTATTGGGCGAAAGGCGCGACCGTGAGGAAAAGCGTGTATAAAAGTCGGAAGTCGGAACACAGAAGGGCGACTGATGTCACATCAGCGTTTCTTTCATCCTTCCGCCTTCCCTTCGCTCTCCCTCACGGTCGCGCCTTCCGCCCCGATTGCCCTATCACTTTTTCTTCAAATAGACCGTCCCGCTGAAAGTAGTCAGCTTCAGCTCCGCGTCGCCTTTTCCGACGACGCCGACGAGGCTCGTCTGGTTCAACTCTTTCGAGTGTTTGGTCTTGGCCTTACCCGTGTGTGACATATCTGCGCCGGTTCCTTCCAAGCCGCCGACCGCGGGCCGAACGATGACCGACACCGGAAAGTCAGTGACGATGTCGCCGCTGAAAAAGATGCGCGCGTTGATTTTGAAAGAGGCGTCGGGGGGAAGCTCCAGCGTCACATCGCCGGAGTGGGACGAAAATTCGTAGAGGCCGCGACTGACGAGGGGGCCGGACAGGCGCACGTTCCCGCTGGTGGTCGTGCCTTTCACGTTGGCGTGCGTAATCCGTTCGAGTCTCACGTCGCCGCTCGTCGAGCGCGCTTGTAATTCGTCGCCCGCCGCGAGCGGCGAGACATTACTCGCCTCGACGAAACCGCTCTCGGAGCGCAGCCGCGCCCGCCCCTTCGAGTCCGAGAGCGAGATGTCACCGCTCAGACATGACAGGTCGGCTAAACGCGACACGCTGCGCGCGTCCACATCTCCGCTCAGGCTCTCGACGCGCGCCTCGGCCACGCCGCTGATGTCCACGTCGCCATCCAGCACCTTGATGTTGACGGTCGCGCCGCGCGGCACGTCAAGCTCGACATCGCTCGACGCGGCGCAACCGTGTAACAAATCTGATCCACCTTCCGTGTCGTCCGAGATGAGCACCTCGACGCCCTTGCCCGGCAAGCCTGTTTTCGCCGCCCTCAACTCGATCCTTCCGGCCTGATCGGAACGAGCCTGCACCTCGTTCTTATCCCAGCCACGAACGATCACATCGCCCGACATAAGGCACAGCGAGACGGCCACATCCGGCTCGACATTGACCCGGCGCTCGACGCCCGCGCGAGCGCCGCTGTCCTTGTCGCGCGCGGCCCCGCGCCGCTGCGCGAAGGACGAGAGCGGAAACGCCAGTGCCAGTAATATTGTGAGAGCCAGAATTCTCATCTTTGAAAAATTTGCATTCACTCCGCCGGCCCGATCAACGATCAAGAGTGGCGACCTGCGCGTTATCCGCCACGGTGGTCATCAACTCGACCTTGCTTTGATAAGCGGACATGAGGAAGCTCACCGCCTCCTTATCCTTCGGGTTCCTGAGCGCGACGCGCCGCGACTCTTCAATCGCACGGTCGAGCACGGCGACATTGCGCTCATAAATTGAGATGACCTTCGGCTTCAGGACGGCGTCGCCCGCCTTGATCGTCTTGTCGAGGGTGGCGATGGTAGTTTGATATTCCCTCTCGCCGGGCAGGAATTTCTCATCCAACCGTGGCGCGGGTACGGGTGTAAATGGCGCCGCTTTGCGTCTGGACGCGCCGCCGGACTTTGCGCCGCCCCTGCTCTTTTCGCCGCCGGTGGTGGTGGTGGCGTTGGTCGGGGCCGGACTTGGCGACGCCATCGGTGTCGCTTCCGGCTTTGCGGATACAGGAGTCGCTTTCGTCCGCGGTTTGTCACCACTGGCTATCTCATTATTATTGTTGTTGTCGGGCCGCTGAAACAGGAAGACGGCAGCCATCACCATCAAGGCCGCGACACCGGCGAAGGCTGCCGCGCGTTGCGGCGTGAGGGTGAACAGCGCGGAGAACGCAGCCGTGAAAGAGCTGAAGTTCCAGCCCGTCGTCTTCGGCGAATCAACCTCCGTAGATGTCTCGAGGCGTGCGACCGCCGCATTCACGCGCGCGCGCAGTTCAGCCGTTGGCACACTCAAATTCGCATCGGGCGCAAATGCGGAGGCGAAGAAAGCTGTCTCGTCTCCAGCAACGGCCAACGTCTCAGCGCACTCCGCGCACGACGCGATGTGCGCCGCCGTCTCGCGCGCGGCTTCGTGGGAGAGTTCGCCGTCGAGGTATGCTTGCAAGGTTCCCTCATCCAGACATCTTTTCATCATCGGCGTCCTCCGATCTTTCCGTACACCCTCATAAACTCTTTGCGCCCTCTGGCAATCAAGCTCCCGACGTTCACTTCGTTAATCGAGAGCGTCCGCGCGATCTCGCGGTACGAAAGCCCCTGTTGCTTGAGGAGCAGACAACTTCGCATCGGCTCCTTCACCTGTTCGAGCGCCTGACGCGCTTCTTCAATCTCCACCTGACGCTCGAAATCGGCGTGCAGCCCCGTCACGCCGTCGCCGACCGTCTCTCTGACAAACTCCTCGTCGCGCGTCGTCGCACGGCTCCGACCGCGCAGCGTGTTGAGCGCCGTGTTCGTCGCCACACGCAGGAGCCACGGCTTGACGTGCTCGTCGCCTTTGAGCGTACTCAGGTTCTGATAGAGCTTGAGAAAGACCTCCTGCGTCACGTCCTCGGCCAGCCCCGTATCGCGGACAAGGGAATATGCGGCACGATAGACGGCGCGGTGGTGCAAGGTGAACGCTTCGTCGAAGTGAAGCGCGGGCGCCGCCGTCGTCGTCGTCGAAACCGTCTCTGACGCAGTGTCAACCAAGGCTCTTGCCGCTTGTCCGCTCATCCGGCCATTCTCTGCGCGCGACGCCCCTCATACTTTCACACGACGGGCATCGCCGACTCCGTCGAAAACTTACTCTATCCCTTTTTCAAGTGCACGTCGCCGTTGATGGTCTTGATCGTTATCTTGTGGCGTCCGCCGCCGACCTGTCCCGTCCCGTAGGTGATTTTGCGCGGCGTCCCGTAATCGGTTAACCACTCAACCGATTCGCGCTCTTGCAATGGGAAATCGCTGATGATCCGCGGCGTCTTGCTGCTGTTGCGCGTGCGCGCGACCTCGATGTGAATGTCCATCGAGAGTCCGGCGGGGACGATCAAGGTGATGTCACCGCCCATCGAGGTAATTTCTACATCACGCTGACCCTCTTCGGGGTTCCCCACCATCTTTACGTTCACGTCGCCGCCCATGGTGGTCGCCTTCACGCCGCCATTCACCTCGTCGAGCCGGATGTCGCCGCCCATCGTCTTGGCCTTGACGAACTTTCCGGCGGAACGAATCTCGATGTCGCCGCCCATCGTCGTGACATCGGCGCCCGCCGGCGCATCGTCCACGCTGATCTCGCCGCCCATCGAAGTAATCTTCACCTCTTCGCCCGTACTCTGCCCGCGCGAGTTAGTGACGTTCTTGTAGACGACCTTGCCGCCCATCGAGGAGCCTTTCACATCGCCGGTGACATCTTCGAGCAGCACCTCGCCGCCCATCGTCGAGACTTTACCGTTGACCTGCGACTGCTTCAGCGTGATC
>JBGTBQ010000455.1:0-6556 GCA_041749275.1 Pyrinomonadaceae bacterium | reverse complement strand
GGCGCGCACGGCGGAGAAACTTGAGCGGGCGCGCGAGTTCGGCGTTGATGAAGGCGTCGCTGTCGGGGACGACCCGCGCGCGTTCGTCGAAGCGGTGCGCGCGTGGACGGAGGGGCGCGGCGTCAACGTCGTCCTCGATCTCGTCGGCGCGTCGTACCTTGACGCAAACCTTGACGCGCTCGCGCGGCGCGGGCGGATGATGTTCGTCGGCACGCTCGGCGGCTCAACCGCTGCGCTCGACTTTCGTAAAGTGATGGGCAAGCGACTGACCCTGACGGGCACGGTGCTGCGCGCACGGACGGCGGAAGAGAAGGCCGCCGTCGTCCGTCGCTTCGCCACCGAGGTCGTTCCGCTCCTCGCACGCGGACGGCTCCGCCCGGTCGTTGACAGCGCCTTCGCGCTCGAAGACGTGCGCGCCGCACACGAGCGGATGGAGTCGAACGAGACGTTCGGAAAAGTCATTTTGCATGTGATAAGTGATGAGCGATGAATGATGAAGTAAAGACAGTTTTTCACTCCTCATTCATCATTCATCACTCATCACTTCTTCTCGCCGCTTGTCACCTGCCATCTCATCTGAGAGAATCAGTCATCATCCCGCGCGTCGTGAGCGCCCGCAAGGCCGCGCCGCCCGTTCGATATTTTGAGGAGACTTGAAGAGAGTGAAAGCGGAATTGGAGCACTTGATCGCTTTACAGGACACGGACACGGCCATCCGCAGACTACAGGCCGAACTGGATGCCATCCCACGAAGGCGCGCTGAGATCGAAGCAGAATTCGATCAGCGCGCTTTTGAATTTAAGGCGCTCGAACAAAGCCGCGATACGGCGCGCTCCGAACGTGCGCGGCTCGAACGCGAAATCAGCGAGCAGCGCGCACGCGCCGAGAAGGCCGAGCGCGACCTGATGTCCTCAACCAACGCCAAAGCCTACGAGGCCGCGATCCGCGAGGTGGACGCCGCCAAAAAACATATCTCGGAGTTGGAAACGAAAATCCTCGAACAGATGGAGGCGTCCGAGCAGGCCGAAAAAGCCATCGCCGAACATGAGCCGCGGGTCGCACAACTGCGCGCCGAGAACGAGGGGCGGCTCAAAGCCTTCGAGGAACAGATGCGCTTGCAGACGGAGGAACTGACCGCGCGGCGCGCGGCGCGCGAGCGTCTGTTCGCGGGCCTGCCGCCCGCCGCCAAGAGCATCTACCAACGCATCAGCGGACGCATCCGCGACGGCATCGCCGTGGCCGAGGCGCGCAACAACTCCTGCTCGGCCTGCTTTATGAGTCTCCGGCCACAGATTATGACCGAAATCCGCCGCGGCGAAGAGATCATCCTCTGCGACAACTGTAGCCGCATCCTCTACTATGTCCCCGCCGATAAGTCGCGGGGCACGACGAGCGTTTCAGCGCCCTGAGCAGCCCGCCGCAACCATCGCTCGCCGCTCCACGCGCCACCCGGCGCGTGTTTTTTTTGCCGGCGGCACTTCATTTGCATGCGAGGTCTGTGCTCTGTCGGAACGAAGGAGGTTTCGCATTGGCGACCACGGAAGCTGCAATTCAACGAGACAAGCCGCCCGCGGCGGTGCTCGGAAGTGTTACACGCGGGCGCCGCGCGAGTTGGTGGCGCCGGCTCGGCACGAAGCGCGGAGGCTTCCGCTACCTAGCCGCCGACGGCAAACCCGTCAAGGATGCGGATGCGCTTGAACGCATCCGCGCGCTCGCCATTCCTCCCGCATGGCGCGAGGTGAGAATCTCGCCTTCGCCACGCAGCTCTCTGCAAGCCATCGGCGTGGACGCGAAGGGACGCGCGCAGCGCATCTATCATCCCACGACCATCGCCCGCCGCCAGCGGCGCAAGTATGAAAAGATCGAGCGCTTCGGCGAACTCCTGCCCGCCCTGCGCCGCAAAGCGAACGAGGACATCGTCCGCGAAGGGCTGACGAAAGAGCGCGTGCTGGCCGTCATCGTGCGCCTCATCAACGACCTCTACTTCCGCGTCGGCTCCGAAGAGAGCGTCAAACGCTACCGCACCTACGGCGTGACGACCTTGCGTAACAAGCATCTCGAAATCAAGCGCGGGGGCCGGCTCTGCTTCGACTTCGTCGGCAAGCACCATATCAAACATCGCCTCGTCGCGGTTGACGAGGAGTTGGCCGCGCTCGTGCGCGACATCAAAGCAATCGGCGGCGCGCGGCTCTTCAACTATGTGGACGACGAGAGCAAAAAAGCGCGACCCATCACGCCGCGCGACGTGAACGAGTACATCAAGGCGGCGACCGCGCCGGAATTTTCCGCGAAGGACTTTCGCACGTGGGGCGGGACGCTCATGGCGGCGCTCGCGCTCGCCGAGATCGGAGCCAGCGAAGACGAGAAGCAGGCGAAGAGCAACGTCGCCCGCGCCGTCAAACGCGTCGCCGAACACCTCGGCAACACGCCCACGGTCTGCCGCACGAGCTACATTCATCCAACGGTGCTCGACGCTTACCTGAAAGGGCGCACTCTCGAAGAGTTCCGCCCGCGCAAGCTCCGGCGCGTCACGCGCCGCCAACCCGAATACGACGTGGAGGAACTGGCGCTGCTCAAACTGTTTCGCGCGCGGAAGAACGGTAACGGCGCGGCACAAAAGTAGCGGCGGTTGTGGGCGGAGGTGATGAGCACGCAGCCGACGGGCACGCCGTAGCCGTAATGCACGTCGGGCGTCAGCACTACCAACCGCACGCCGGGAAAACGCGTGGCGTTGATGATCTGACGGTAGAGATTGTCCTCGGCATCGCTTAAAAGTTGCGGCGTAAGGAAGAGACGCACGGGCACGTCGCCCGTGTCGTCCGTATGCAGTTCGTAGTAACCCAGCCCGTGCCGGCGCGCGAGGTATTTCCAGTTGTGCGCGTTGCGGAGTTCTTTCGCGGTCTTCAAGCCCTTCGCGTTCGTGTCCTTGTCACCCATGATGTTTCCCTGTCCCTTGCTGAAATATGTCGTGATTCGTCGGGTCGCGTATTAGCGGCCCGCCTCGCTCACGCCTTCGCCGTCAGCAGAATCTCGGCGGCGATCTCCTCGGCGCTCGACTCCGGCGTCACGTGAACGCGCAGCGCGGCGAGCGCGTAAGCCTCGCGCCGCTCGCCGTACAACGCGACGGCGCGGTCGAGGTCGCGCGCGTTCGGTCGTACCTCTTCTCTGTCGAGAGTGATGCGCTCCCAGCACAACATAAACGGCGCGTCGAGCCAGACCGTGAGACAGTCGTGCTCTTTGATGATTCGGCGGTTGCGTTCGAGCGTCCACGCGCCGCCGCCGAGCGCGATGACGCGCGCGCGCGCGTCGGCCAGTACGTAGCCGAGATGGCGCGTCTCCACGTTGCGGAACGCGGCCTCGCCCTCCTCGTCAATCAACTGTTGCGGCGTGCGCCCCTCGCGCGCGGTGATGAGCGCGTCGAGGTCAACGTGGCGGCAGTCGGCGAGGCGCGCGAGCGCGACGGCGACCGTCGTCTTGCCCGCGCCCATGAAACCCGTGATGACGATGCGTTGCGGCGGAGCCACGTTCACCTCTCCGTCACCGATTCGAGCAGATGGAAGAATTCGGGAAATGAAACCGCGACGCACTCTTCGGCGCCGACGATCTCGGTCTCGCCATCCGCCAGCAGCGCGGCGACCGCGAAGGCCATCGCGATACGATGGTCGCCGTGCGCGTCGAGCCGCGCCCCGCGCAGCCGCGCGCGCCCGTGGACTTTCAGACCGTCCTCGTACTCCTCGACCTCCGCGCCCATCGCGCGCAAATTCTCGACCGTGGTGCGGATGCGGTCGGACTCCTTGACGCGCAACTCTCCTGCCTCGCGTATCTCAAGGCCGCCCTCGATCTGCGTCCCGACGACGGCGAGCACCGGCAGCTCGTCAATCAACTGCGCGATATCCGGGCCGCGCAAAGGGAGCGCGGGCTTGCCACGGTCGAGCGGCTCCGCTTCATCGCGCGCGCCGCGCACGCGCAGAGTCCCGACCGGCTCGTTGCACACGTCATGCTCGTCCTCGACGCGCGCGTCCGCGCCGAGCATGATGAGCGTGTCGAGAAAGCGCGTGCGTGTGGGGTTCAAACCGACGCCTTCGATCAGCAACTCAGAGCCGGGCAGGAGGGCGGCGGCGGCGGTGAGAAAAGCGGCGGAAGAGATGTCGCCCGGCACGTGGAAGTCGCGCGCCGCGAAGCCCCGCATTCCCTCGACCGAGGCGACATGAACGGTCGCGCCGTCGTCGCGTGTGGCGTGTCCCGTCTCGATGTGTGCCCCGAACCAGCGAAGCATGCGCTCAGTGTGGTCGCGCGTCAGCGCGTGCGCTTCGGTGACGCGCGTGCGCCCTTCGGCGAAGAGTCCGGCGAGCAGCACGCACGACTTCACCTGCGCGCTGGCGACCGGCGTCTCGTAGTCAATCGCCGTGAGCGGCTGGCGTCCTTCGACGACGAGCGGCGCGTGGCCCTCTTCCGTCTTCACGCGCGCGCCCATCAGTTCAACCGGCCCCGTCACACGCCGCATCGGGCGGCTGCTCAGGGAGGCGTCGCCCGTCAACGTCGAAGTGAAGGGCTGGCCCGCCAGCACCCCCGCGAGCAGCCGCATCGTCGTGCCGGAGTTTCCGCAGTCGAGCGCGACCGAAGGCACGCGAAAGGTCGTCCCGCCGCCTTCCGCTGCTCCCGCGCCCTCGACGCGCACCACGCTTCCTTCGCGCTCGACCGCGACGCCGAGTTGCGCGAGACAATGGAGCGTCGAAGCGCAGTCGGCGCTCGAAGAGAAGTTCGTGATTCGAGAGCGCCCGCGCGCGAGCGCCGCAAGGAGCGCCGCGCGGTGCGTGATTGATTTGTCGCCGGGCACGTTGACGCGCCCGCGCAGCCGTCTGGCCGGAATGATCTTCATGCGGCGATTCTAAAGGATGCGCGGCGGAGGACGAAGGACGCGCACCCATTTATATCGCGCGGCGGCGGGCCATCGCCGCGCAGCGCGAATCGCTCAAGCGTGAAAGGGCGCGGCGCCGGATGTTATACTCGCGCCGGAGAGGTGAAGCCATGTCACGACGTAAAGTTTCGACCGTTCGGGATTTAATCATTTCGCGCGATCCCGAAGTGATGGGGGGCACACCTGTCTTCGCAGGCACCCGCGTGCCCGTCCAAGCGTTGATAGATGATCTACTTGCTGGGGATTCGCTCGACGAGTTCGCTGAAGGCTACCCGACTGCCGGCGCCGAGGACGCCCGCGAGCTTCTGCGCCGGATTGGCGAGTTGATAGAAGCTGGCGAGTTGCGTATATGAGGGTGTTCGTTGATGAGTGCGTGAATCGTCGTTTGATGCCGCACCTCGCCGGACACGCATTGGTCCACGCCGCCGAGACGACTCTGAGAGGCATGAAGAACGGCGCGTTGCTTCGCGCGGTCACGCCTGATTACGATGTCTTCCTGACTCGTGATCGAAACATCCCGTTTCAGCAGAACTTGAAGCGATTCCCGCTCGCTTTCATTATCCTGCGCGCGAAGTCAAACGCCCTCGCAGACCTGCTGCCGCTCGTGCCCGACCTGCTTACCAAGCTTGACGAAATCGAGGCGGGAGGCTTCTCGCCGGGCGATCTCTACCAAATCGCGCCGAAGTGAGATTATCCCTGACCTCGTTTTTTCAGAAAAGAGAACGGATCCCTGCACACTGCTCAACTGCTGAAAATGAATCCACTACAGCGCATACCGCCACATCGTTCGTTCCCGATCCGCCCGACAGTCTGGTTGATTCTTCTCGCGACGGCCTTCGCGTCGGCTGCACCACTTTACGAAGCGCCACGGTTTCGCCACGGCCCGCGTCTCACGGCGGGCGACGCCCCGGTCGGCGTCGCGGTGGACGACTTCAACGGCGATGGGAGACGCGACCTCGCGGTGGCGAACAGCGGCTCGGACAATGTCTCTGTCTTTTTAGGCGACGGGCGCGGCCAGTTCGCCGCCGCCTTGAACTTCCCGGCGGGTCGTGGCCCGCGCGCTTTGGCGGCGGGCGACCTCGACGGCGACCGCGTGGTTGACCTCGCCGTAGTGAACAGCCTGTCTGACAATGTCTCTGTGCTCGCGGGCGATGGCAAGGGTGGGTTTGCTCCGCCGCGCAACTTCGAGGTCGGCTCAACTCCCCTTTCAATCGTGCTGGCGGACTTCAACGACGACGGCCACGCCGACCTCGCCACGGCGAATTCAAAGTCGAACGATCTTTCAATTCTCATCGCGGACAGGCGGGGCGGTTTCGCCGCGGCGGCGAGCGTCCCCACCGCGCGCGAGCCTTTCCACCTCACGGCGGGCGACTTCAACCGCGACGGCAAAGTTGATCTGGCCGTCGCCAACTCCGGCTCCAATACCGTGTCCGTGTTCAAGGGCGATGGCGGGGGCCGCTTTACCGCCGCTGTCAACTATGTAGCGGGGGCCGCGCCCGCCGCCGTTGTCTCCGACGACCTCGACGGTGACGGCGAACCAGACCTCGCCACGGTCAACAACGGCTCGGACAACCTTTCGCTGGCGCGTGGGATGGGGGGCGGGCGCTTCGCGGCGGCGCGTGTCGCCGGGCCGGCGCC
>JBGTBQ010000454.1:0-11846 GCA_041749275.1 Pyrinomonadaceae bacterium | reverse complement strand
GTGGGCACGTGCCTCATGCGCTTCATGGGCCACTGGCGACGCTGCAATCAACGGTGGCAAATCTTGCCCTTGATCCCGCAAAGCCCACGGCTGTGATCTGCGCCGGCGGTTACCGTTCGAGCGCCGCCGCGAGCCTCCTCGCCCCGCGCGGCTTCCAACTCTTCAACGTCGCGGGCGGCACGGGCGCGTGGGTCGAGGCCGGCTACCCCGTCGAGAGTGAGCAGTGAGACGAGGCCGCGCGATCTCTCCACCGAGCAGCCAAAACGGATTAGCCACGGAGATACGGAGACACGGAGATTAGAAAACAAGAGGAGTTCGACTTGAGGGAGAGTTGAGTTATTCAACTCTCCCTCAAGTCGAACTCCTCTTTTTCTTTCCTATAATCTGTTCTCCGTGTCTCCGTGTCTCCGTGGCTAATCTCTTCTTCATCACTTGCCTCAGTGGCGAATAAATTTGACGCGCTTCGCCCGCTCCGTTTAGCATCGCTCTCGGCCCTGCTTAAAATTTTCTCGGCGCGGGAGTTCTCTTTATCGAGTTGGTACGCGAGATCATCGGCAGTAAGTGGTTCGAGCTAGGGATGATCGTCCTCGTGGCGACGTTCCACGGCTACGGCGCGGCGTGGCTTGCGGTGCGGATGCTGTTTCGTCCTCACCGGCCAGTGAAAATCTTTGGCCTCACCGTCTGGCCGCAGGGGATGATCCCGCGCCACCGCGAGCGGCTCGCGCAGACCATCGGCAACGCCGTCGGCAACGAACTCGTCTCGCAGGACACCGTGGTCAACGCGCTCTTCGGCACGGGCTTCTTCCGGCGCAAGGTCGAGACGTTCGTCAACTCCTACACGGACGAGCTGCTCAACAAAAATTACACGACCTTTGTGGACGCGCTGCCAAAAGCCGTGCGCGCGCCTATTCTCGACGCCATCTCCTCACTCCAGATGCGCGTCGCCGAACACATCGCCGATGTCTTGAAGAGCGAAGAGACGGTCGAAGCGGTCAATGGCTTTATTGACCGGCGCGTGGACGAGTTGCTCGCGCAGCGCCTCGATGCCGCCGTCGGCGAAGAGACTTTCGAGCAGGTGCTCGGCTTCGTCGAAAGCCGCTTCCGCGCGCTGGTAAACGAGCGCGGCTTCGAGACGAAGGTGCGCGACTTTGTCTCGACGCGGGTGGACGAACTGGCTCGCAGCGACGCCACGCTCGCCGAGATGTTTACGCCCGACACCGTGGCCGTCATCAAGGAACGGGTGGACAGTCAGGTGCCGCCCGTCGTCCGCCGCCTCACCGAGATCGCCACCAACCGCAAGACGCGCACGCAGATGGGCGCGCTCATCAAGCGCGAGGTGGACGACTATTACGAGCAGCTTTCGTTCTTCAAAAAAATCTTCATCTCGCGCGACCGCATCCACGACGAGGTGGACGACCTCATCAACAAGACTCTGCCGCGCAAGGTCGAGGAGTATCTCTCGGGCGAGGCGTTCGAGAATCAGGCCGAGGAGTTTCTAAACTCAACCATTGACGGCGTGCTCGCGCGCCCCGTCAACGAGATGGTCGGCACCGTCGCGCCCGACAAGCTGGAGATGATTAAGGATCAGGTCGCGGACCGCATCCTCGCGCTCGTCCGCGGCCCGGAGCTGGCGACCTCGGTTTCGGCCTACGCGACGGACGCGCTCCAGCGCCTGCGCCCGCATTCTCTGCGCGCTCTCCTCGAACACGCGCGCCCCGATTCCGACGAGCAGTTGAAACGGTTTCTCTCGAAGGGATTAATCAGCGTGCTCTCGCGCGAAGAGACGGCGCGCACCATCAACTCGATCCTCAGCGCGCAGATCGAACGCCTGCTCGTCGCGCCCATCGGGCGGCTCTCCGACCACGTGCCGGAAGAGAAGTTGCGCCGCGCGAGCGAGGCTCTGACCGAGCGCATCACGGCGGCTGCCGAGGAGCGTCTGCCGGCGGCCATCAACGAGTTCGACATCGGCGGCATCGTGCGCGAGAAGGTGTCGGGCTACCCCGTCGAAAAGCTCGAAGCGCTCGTCCTCTCCGTCGCCAAGCAGCACCTCAAGACCATCGAGCTGTTCGGCGCGGCCATTGGCTTCATCATCGGCGTCATGCAGGCGAGCTATCTTTACTGGAAACTTTTCGGACGCTGAACGCACCAACTCGGAACGAATGTTTTCAATCCGCCCGCCTGTGGAGGCTCTCATGCCGCATCATCGCCAACGCCTGTCGCTGGTCATCGCGCTCGCGATGACTTTCATCATCTTTCCCACGAACCTCGCGTCCGCCGCTCGCCCGCAGAAGCGTGTCTCCACGGGGGCCATGCCGGAGCCACGGTTCGCGGACCCGGAGCGCTCGCGCAAACTCGCGGCGGCCTTCCCCGAAATCGAACGGCTCTTTACGACGTGGGTCGAGCGCCGGCGGATGCCGGGTGCGGTGATGGGCATTGTCATTGACGGCGAACTTAAATGGATCAAGACGGCGGGTGTGCGCGAAACGGAAGGAAAAGCGCCCGTCACGCCCGACACGGTCTTTCGCATCGCTTCGATGACGAAGAGCTTCACGGCGATGGCGATTCTAAAGTTGCGCGACGAGGGAAAGCTTTCGCTCGACGACCACGTGGCGCGTTATGTCCCCGCGCTCGAAAATCTCTCGTACCCGACGAAGGACTCGCCCGCGCTGACCATCCGACATCTGCTGACTCACTCCGAGGGTTTTCCGGAAGACAACCCGTGGGGCGACCGCCAGCTCGCGCAAACCGACGAGACGATGCGCGCGTGGATGCGGCAAGGCATTCCTTTCTCGAACGCGCCGGGCGTCGCGTTTGAATACTCGAACTACGGCTTCGCCATCCTCGGCCAAATCGTCGCGCGCGCATCAGGCAAGCCTTCCGACGTTTACGTCCGCGACGAGATTCTCAAACCGCTCGGCATGAACGCCTCGACCTTCGAGGCGTCGCAAGTTCCGCGCGAGCACGTCGCGCCCGGCTATCGCCGCGAGGGCGATGCGTGGAAGGCGGAACCGCTACTCGCTCATGGTTCGTTCGGCGCGATGGGAGGACTATGGACATCGGCGAGCGATCTGGCGCGCTACGTCGCCTTCCTCATGTCGGCCTTCCCGCCGCGCGACGAGGCGGAGCGCGGCCCCATCAAAAGGAGCAGCGCGCGCGAGATGCAGCAGGCGTGGCGCGGTGATGGGGCGATAGCGTATCGCACCGCCGTGGACGCGCCGCTTCAGTTGAGCGTCTCGTCCTACGGCTACGGCCTCGGCGTTTCGACCGACTGCCGCTTCGGCTACGTCGTCGGGCACGGCGGGGGCTTGCCCGGCTACGGCTCGCTCATGCGCTGGCTGCCGGAGCACGGCGTCGGACTCATCGCCATGTCCAACGTGACCTACGCGGGCTGGGGCGGTCTCTTCAACGATGCCTTCGCCGCGCTCCACCGCACGGGCGCGCTGCAACCCCGCGTCGTGCGCCCCTCGCCCGCGCTCCTCGACGCGCAAAGGGATGTCACGCAGTTGGTCTTGAAGTGGGACGACCAACTTGCATCGCGCATCGTCGCCGACAACCTTTTCATGGACGAGCCGGCGGAGCGCCGCGCCGCGCGCCTGCGCGAGTTGAATACGAAGCACGGCGCGTGCCGTCCCGCCGAAGAAGCGATTGAGGCCGAGAACGCTCTGCGCGGCTCGTGGCGGATGCCGTGCGAGCGCGGCTGGTTGAACGTCTCCGTCACGCTCGCGCCGACCACGCCGCCGCGTGTGCAGTCGCTCTCGGTGCGCGGGGTCATCCCACCGGGCGAGGAGATGACGAAGACAGTCCAGTCTATTCTTCATCTGCTGGGCGGTTGGGACGTGAAAGCCGCGGAAGCGTTGATCGCGCCCGGCGCAAATGCCGAACAGATACGACGACACATCACGTCTGCTTCCCCTTGGGGCGCCTGCAAAGTGCGCGACCACCTCGGCGGCGACGGCGCGCGTGACAGCACGGTCAGACTCACCTGCGAGCGCGGGACGCTCATCGCCCTCATCTCGCTCGACCCCGAAACGCGCCGCCTCAAGGAACTCGACCTGCTGCCGACGCGCGCCGAACGCTGCGTCCCTTGAATTGAGCCGCCCGTTGCCGGGAGCGCGTCGCGCCCGCGCCCCCGGCGTTAGAGTTACTGGCCGGCGGATGGTAAGCTATCCGCGTTGAAACCCCCGAACAACGCGAGCGGTAAATCCCCCAATACGTTTAAGAGAGTCGAATCTCGTCCGTCTGCAACTACTCTTCCCGCGGGCACGACGGACGCAAAAAAATCTATGTTCAAATCAAGGGGCGAGAACTATCTCTTCGTGCGCGCCGCGCGAGCGGCCATGCTTGTCTTTCTCTTCGCACTGGCGACGGAGTCCGCGCTGGCGCAGCCGGTCATCCGCTACGACCGGCACGAGTCGGAGCGCTCGGACAAGTTGACGGGCGGGCGCGTCGAGCGGGCGGAGTTCGCGGCGGGCGAACCCGACATTCGAATCACGCTGAACGTCCCATCGTTCCGCCTCACGCTCTGGCAGAACGGCAAAGAGGTCAAGTCTTACTTCGTCGGCGTCGGGGAGAAGGAGTACCCCGTCTACATCGGCGACCGCGAGGCGAACGAGGTCATCTGGAATCCGGCGTGGATACCGCCGGGGAGCGATTGGGTGCGGGGCCGCAAGGGCGTCCGGCCCGGCGAGGTCATCAAGGCGGGCGACCCGCGCAATCCGCTCGGTAAACTGAAAATCCCGCTCGGCGACAGCTACCTCATTCATCAGGCGGCGAAGACGACGGACCTCGGCGGCCTCGTCTCACACGGCTGCGTGCGGATGCTGCGCGCTGATCTCTACGACCTCGCCGAGAAGATCGTCGCGGCGCGAAGCGCGCCCGTCTCGCGCAAACGCATCGAGGCCGCCAAACGCAGTTCGCGCACGCTCGTCGCGCGTTTGGATGAGCCGGTGCCGGTGGATATCAACTACGACACGCTCGTCGTCGAGGGCGGCGTGCTCCACATCTATCCGGACGTGTATGACCGCTGGATGAATCAGCCGTGGCGCTTGCGCGAAGAGCTACAGTCGTCGGGCGTTGACGTGTCGAAGCTTGATGAAGCGACGATGAAAGAGTTGCTCTCGCGCGTCACCCGCCGCACGCAGTTCGTCGTCGAGACAAGCAGCATCGAGCAGGGGCGCGCGCTCGAAGACGGGCGCTCTCTCCCGCTCATCGGCTCGCCGGCAAAGCCGAAGGCGGCGCCGCGCAAGCGTCAGACGAGAGCCAAGCGGTGAGAAGGAAAAATTGCCACGGAGACACGGAGGCACAGAGATTGGGGGAAGAAAACTTGAAGAGGAGATGAGCTATGCGGTTTGCCATTGCGTGCCCCCAGAGGCGCAAGCGTCCACGCTGGCAAGCGTGCACAGCACGCGCATGATTCGCGCCCGGACGGGCGCTCAGGCAAGCGAGAACGCTTGCGCCCCCGGACTGACTGCTCTTTGGATGTCTACTTCCAATTGCAACTCGCTGTCAGGGGAGAGTTGAATCGTTCAACTCTCCTTTCACACGAACTCTTCTCTTTCTTTCGTATCTCTCTGTGCCTCTGTGTCTCCGTGGCAATTACTTCGTCGCAACGCCGGTGTATTCCCAGTGCCACGGCTCGAAGTAGTAAGGGCGGAAGCCGAAGCGTTCGGCATTCTTGACGAGCCAGCGATAGACGGGCGTCTCGACTTGAATCGCGCGGTTGGAGTCTTTCGTCTCGACGGGTTCGCCGCCGACGTAGAGGTCGAGCGCGCGGCCCGTAAAGTGTGGGCTGTGGATGGCGAGAGCGGCGCGGCCCGCGTGCGGCTCCAGCCGGCGCAGGCGCTCCTGATACGCGCGCGAACGGAAAGAGGAGATGATCTTCAGATACTTCTCGCCGGGCGCGAGCGCGCCGCTCATCGTAAGATCAAGCTTAAGTGTCGGGTCAGTCGCCGCCGCCGCGACCATGCGTTTGTAGGCGTCGTAGGTCTCGCGCTCGATTTGCCGAAGTTCAATCTCGCGCGTGGGGTCGTAGAAGTCCGACGCGGGCGCGGTGATGAGTTGTTCGGGCCGTGCATAGCCGCGCTCTTTGAGCCGCGCGCCCTGCCATGCGGAGACCATCGCGCAGAGCGACTCTTCGTCGAGGACGCCGCTGGGCCGCAGGCCCGATTTAGCCTGCCAGCGCGAGAGCGCGGAGGCAAAATCGGCGCTCGTGGCTTCGTGCTCGGTTTCGATGAGGCGGCTGATGAGCGACGCATAGAGACGCCAGCCGCGTTGGGATTTGCCGCCAAACGTCCAGTTGAGATCGGTGCGGAGCAGACTGTTGCGAGTGGCCGCCGCGCTGAAGGCGGCGGGCGCGCTCATGGACGTGAGTTCAGCCCGCCGCTCGCGGATGGCGGCAGTCGGCTTCACGTTCGATTCAGGAGCAGCGCCGGAGACCACCATCCCGGCATCCTGTGATTGACCGTGGCCCGGTTCCGCGTCGAGCGCGGCGAGTGAGACGAGCGCCGCCAGTGCGACGAAAAAGACCGCGAGATGAACTTTAAAATGCTTCATGCCTATCGCGTTTGACCGGGTGAAAGTTAAGGTGAGGGCGCCTGTCCTGTCGTCAGAGTATCAGATGCGCGGGCCGTGGTCACGGTTCGTCTCGCCGCTACGGTTTTTAGCGTCCTGAAGACTTGCGGTCAAAATGCGCGCCGCGCCGGACTCTGGTAAACTACGACTTTCGAGGGTCGGACAGCACTCTTCCCAGAGATGGCCTGTCGAGTTGAGGCCAACTTCAGCGGTTCTATTTCTGAACACCATTTCGGACGGAGATTGACAAGATGCTTGAGTCGAACAGCGCCGCGAGCGTATCCCCGAACATCTCGTTCGAGCTTGAGAACAGCGCTACTTTCACCTTCAACTTCCAGATGGACGGGCGCGTCACCATCATCGGTTTTCAGGAGGGCCGCGCCGTCACCGGCGCGCTCACCGTCGAACAGGTCGAGCACCTCAGAGACGCTTTCAGCTTCTATCTGGACAAGCGGAAATGACACACAGGGATGAAGGATGAAGGATGAGGGATGAAGTAAAGGCATCTGCTTTTTTTCATCCCTCATCCCGCATCCCTCATCCCTGCTCTTGGAGCAGTATCATGCCTGTGTTTCGACGAACCCCCGCCGCGCGCCTCTTCCATGTGGGCCGCGCTCTGTTGAGCCTGTGCGCGTTGGCCGCCCTCTCGGTCTGGGCGTCGTTGTCTGTCCACGCGCAAGCTTACGAGCGCGAGCTTGACACGGCGGAGACGGTCGAACTGCGGATCATCAACCGGCTCGGTCGCGTGACGGTCATCGCCTCGGATGAGCAGCGGAAGAAGGTTTCGGTGCGCGCGGAGTCGGCGGGGGCGCCCGTCAGTGAAAAGGATGTGCGCGTCGAGTCGGGTGGGGGCCGCGTGACGATTGAGGTCGAGCGCGCGGGGGCCGAAAAATCGGACGACGGCAGGAA
This sequence comes from Pyrinomonadaceae bacterium, assembly GCA_041749275.1. Classification (GTDB taxonomy): domain Bacteria; phylum Acidobacteriota; class Blastocatellia; order Pyrinomonadales; family Pyrinomonadaceae; genus JBGTBQ01. The sequence goes on along the minus strand of JBGTBQ010000454.1, from coordinate 4,367 downwards.
GGTCGCCGGCAGCCAACTGCGCGCGGAACGCGAGCGCATAGACCTGCGCGTGCGCGTGCCCATCCGCTCGCGTGTCCATGTCGAGACGGACGCGGGCGCGGTGGACGTGGTCGGCAACATCGCCGAGGGCGTGGTCAAGACCGGCACGGGCACCATCCGCGCCGACGTGCCGCTCGACGCCCTGCGCTACAGCTTCAAGTGGACGCTGGCGCGACCACGTTTCTACAGCGAGGTCGCGCTGGAGAAGGTCAAAGAGAAGCGGGGCGGGACGGCTGAGATCACGGGACGCTTCGGCGCGAAAAAGGCGACGCAGGATGAGAGCATCCGGCTCGACCTTGAGACGGCGCGGGGCGTCGTGCTGTTCGGCATCGCGGACGAGGGGAGCGTGCCCGCGGACTTGCGCGAGCGCACGCTGACCGAGGCCGCCCGCGCCATCATCGCCAGCGGCGATCAGGATTTGACGAACGCTATCCGCCGCATCGCGCCGCGCCTCGTCGGCGAGTACGCCGAGACGCTCCCGCCGCGCACGGGCGAGCCAACCTTGGGCGCGCGCCGCAACCCCTTCAACGTCAAGACTGCCGCCGGCGGACGACTCGCGCGCCTTCAGGCGAGTGTTACCGACCGGCAGGGCCGCGCCGTCGGCGGACTCGCGGAAAGCGACTTCTCCGTCTTCGAGGACAATCAGCCACGCCCGATCAAAGACGTGCAGCCTTCGACCGCGCCCTTCAACATCGTGCTCCTGCTCGACGTGTCGGGCAGCGTCGAAGAGAGGCTCGACTTCATCCGCAAGGCGGCGCTCAACTTCGTCAACACCGTCGGCCCGCGCGACCGCGTCGCCATCGTCTCGTTCCGCGACGACATCCAGCTCATCTCCGATTTCACGACCGACCGCGCGCAACTCGCCGAACGCATCAAGGACATACAGGCCGGCGGCGGCACCGCGCTCTACGACACCATCGCCTACTCGCTCGTCCACACGCTGAAGCCACTGCGCGGCGAGCGCACCGGCATCGTCATCCTCTCCGACGGCGACGACAACAAGTCTTTCATCCCTTTCAACTCGATCCTCGAAGCCGTCATCGAGACGGGCGCGCTCGTCTATCCGCTCTACGTCCCGTCGGGTCTGATCCCTTCGTCCGTCGCCCCCACGTCGCAGACCCCCGCGCTCGACCCCACGCGGACGCGGTATCTCACGCTCACCTCGCGGGCGGACGCCGAGGGACGCCGGCTCGCGGAGGTGTCGGGCGGCGTCTACTACCCCGTCAAGCGCATTGACCAATTGCAGAAGGCTTACGACGATGTGGTCGAGCAGCTTCGCGCCGCCTACACGATCACCTACGAGACGGCGGCTGACGCGCGCCCCGAAGCGCGCGTGCGTGTGCGCGTGGCGCGCGAGGGCGCATCCGTGCGTCTGAGTCCGGCGGTGGGCGTTGCGGCAACAGCAGCCACGCCGTAGAGCATCGAAAGATTTCCCCACGATAAATTTCTCGTGCAAGAGGCCGAAGATGTTTTTTCGGAAGCGCAATGTTAGGCATGGATTAAAGGGCGTGAGTTTGACCGCCCCTCGCCTTCATGTGCTCGCTCTGCTCACGGCGCTCATGCTGATTGCCGCCGCGTCTCCACTTCATGCACACGCGCAGCAGGACGAAGAGGTCGAACGCATTGACACCGGCCTGACGAACATCCTGCTGAACGTCATAGACAAGCACCGCCGCTTCGTAAAGACGCTCGCGCGCGAGGACATCCGCGTGCTTGAGGACGGAGTGCCGCAGGAGGTCTTCACCTTCCAACGCGAGACCGATCTTCCGCTCTCGCTCGTCGTCCTCGTGGACGCCAGCGCCTCGCAGGAGGGCGTCATGGAGGACGAGCGCGAGGCCGCCGCGGCCTTCCTCGACTCCGTGCTCCGGCCCGACCGGGACACGGCGGCGGTAGTCTCCTTCACCGGCATCGCGCGCATCGAGCAGCCGCTCACGCGCGACCGCACCGAGTTGGGCGCGGCCATCGAAAAGGTGAAGGTCGCCTACAACATCAACGACCCCGCGTGCAACGGGGGCGACGACATCCCCGAAGAGGAGAAGCTGCGCTGCCTGACAGGTGTCTGGGACAGCATCTTCCTCTCCGTCCACGAGGTGCTTGCCCAGACGCCGCCCTCGACGCGCCGCGCCATCATCATCCTCACCGACGGCGACGACAGCAGCAGCAAGAAACGTATTTATCAGGCGATCGAATACGCCGTGCAGCACAACACCGCCGTCTACGCCATCGGCATCCGCGACAAGACGTTCAAGTATGGCGAACTGAAGAAAGACTATCTGCGCCGGATTTCGGACGAGACCGGCGGTCGCGCCTTCTTCCCCAAAAACCGCGCCGAACTCGACGCCGCCTTCGCGCGGATCAACGATGAACTGCGCGCGCAATACCTCGTCGCCTACGCGCCCTCGAACAAGAAGCGCGACGGCACCTTCCGCCGCGTCACGGTCGAGGTGACGAACCGCGCGCTCCGCAAGCAGAACCTGCGCCTGCTCTACCGTCAGGGCTATTTCGCCAAAGACGCCTCGGCGACAACCGCCGCCTCTGAGACGAATCATTAAGGCGGGTCATTGTACGGTGGGGCGGCGCGGCTTTTCTGTTATGATGATGACGAAACAGCAACTTTGAGGTGCGAGGATGGAGTCAACTCGGCTGATTGAGCGTGACCCGGAGAAACTCGGCGGGACGCCCGTTTTCCACGGCACACGCGTGCCGATTCAGAATCTTTTCGAGTGTCTGGAGGGCGGCGAAACGCTGGACGAGTTTCTCGACCAGTACCCGACCGTCACCCGTGAGCAGGCTTTGAAAGTTCTGGAAGCGTCGAAGGAGACGCTGTTGGCGAACTATGAAGCTGCTGCTTGACGAGTGCGTGACGCGGCACGTCAGACGCGACTTCGTCGGGCATGATGTTTTCACAGTTGACGAGGCGGGTTTTAAGGGTCTGAAGAACGGGGCGCTGCTGAGGCGCGCGGCTTCCGATAATTTTGAAGTTCTCGTTACAGTGGATCAAAATCTTGCCTCCCAGCAGAACATACACACACTGCCGATAGCCATTCTGATTCTGGTGGGCAAAAAGAATACATACGCTGCGCTCAAGCCGCTCATACCTCAAGCCCTCGAAGCCCTTCAACATATCAAACCGGGAGATTTAACACTCGTCTGAAGACGTGGAATATGTCACGCCCTCTTCTCATGTCACTGTTCGATGACGCGGAGCGCCGACCGCTCACCGTGTCGGAGCTGACCTCGCAGGTGCGCGGCGCACTTGAGAACCGCTTCGCCTCCGTGTGGGTCGAGGGCGAGATTTCCAACTTCCGCGCGGCGCCTTCCGGCCACTGGTACTTCACCGTCAAGGACGAGGGCGCGCAGCTCCGGGCCGCGTGCTTTCGCGGCGTCAACAGTCGCATCCGCTTCCGCCCGTCGGACGGTTTGCAGGTACGCGTCCGTGGTCGCTTGACCGTGTTCGAGCCGCGCGGCGAGTACCAGTTGATGGTCGAGGGCTTAGACCCCGTCGGCGCGGGTGCGCTCAGAGTCGCCTTCGAGCAACTCAAAGAACGGCTCGCGGCGGAAGGCTTGTTCGATCAGGAGTTGAAGCGAGAGCTTCCGCTTTTGCCGCGACGCATCGCCATCGTCACATCCACGGCGGGCGCGGCTCTGCGCGACATCATCCGCGCCGTCGAGCGGCGCACGCGCACGGTGCACTTGCTGGTAGTCCCGACGCGCGTGCAGGGCGAGGGCGCGGGCGCGGAGATCGCGCGCGCCATCTGCGTGCTCAATGAACACCACCTGCGCGCGCTCGCCGAGGAGCGCGACGAAGATGCGGTGGACGTGATTATCATCGGACGCGGAGGCGGCTCCGCCGAAGACCTGTGGGCGTTCAACGAGGAAGAGGTCGCGCGCGCCATCCGCGCCTCGGTCGTCCCCGTCATCTCGGCGGTCGGGCATGAGACCGATTTCACCATCGCGGATTTCGCCGCCGACGTGCGCGCGGCCACGCCCACCGCCGCCGCCGAAATCGTCGCCGAGCGCGAGGACGAAATCGCCGCTTACATCGAAGAGTTGACGCACAACCTCATCAACTCCGCCCGCTATCAACTCATCGCGCGGCGGGCGCGCGTGCAGGAGGCGGCGATGTCGCACGGCTTCGACGAGGTGCGGAGCCATCTACGCGCGGCGCGCGAAGAGTCGAATGATTCGGCGCGCCGCCTTGAAAGGGTGATGGCGGATTTGACCGCGCGGGCGCGGAAACAACTGGATGCCTCGGCGCGCCGGCTGTCGCCCGCGCGGATGCAGGCGCGCGCCTCGGCGGGGAACATGCGACTGGCCGTGACGCGCTC
>JBGTBQ010000453.1:0-14707 GCA_041749275.1 Pyrinomonadaceae bacterium | reverse complement strand
AGCTCGCCACAGCCTCTCGCGTCGCCGACCGCTCCGGCGGACGCGGGCCGTCTGCTGATCCCGGTCGCGGGCGTGAGCGCCGACAAGTTGCGCGACACGTACAACGACGCGCGTTCCGAGGGGCGCGTCCACAACGCGGTTGACATCGAGGCTCCACGCGGCACGCCCGTCGTAGCCTGCGCGGACGGGCGCATCGCGCGTCTCTTTCAGAGCGAGAAGGGCGGCAACGCCGTCTACCAACTCAGCACGGACGAAAAACTGGTCTACTACTACGCGCACCTCGACGCTTACGCCGATGGCATCAGGGAAGGACACTACGCGCGCCGCGGCGAAACTCTCGCCTACGTCGGCGACACCGGCAACGCCACACCCGGCAACTACCATCTCCACTTTCAGGTCTACCGCATCAACGACCCCAAACACTTCTGGGACGGCGAGAACCTCAACCCTTACGAACTGCTGACACAGTGAGGTCGGAACCGCGCGTGGTAGCGGGCGGTTCCGACCTTGATACGGCGGGCGTCCGTAAATGGTGCGCGGCGTGCGGCGCGGGATGGTTGCTCGCGGGCGGAATGTGGGGAAACGCTGGGAGGGAACGGGAGTTGCCTACGGTGTCGCGGGAGCGGGCGGCCTGTACCCTCCACGGGTGCGCGCCGCGAATCGAAAGGGTTTCAGACTTCAACTGCCGGGGAGAGTAGCGGAAAACATGAGCAGAAATACGCACGCGGTCTTGTCACTTCTGGTCGCCTTACTGGTCACGGTCTTTACTGGTTGTGTAGCCACGCCGACCAACACCTCCAACGTCTCGAACGTCAACACGGCAAGTGCGAACGTAAGCGCTTCGCCCGCGCCCGCGGCCACGCCGTCTCCCGCCGCGCTCGGCAGCAGCGAGGCGGCGATGCCCGTGACGCTGCCCGTGCTCGACGCGCTGTTTGCCGGCGAGGCGTTCGCCGGCGAGTTGAAGTCGAAGCTACAACTGACGGACGATGAGGTCGAGAAGTTGCGCGTCGTCGCAAAAGAGGAGACCGCTTCTCTGCGCGAAGGCGCGGGCGACGCGCATGACGGTACGACCGCCGCCGCGACCGCCCGCGCCGCCGAGAAAATCGAGGCGGTGATCGGTAAAGAGAGAGCGCAGGCGTTCGCCTCCCTCGTGCGCGAGCATTGGAGCGAGGGCGTGGCGGCGGCCCCGGCGTCGAAGCCGAACGCGACGCCGACCGACACGCGCGTCGTCGTCAATGCGCCGGCCTACCGCATGGATGTGTTCGAGAACGGCCAGCTTGTTAAGACTTACAAGATCGGCATCGGCTATCCGGAGTTCCCTCTGCCGCAGGGTCTCCGCAAGGCCGGCTCGATCATCTTCAACCCGACATGGACGCCGCCCGACGAGCCGTGGGTCGAAGGGTCACGTAAAGTCAAGGCCGGTCAGAAGGTCGAGGCGGGCAGCCCGTTGAATCCGCTCGGCCCGGTCAAGATTCCCATCGGGATGCCGTCGCTCATCCACGGCGGCAAGTCGCCCGCGAAGCTCGGCGGCTTCGCCTCGCACGGCTGCGTCGGTTTGACGAACCCGCAGGTGCAGGACTTCTCTCTGCTGCTGGCGAAGATCGGCGGCGCTGAGTTGACGCCGGAGGATGTAGCCGCCTACGCCAAGAAGCGCACCGAGACGAAGAACGTCAAGCTCGCCAACACCGTGCCGGTCGAACTGCGCTACGAAACCATCGTCGCCGAGGACGGACGTCTCCACATCTACCGCGACGTGTACGACAAGAACACCAACACCGAAGAGAACCTCCGCGCCGTGCTCGCGGCGCACGGTCTCTCGCCCGACGATTTGACGGAGCCGGAGCGCGCGCAAGTCAAAGAGGCTCTCACACAGATGGCGCGCGACGCCGCGGGCCGCCCGACCGGCGCGACGCCGACGCCCACGCCGGGGAAGGGCAAAAAGGCGGACGGGCGCGTGACGCGCGCCATCAAGGGCGAGAAGGAGATCGTCATCGAGATCGCCGCCCTCAAAGGCAAAGGCTACCCGGCCCCCATCGGTGATGGCTTCGCGCCGCCGAAACCGGCGAAGCAGAAAGCCGCGTCGGCGAAGAAGAGCGGAAAGAAGTGAGCGCAACCGATTGTGCATGGGGAGTTCCAAGCGGAGGTCGAGCAGGGCGAGAAGATCATGTCGAAACTCGTCGGCGAGCGCGGCGGTCGTCGCTTGCGCTACTTCAGCTACCCGTATCTGAACACGGGCGACAGCGCCGAAAAGAAGGCGGCAGCTGAAAAATATCTGCGCGGTCGCGGCTACCAGATTCACCCCGTCACGATTGACAATATGGACTGGCTCTTCAACCGCGCCTACCTCGAAGCCCTGCGCCGCGAGGACGAAAAGACGGCAGCCGTCATCCGCGCCGAATACATCCCCTACATGGAGCGCATGTTTGAATTCACCGAAGCGTACTCGCGCGAGGTGACGGGGCGCGAATTCCCGCAAGTGCTGATGCTCACGGCGGGCGCTTTGAACGCCGACTGCTTTGAAGACCTTGCGGCGATGATGAAGCGGCGCGGCTACTCGTTCGTTACGATGGAGCAGGCGACGGCTGACGAGGCGTACCGCCTGCCCGACGACTACACGGGCCTGCACGGCGACTCTTGGATCGCGCGCTGGGCCGTGACGAAGGGCTTGGAGCACAAGGACACCGAAGAGGTCAATCTGCCGGAGTATATGCAACAGTATTTCGCGGAGTACAGAAAGCAGCAGGCGGCCCGAAAATAACGAAGACGGAAGGAGAGCACACTTGAGAACGAAACTCCGGCGCACGCTGTTGGCGCTCGCCCTGATGTTCGCCGCATTTCCGGCGCACGTCTCAAACGGGCAGGCGGCGGCGACGCGGCAGTTAAAGCGCGAGGTCGCCGTCACCTTCGACGACCTGCCCGCGCCCTACGGCGACCTCGCAAATCTGCGCTACGTCACGACGAAACTCGTCGAGAGTTTTAAACGCAACGGAGTGCCCGCGGTCGGCTTCGTCAACGAAGGGAAGCTCTACCGCGCGGGCGAAGTGGACGCGCGCATTGCGCTGTTGCGCGCGTGGGCCGACGCGGGCTACGAACTCGGCAACCACACTTTCTCGCACCTCAACATGAACCGCGCGCCGCTCGGCGATTACAAAGACGACATCGTGCGCGGCGAGACCGTGACGGCGATGCTCATGCGCGAGAAGGGGCTGCGCCTGCGCTACTTCCGTCATCCGTTCCTGTTCACCGGCATCACGCCCGAATACAAGCGCGGTCTCGATGAGTTTCTGGCGGGGCGCGGCTACACCATCGCGCCCGTCTCGGTGGACGACGCCGATTACATCTTCGCCGACGTTTACTACAAGGCCAAACGGCGCGGCGACGAGGCGACCGCCAAGCGCGTGGCCGATGCCTACGTCCCCTATATGGAGACGATGTTCGACTACTTCGAGCGCCTCTCGGTCGCCGTCGTCGGGCGCGAGGTCAAACAGATTCTCCTCGTCCACGCCAACGAATTGAACGCCGACCGCTTCGACGAACTGGCCGCCATGATGAAGCGGCGCGGCTACAGTTTCATCACGCTCGAAGAGGCGCTGAAAGACCCGGCGTACAAGTTGCCGGAGGCGCAGGTGACGGGCGGCATGTCTTGGCTCCATCGTTGGCGCATGGCGAAAGGGCAGCAGGCCGAACGCGAGCCGAGCGAGCCGGCGTGGGTGACGGAGTTGTACCGGGCGGGGCTGACGAGGACGCCTTAGTTGAGTGTTGGACAAATTGGGGATTCACCACAGAGACACAGAGGACACGGAGGATGCACGGAGAGTTGAATTCCTCTGTGCTCCCTCCGTGTCCTCTGTGTCTCTGTGGTGAAATGCCGGCCTCGCTACACTCAACCCTCGCCCAAACCGGAGAAACGCAACTCAAGCTCACCGCCCGCTTCATTAACCACCACCCTCCCGCCCGATTGAAGCTTTCCGAACAGAATCTCCTCGGCGAGCGGCGCCTTGATCTTCTCTTGAATGAGCCGCGCCATCGGACGCGCGCCCATCTGCCGGTCGTAGCCGTGCTCGGCGAGCCAGCGGCGCGCGCTTTCCGTCAACTCGACGCGCACGTTCTTCTCAACTAACTGCGCGCTCACCTCACCGACGAACTTGTCCACGACCCGCTCGATGGTCTCGAACGAGAGATGCTCGAAGGCGATCCACGCGTCGAGGCGGTTGCGGAACTCCGGGCTGAAGGCGCGCTCGATGGCCCCGCGCCCACGGCCTAAGCCGAGGCCGCCCTGCTGCTTCTGAAAGCCGATCTTGTCGCCCGACATCTCGCGCGCCCCGGCGTTCGTCGTCATAATCAAGATGACGTTGTGGAAGTCCGCCTTCTTGCCGTTGTTGTCGGTGAGCGTCGCGTGATCCATCACCTGCAACAGAATGTTGAAGAGGTTCGGGTGCGCCTTCTCAATCTCGTCGAGGACGAGGACGGAGTAAGGCGTCTTGTTGATGGCGTCGGTCAGGAGGCCGCCCTGATCGAAGCCGACGTAGCCGGGCGGCGCGCCGATGAGACGCGAGACCGTGTGCGGCTCCATGTACTCGCTCATGTCGAAGCGCAAGAAGGCGACGCCCAAAGCGACGGCGAGTTGTTTTGCCAGTTCCGTTTTGCCGACGCCCGTCGGGCCGGAGAAGAGAAACGAGCCGATGGGCTTGTCCGGCGCGCCGAGACCGGAGCGCGAGAGCTTGATTGCGTTCACGATCTGCGCGACGGCGTGATCCTGTCCGTAGATGACCGCCTGCAATTCCTTGTCGAGATTCTGAAGCCGGTCTCTTTCGGAGCCGGCGACGGTGCGCGGCGGAATCTTCGCCATCCGCGCGACGACCTGTTCAATCTCGTGGACGCCGATCTCCGCCGGGCGCTCATCCTTCGGCATCAGCTTGACCATCGCGCCCACCTCGTCAATCACGTCAATGGCCTTGTCGGGCAGGAAGCGGTCGTGGATGTGCTTGGCGGAAAGCTCGGCGGCGGCGGCTAATCCTTCCGCCGTGTACTTCACGCCGTGGTGCTCTTCGTAGTAGCTCTTCAGCCCTTCGAGTATCTGGACGGTTTCGCTGACGGAAGGCTCGCCCACTTCGATCTTCTGGAAGCGGCGCGCGAGGGCGCGGTCGCGCTCGAAGGCGGCTTTGTATTCCGGGTAGGTGGTCGAGCCGATGCAGCGTATGTCGCCGGAAGCGAGCACCGGCTTGATGATGTTCGAGGCGTCCATCGAGCCGCCCGACACGGCTCCCGCGCCGACGATGGTGTGAATCTCGTCAATGAAGAGGATGCAGTTCGGCTTTTTCTTGAGCGCGGCGATGACGGCCTTGAGACGCTGCTCGAACTCGCCGCGATACTTCGTCCCGGCGAGGAGCGCGCCCATGTCGAGCGCGAAGACCTCCGCGCCCCGCAACGCTTCGGGCACTTCATCTTTCTGAATCTTGAGAGCCAGTCCTTCGGCGATGGCGGTCTTGCCGACGCCGGGGTCGCCGACGTAAATCGGATTGTTCTTGCGGCGACGACAGAGCACCTGAATCGTGCGCGCGACTTCCTGTTCGCGTCCGATGAGCGGGTCAATCTTGCCTTCGGCGGCGCGCTCGACAAGGTTCGTGGTGAAGGCGGCGAGCGGGTCGCGCGCTTCCTGCGCGCCCGCGTCCGGTTCCACCTCGTTGCCTGCGGTGAGAAAGTCTCCGGCGTCGAGCTTCGAGATGCCGTGCGCCATGTAGTTCAGCACGTCGAGGCGCGTCACGCCCTGTTTGCGTAAGAGATAGACGGCGTGTGAGTGCTCGGCCTGAAAGAGCGCGGCGAGGACGTTGCCGCCGTCCACGTCCTGTTGTCCGGAGCCTTCGGCTTGAAGCAGCGCATACTCGACGACGCGCTGGAACGCCTTTGTGTATTCGGGAAGCTGCTCGCCCGCGTCGGCGACCTGTTTCATCTTCTCGGCGAAAAACTTTTCCAGATCGCGCACGAGCGCCTCCACGTCGCCGCCGCACTGGCGGACGACGTTGCCCGCCGTCTTCTCGTGCAGCAGCGCGTACAGCAGGTGTTCGAGCGTCACGTACTCGTGGCGGCGCTTGATGGCCTCCATCGCGGCGACATTCAGAGTTGCTTGCAGTTCTTTTGTTATCATCAGCCGATACTTTTCGTGACCCAGCCTTTGATGCCTTCAGTCGCCCTGCGGTTCCTCTTCCAACGTGCAGAGCAGCGGGTACTCCTGCGCGCGGGCCATCTGCGTGACGCGCTCGCACTTCATCTCGGCGACCTCGTAGGTGTAGACGCCCGCCACGCCGACGCCGTCGTTGTGGACGTTGAGCATGATGCGGACGGCCTCGGAGTCGGTCTTCTGGAAGACGGTCTCCAGCACGAGGACGACGAACTCCATCGTCGTGAAGTCGTCGTTGTGCAAGAGGACGCGGTAGAGCGGGGGCTTCTTGAGCCGCTCCTCGCTCTCGGTCGCCACGTCCTCCTCGAAACCATATTCGTATTCGCGCTCAGGCATGTGGCGATTTTAGAATTAAAAGACGGCGAGCGGAAGGAGGGACGGGCGGCGGCTCATTTCGCGGTCGGCGCGGCGACGACGAGCGGCTGCGGCGCAGGCTCGCGGCGGTAGAAGACACGGGGGCGCTGGCCGCTGCGTTTGTCAACGGTTAGCCCGCGCTCCTCTTCGGCGAACGAGAGATTTGTGCCGCGCGCGAGGGCGCGCTCCATCTCGTTGAGCTGCATTTCAGGGACGCGCCCCGTCGCGTAGTCGAGCCACTCGCGGACGAGCACGCCGCCGTCGCCCGCCTGCGTGTCGGCCATCCCGCGCTTCAGCCCCTCTTCGATGAGCGCGTAGGTTAAAAGCCCGTGACCGAGTTGCGAAGCCTCCTGCGCCGCCTGAAAACTCTGCGCGGCGGTCAAGACGTACATCCCTTTTTCGTAAGCAAGCTGCGCCAGCCCCTTCGAGTTCATCGGCCCGCGCCGCTTCTCTTCGGCTTCGAGCGCCTGACCGGAATTGCAGGCGTCAATCACCATCAACAACTGTCCCGCGTCGAGCTTTTCAAACGCCTGCTCAAGCTCGATGTCCGAGACGCTGTGCGTGATAATTTCATTAAGGCCGAACTCGTTCACCCCATCGCGCTCACCCATGTAGCCGAGGTCGTGCGGGATGAGATAGAAGCGGTTCTCTTGCGCCGTGCCGTGTCCCGCGAAATAGACGACGACGGCGTCTTCGGGTTGCGCCTTCGCCGCGAGCGCCGCGAGCGCGCCGAGGATGTTGGCCTTCGTGGCCTGCTTGTCGAGCAGCGTCGTGACTTCAATGCGCGCATAACGACGGAGCTTCTCCTGCTGCTTTTTAAACTCTTCGGCGAAGACGCGCGCGTCGGCGACGGCATATTTGAGGTTGTAGCGCGGGTTGGCGTAAGAGTTCACGCCGACGGCGAGGATGTGCGCGACGGCGGGCCGCTTGAGGCTCTCGCCGCCTTCGATGACGAGCGTGGCGTCGCCGCTTTTGACGTTCTCGCGGTTGAAGGCGTAGGCCGTGAAACGGTTCTCGCCCGCGACGATGGAGACGGGGGCTTCGAGCGTGGCCGACGGTCGGCCTTTGAGCACGTCGCCGCGCCAGACGCGCACGAGCGAGCCGTTGCGAAACAGGCGCACGTCCTGCGCGCCACTCCCTTCGCTTCGCGCGCCATCGGCTGCCGCCTCTTTCACCTCGACGCGGAGCGTCACGTTGCGCCGCGCCGCGCCGCTCGCGCCCTGTGTAATCGTGACGGAGGGCTGGCGGATGTCCTTCCGCGCGATGTTGACCTCGGCGCGCGGGCCGCGACCCGACAGGATGTCGGCGAGCAGACCGGGGCGATAAAAATCCGAGAAGAAGGCTTCGACCGGGGCGTGCGAAAAGTTTCCGCCGAAGCGCCAGATGATTTGACGCCACGCGGCGGGCGAGCCGTCGAACAGTCCGTCCGGCGTGACGACCAGCCAATCGCTCTTGCCCGTCGCCACGAGCATCGCCGCCTCCGCGCCGTCGCGCGTGCGCCAGAGCTTGACGGTCGCGTCCTTGCTGCCCGTAAACAGAAATTGTCCGTTAGCTGAGAAGGCGACCGAAGGGACATCGCCGCTGTGGCCCGCCAGCGTGTAGAGGCGACGGCCCGTCGCCACGTCCCAGACGAGCGCCGTGATGCCGAGTCCGCCGTGCGCGAGCAGTTTGCCGTCGGGGCTGAAGACGACGGAGCGGACGTAATCGCCGTAGCCGCTCAGTGTACGCAGCAGACGCCCGGTCTCCACTTCCCAGAGACGGACGGTGCGGTCGTTGCTGCCGCTGGCGAGTATCTTGCCGTCGGGGCTGAAGGCGAGCGAGCGCACCGATGCGCGGTGCGGGGCGAGCGTCCTCAGTTCGCGCCCGGTCGCCGTGTCCCAGAGTTTGGTAAGGCCGTCGTCGCTGCCGCTGACGACGAGACGACTGTCCGGCGAGAAGGCGACGACGTAGATGCCCGTCTCGTGTCCCGCGAGTGTGTGGAGCGTTCGTCCGGTCTTCACGTTGCGCAGTTCGATGGTCTTATTTTTGTTTGTCGTCAGCATCTGCCCGTCGGGGCTAAAGACTGGATCGGCGGCGTCGTTCAAACGGCCCACTCCCTCGGCCAGCTTCTCGAATCCGGCGCGCAGCCTGTCGGCGGGACTGTTCGCCGCGCCTCCCGTTGGCGGCTTCGGCGTGGGCTTTTGGGGTTTTGCGTTGGCCTCATCGGTCGTATCTTCCGCGCGCGGGAGTTCGCGGCGCGCGGCGAGGTCCCAGAAGCGGACGCCGTCGAACAGACCCGTACTGGCGAGGAGCTTGCCGTCCGCGTTGTAGGCCAGCCCGATGACATGCCCTTCGTGGTCGCCGAGCGTCTGGTCGCCGCGTCCCGCCGCCAAATCCCAGAGGCGAATCTTTTTATCGTCGCCCGCGGCGGAGAGCGTCTTGCCGTCGGGACTGAGCGCGAGCGCCTCAAGGCTCGTGGCCTGCGCGCCGTTGAAGACAGACTCGTCGCCGGTCGCCACGTCCCACGCGTGGAGTCTCGGTCGCAGGCCCACCGTCTCTTTGGTCACCTCGCGCCCGCCCCCGGCCAAACTTTTTCCGTCGGGGCTGAAAGCGACCGCCAGATACTCGGCGTTGACGACCGTCACGCGCCGCTTCTCCGTGCGCGTCGCCACGTCCCAGAACCCGACTGTGTTTTCGAGGTTCGCGCTTGCCAGCAACTGGCCGTCGGGGCTGAAGGCGAGCGAGTTCGGCGTGCAATTCTTCTTCTGGTAGGTTGAGGTTTCGATGTCCGTGATGATGAGAAAATCCGCGCCGCCGCTCGCCATGATTTTTCCGTCGGGGCTGAAGGCGAGCGCTTTGACGTGGGCCGTCGGCATGTGCATGCGGTCGAGCTTGACGATCTCGCGCCCGGTCGCGGCGTCCCAGACGAGGATCGCGCCATCGGAGCCGGCGGCCAGCATCGTCTGATGCGGGCGAAAGGCGACACAGTAAATCCGCCTGCCCTCGTTGCTGAAGGTCTTCGTCTCTCGCTTCTCAAGGTCAATGACGAGCGCGACATCCCAAGCGGCAACGGCCAGATACTTGCGGTCGGAACTCAAAGACAGCGAAGTGACGAGCGAGGGCGCGGGTATCTCGCGCGCGACCTTGCCCGTCGTCACGTCCCACGACTTGATGACTCTGGACGAGCCGGAGAGCAGGTGCTTGTCCGTGACGAAGAGGAGCGCGGTCACCGCGCTGGGGTGTCCGCCGAGCGTGCGGACGACCGCGCGAGTTTGCACGTCCCACAACCTAACCGTGCCATCGTCGCTGCCGCTGGCGATGAGGCGCCCGTCGGGGCTGTAGGCGACCGAGCGCACCTCGCCGGCGTGCGCCCGCTGGACGTACATCTCCGGCTGTTGCGCCGTGATGAAGGCCGGGAGAAAACATGAGAGAAGAAACGCCGATAGGAGGCGGTGGATCAGATTCATAGCCGCCACAGTATAACCTGAACTCGCCGCCTTGAGGCGAGCGGCGCGCCGGACGCGGGGCTTTTGTTTTATCATCGGCGGCGATGGCACAAGTTCGCTTCCCAGACCCGCGAGACGCGACGCCCGAAGGCATCGTCGCCGTCGGCGGTGAACCGCACCCCGATTATCTCGTCGAGGCTTATCGCCACGGCATCTTTCCGTGGCCGGTCGAGGGCTACCCGCTCCTGTGGTTCAGCCCGCCGGAGCGCGCGGTGTTGGAGTTCGATGATCTGCACATTCCGCGCAGCCTCGCGCGCGAGCGGCGGCGGACAAGTTTGCGCTTTACGATTGACCACGCCTTCGAGCGTGTGATTCGCGCCTGCGCCGGCGTGGAGCGCGCGCACGAACGGGGGACGTGGATCACGCCCGCGATGATTCGCGGTTACACGGAGTTTCACCGGCGCGGCGACGCGCACAGCGTCGAGGCTTGGGAGGGTGAGGAGTTGGTCGGCGGCGTCTACGGCGTGGACGCGGGCGGCGCGTTCGCGGGCGAGAGCATGTTCCACCTGCGGCCCAACGCTTCGAAGCTCGCGCTGCTGTTTTTGATCGAGCACTTGCGGTCGAGGGGACTAGGGTGGCTCGACATACAGGTGTTGACGCCGCACATGGAGACGCTCGGCGCGAGATTGATTGACCGCGACGATTTTCTGGAAAGACTCGCGGCGGCGCGGCGTCGTGGGGCGAGGCTTTTTTAGCCGCTCGTTTTATCGGGAGTTGAATTTGGGGAGGACGACGGTTTTAACGCAGAGGGCGCGGAGTGTCCGCGGAGAGCGCGGAGAAAACCGATTTCAGATGTCAAGTTTCAAATCCGATAATTTTTCTCCGCGTCCTCCGCGACTCCTCCGCGTCCTCTGCGTTAAAAAATATCCTTCACTGAGTTCAATCTCTTATTCAATCATTCACCGCCGCTGTCATCTCGCGTAACACCGCCGCCGTCTGCGCGGCCCGCTCCGCCCACCAGTCAGCCGGCGCCCCATGCGCCGCGCGGCGAAGCCCGTGACGGCGCGACCACGCCGCGGCCTCTCCCGCGAGCCAGCCGAAGACGCCGGGCGCGTCCTGATCGAGCAGCGCCTTCAAGATGAACTTGCGCTCCCCCGCGCGCAGCCCGAGGTTAAGCTCGCGCGCCGCGCGTGCGAGATCGTTCCGCGTCAAGATCATTCCGCTCCGCACCGGCGCAAGAAGCGACGGCAAAAACTCTTCGCTCGTCTCTCCGCGCGGGTCAACCAGCGCGGGCGCTTCGCGCAGATGCAACGGCATCTCTTCCTGCGCGCCGAGCGACGACGCTTCTTCCGACAGCGCCTTCGTCAGCAACTCTTTCCAACGCCGGTAGAACGGCGGCGCGACATCCGCCAGCTTGTCGAGATAGACGGGCAGCCAGCTCAAGAGGTGCTCCCACAGAAAAGCCTTACGCGCGCGCCGCCAACCCGCGCGCCGCGCGCCCTCTGTTTCGTTCTCTTCAAACTCAATCAGACGCGCATGGAGCGCCAGCATCAAGGTCAGGTGGTCGGCCTCCGCCGGGGGCGTCTGTCCGAGCGCCCGCCAAAAACCGGCGACGCGGTCGCGCGCCTCACCGCCGAGCATCCCTTCGGCGCCGAGATAGACGGAGGCGTAAGGCGGGAGTTGGAAGACGAAAACTTCGGTGTGCTCGTTCGTCTCGGCCACGGCGCCAAGCTCAAGCACCTCGGCCAGACGCTCGACGCCGGGGCGGTCGGGCGGCTCGGCTAACGCAGCGAGGGCGCGGAAGAGTTCCATGAAATCAAACGATGAACGCGGAACGATGAACGATGAACTGAAAGCCGGGCGGTTTTACTTCAGCGTTCAGCGTTCAGCGTTCAGCGTTCATCGTTTCTTCTTCCGGCAGGCGATAGACCTCTTTCGACGGCTTGAGCGGGCGGAGGAGCCAGTAAGGGCGGCGCGTGCCATCGGGCGAATGCGTGCCGGCGGGGCGTGACTCGGCAAGCCACTTGCGATAGACCGCGCGCGACATCTCGGTGTCAACCGAGATGTCGCCGTAGGTGTCGCCGGCCTCGGCCTTGCGGACGCGCACGGCCTGATGCCAGCAGTGCTGTCCCGAAATGGGGTCGGGGTGGACGGGGAAGGTCAGGTTTTGATGGACGCCGACATCCGTCCACCAGATTTTGAGCGTGTCGGGGTCGGAGGATTGATAAGGGCCGACGCCGCGTTCGCGCTTCATGGCCCAGTCGTCGCCCGCATGGTCGAGCGAGACGGTCGCCATCATCTGCCGCTCGCCCTCTCCTTTGAGTTTCCAGCGGCCCATGTGATGGCTGCACGCGACGATGCCGGGCTTGATGCCTTCCGTCACCCAAGCCTTGACGACGAAGTAGCCGATCTCGGTTTCGACGCGGACGAGGTCGCCGGTCTTCAAGTCGAGACGCGCGGCGTGCGACGTGTGTATCCAGAGCGGGTTGGTGTGCGCGAGTTCATTCAGCCACTTCGCGTTCGCCGAGCGCGTGTGTATCTGCACGGGCAGACGAAAAGTGGAGATGAGCACGGTCTGGTCTTCAGCGAGATTGTCGGGATGGACATGGCTCTTCAAATAAGTAGGCAACGCATATTCATGCCAGCCCCAATCGGCGAGCGTCTTTGAATAAAACTCCAGCCGCCCGCTCGGCGTCGGGAAGCCGCGCAAAATATGCCCCTCCACCTCGACGCCGACCATGCGGCGTCCGTCCGCGTCACCGTCGGGCGTCGGGATGGGGACGATGTTGAGCGAAGCCGGCTTCGGCGTCCGCGTGTAGACGCGACCGAAGCGGTCAACGCGCGCGTCTTCGATCTCCTCCGCCGGCACTTCCTGCTCGTAGACGGCGCCGATCTTCTTCTTCACCTCGAACGAGCCGTAACGGCGCATGAATGCGAGCGGCGTCAAGCCCTCTGCCGCCGCGCGTTCGGGCAGACCCGGCACCGAGTTCTCGAAGATGTGCGCGTAGTATTCGTCAACGCCAAGTCGTTCGCCGGGCCGCGCTTTCGATTCGGCGAACTGGCGGATGCCTAAGCTGCCGTCGGGGTCTATGCGCCACGTCAGTTCGAGCCAGAATTCGTTCTCCTCCCACACCTCGCCGGGGTTCGCGGCGCGCGTGTCGCGCTGCTCTTCGCCCATGCGCTCGCGCGCCGCGCGCAGCACGGGTTGACGAAAGCCGAGCCACTGCGCGTCGTGCGTCTCGTAGGAGTGTAGGTCATGGCGCTCCGAGCCGAGTCCCATCGGCAGGACGTAATCGGCGAAGTAGGCGGTCTCGCTCCACACCGGCGTCAACGCGACGTGGCAGCCGACGAGCGATTCGTCGGTCAACGCCTCGATCCAAGAGAAGCCGTCGGGGTTCGTCCAGACCGGGTTATAGACGCGCGTGAAATAGACTTCGAGCTTGCCTCGCCCGTCCTTCAAAAAGTGCGGGAGCAGAAAAGACAGCTCGTTCATCGCCAGCGGATACTCGCGCGGCCACGTCAGTTCGTTCCACTTCGGTGGGTGCGGCGGCGTATAGATCGGCTTCGGCACATACTTGTTCCACGCGTTCGGGTAGACGCCGCCCTCGGTCGCCACCGCGCCCAAGAGCGCGTTCAAAAAGAAGAGAGTGCGCGCGACCTGCCATCCACCGCTATTACCGGCGGCGGCGGAGCGCCAGTTGTGACTGGAAAAGCGTGTGCCCGCCGTGGCGACGACCTTTGCGATCTCTTCGATCATCGCGGCCTCTACGCCCGACTCTTTCGCTGCGAACTCGAACGTGTAACTCTCGTAGAGCATCTTGAGCACGTGCTCGAAGTTCTCGAAAGTCGTCTCGACTTCAGGGCACTCGATGGCGAGAAACTCCTCCCAGTTCCACCAGCGGCGCACGAACTCGCGGTTGTAGAGATTGTTGTTGATAAGGTGGCGCGCAATCGAGAGGCAGATGGCGGCTTCCGAACCCGGATAGGGCGAGACCCAAAAGTCGGCGTGCGTCGCCGTGTGCGATAGACGCGTGTCGAAGACGATCAGTTTTGCGCCCGCGGCCTTGCCGTCAATCACGCGCTGCGCGTGCGGGTTGAAGTAGTGGCCCGCTTCGAGGTGCGAACTGATGAGGAAGATGACCTTCGCGTTCGCGTGGTCGGGACTCGGACGGTCGAGGCCCATCCAGTAGTGATAACCGGCGCGGCTGTTCGACGAGCAGACGTTCGTATGCGAGTTGTGGCCGTCCACGCCCCACGCCGCCATGATGCGCTCGGTGAAACCGTCCTCGCCCGGACGCCCCACGTGGTACATCACCTCGTTCGGTCGCCCATCGGTGATGGCCTTGCGAATACGCGCCGCAAGGTCATCGAGCGCTTCGTCCCAACTAACCTGCACCCACTTGCCCTCGCCGCGTTTTCCGGCTCGCTTCAAAGGATACAGGATGCGGTCGGGGTCCGTGATCTGATTCAAGGTCGCCGGCCCCTTCGCGCAGTTCCGCCCGCGCGAGCCGGGGTGTTCGGGGTTCCCCTCGAACTTCCGCACGCTCAAAGATTCCTTATCAACGTAGGCCAGCAGCCCGCACGCCGACTCGCAGTTAAAACAGGTCGTCGGCACGAGCATGTAGCGCCGCTCCTTACGCTTGGGCCACGCGCGCGAGTCAAGCTCCACCCAATCATCCCAACGCTCTTTGGGCGGAAACGCCGCGAGGTGAATGCGGCTCGGCCCCGGATAAAAAGTCTCGCCGCGCGC
>JBGTBQ010000452.1:0-45937 GCA_041749275.1 Pyrinomonadaceae bacterium | reverse complement strand
CTTGTTCTTTCAAGCCCCGGAGGGGCGGCAGCGCCTAACATGTCGCTCCTCACGGAGCTTCAGCGACCTCGTGTCACGCGATGGGCTATAAACATTCCGCTCCTCACGGAGCTTCGGCACATGGCTTTTTGGACACGCTCTTATGAAGACGAGATACGTTTTCTTGTGAGGCGCTTTCTTCGACATATCGTCAATGGACTTTTGTGCAGAAGCCCCATCAAGGGCAACCGCGAAGGCGCAAAGTAATAAGAGTTGAAGGCATCTCCGTTAGATATATCTCTCTCATTCTTTGCGCCCCGCGGCACTCTACACTACACAGGCGCGACACCGCCGCGGTTGGTCGGGGACATTTTACTTCCCGAACCAACCGATGGGTTTGCCTGACAGATCAACCCACACGCTCTTGACCTGCGTGTACATCTCAAGCGCGTGCTTGCCCATCTCGCGCCCGTAGCCGGACTGTTTGTAGCCACCGAAGGGCGAGGCCGCATTGAACATATTGAAGGTATTGATCCACACCACACCGGCTTTGATCGCTTTGGCGAAACGGTGTGCGCGCGTGAGGTTGTTCGTCCAGATGCCGGCGGAAAGACCGTAGATGGTCTCGTTCGCCTGTTTGATCAGATCGTCTTCGTCCGTAAAGGTGATGACGGAGGTGACGGGGCCGAAGATTTCTTCCTGCGCGACGCGCATCTGGTTTTGCACTTCGCTGAAGATCGTCGGCTGGAAGAAATAGCCCTGCTGGAAGTCGCCTTCAAGCTCCGGCGACGAGCCGCCCGCATAGACGGTCGCGCCCTCGCCGCGCGCGATGTCAACGTAGCCCTTGATTCGCGTGAGCTGTTCCTCGGAGACCTGTGGCCCCATCTGCGTGGCCTTGTCCATCGGATCGCCGACCTTGATCTTCCCGGCCTTCTCCTTAAAGCGCGTCAGGAATTCGTCCTTCACGCTCTCTTCGACGAAGAGGCGCGAGCCGGCGCAGCAGACCTGCCCCTGATTGAAGAAGATGCCCATCATCGCGCCGTTGACGGCCTGCTCGATGTCCGCGTCGGCGAAGATGATGTTGGGCGCCTTGCCGCCGAGTTCGAGCGAGACTTTGGTCAGGTTATCGGCGGCGGCGTGGGCGATAATTTTGCCGACTTCGGTCGAGCCGGTGAAGGCAACCTTGTCAATGCCGGGGTGCGAAGCGAGCGCCGCGCCCGCCGTCTCGCCGTAACCGGGCACGATGTTGACGACGCCATCGGGGAATCCCGCTTCTTGAAATAGCTTGCCCAACTCCATCGCCGTAACGGGCGTCTGCTCGGCGGGTTTGAGTACGACGGTGTTGCCGGCGGCGAGCGCGGGCGCGAGCTTCCACGCGGCCATCAGCAGCGGAAAATTCCACGGGATGATCTGGCCGCAGACGCCGACCGGCTCGCGCAGCGTGTAGTTGAACATCTGGCCGGGCACCGGAATCGTCTCGCCCTCGATCTTCGTCGCCCAACCGGCGAAGTATTCAAAGTTTTCGACCACACTCGGCAGGTCAATGTAGGCGGACTCTTTGATCGGCTTACCGTTATCCGCGGTTTCGAGCGCGGCCAACTCTTGCGTCTTCGACTCGATGAGTTGCGACAACTTGTAGAGCAGACGCCCGCGGTCGCGCGCGCTCATCTTCGACCACTTCCCATCGAAGGCGCGACGCGCGGCGGCGACCGCCTTATCAACGTCCGCCTTGTCCGCTTCCGCGATTTCGGCGTGCGTTTTGCCGGTCGCCGGGTTCGGCGTGGAGAAGGTCTTGCCGGACTCGGCATCCACCCACTTGCCGTCTATGAAAAGCTGATATTTGAGCGTCGTCTCCGACGCGGTTTGTGTTGATGACATAATAACGTTTTACTCCTCTGTGGTGTCGTGATTGCGTTTCAGGATGAGCATTGTTTGAGAGCACTTTATCACAAAAGCCGGCGCCGGTCTTCAGCGGCCCGGCGCTTTGGAAGAAGTGGGTTTTCCCTGCTCATCTTCTCGTGGTTCTTTTTTCTCCTCATCGGCGGCGTAATCGAGGTCGCCGTCGCCGGTCACTTCATCCCAGTCGTAGCCGAGGTGGAGGGCGAAACGGTCGAGCAATGCTTCCCATTCGACGCGCTTCGCACGGTAGGCCAGCCAGCTTCCTTCCACATCCTTTCGGGTCTTGATGCCCGCCTGTTGCAAACTGCGGCGAGTCTGCTTGAAGCGCAACTCCCAACGCCGCGCTTCTTCCGCATCCGATTCTCCGATGCGTTGCGTGGCGCGACGCTCAAGGTCGAGCGCGGCTACTAAATCGTCGAGCACGTGCCGCGCGCTGGACTCGACGTTTTTTATTGCCGGATGCTGGCAGATGTCCGCGTACTCGTTCTCGTCGAGGCAGGCGTGGATCACGGTCGGCGTCTCCAGCAAGAGAAAGAGGATGCGCGGGAAACTCTTATAGACTTCAAGCGGATGGAAGTAATGAATGATTGGATGCTCGACGTGCGATTCGAGCAACTCCTGCACGTCGCGCGCGGCATCGCGGAGCATGGCTTCAAGTCCCTGAAAACGACCGTTGACGAAATGATAGCTAATGAGGCCGGCCACGTCCGCGCCTTGGCCCGCCGGGTGATAGACCGAGAGCGCGACGATGCGTCTTCGTTCCAGCGCGCCGTAAATGGTAATCAGATAGGTGACGGCAAGCGAGATGACAGCTAAACCGGATGCGCCCTCGACCATCGTCACCGCGCGCATCGAAACGGAGCGCGGCGTGATGTCGCCGTATCCGACGGTCGTCAGAGTGACGCCGCTGTAATAGAAGGACTCAAAAAAAGTGACGCCCTCTATTTCATGCGCGAAGTAAAAACTCACAGACAGGTGTGGATAGTAGATGAGCGCGAAGGCTGTAATGAGCAGGAGGATATAGACGACGATAAGGATGGGGAGCAGCAGCGGCCCGACTTGGTTCAACCACTTATGGCGGCGCTGGCGCGAGAAGCGCAAACCGACGAAGCGCCAGATGCGCCACAGGTTCCGGTTAAGCGCCTCGCTGATCGGCCCCGCCCGCCCGCGCGCGTCGAGAATCGTGGAGTACACGTCGTAGGTGACGAAGAGCAGGAGCAGTACGCCCGCCAACGTGTAGACAAACGTTCTCATGGAAGAAAACAGTAAACCCGAGGCGATAGGTAGCCGGCAGTCACAATGATTTTAGTATTGAGACTGGAATTCGGATAGCTCGATTTAAAATTCTCATTCGTTCTTAACTGCCAACTGCCGACCGCTTACAGTCTACTGTCCTATCAATTGCCGCAGCACGAAGGGGAGAATCCCGCCGTGGCGGTAATATTCGATTTCGATGGGCGTGTCTATGCGAAGCGTGACGGGCACATCTTCGGTCTCGCCGCTCTCGCGCGTGATGCGGAGGGTCAAGTCCTGACGCGGTTTGATCTCGCCGCTTTCGAGGCCGACGAGGTCGAACACTTCCGAGCCGTCAAGTTTTAGCGTCACGGCGTTCGTCCCCTCTTTGAACTGACACGGCAGCACGCCCATCCCGACGAGGTTCGAGCGGTGAATGCGCTCGAAGCTTTCGACGATGACCGCTTTCACGCCGAGCAGCTTCGTCCCCTTCGCCGCCCAATCGCGCGAGCTGCCGGTGCCATACTCCTGCCCGGCGATGACGATGAGCGGGATGTTCGCCGCCTGATAGTTCACCGAGGCGTCGTAGATGCTCATCTGCTCGCCGACGGGTTCGAGCGTGGTGACGCCGCCTTCCGTTCCCGGCACCATCTGGTTCTTGATGCGGACGTTGGCGAACGTGCCGCGCAGCATGATCTGGTGGTTGCCGCGCCGCGAACCGTAGGAGTTGAAGTCCTCGATGGTCACACCGCGCAGCATGAGATAGCGCCCGGCGGGCGACTTCGGTTTGATCGCGCCGGCGGGTGAGATGTGGTCGGTCGTCACGGAGTCGCCGAAGATGGCGAGCGGTCGCGCGCCCTTGATATCGCAGAACACGCCCGGTTGCATACCGAACTTCTCGAAGTAGGGCGGCTCCTGAATATAGGTTGACTGCGAGTCCCACTGGTAGACATCGCCCGCGACGCTCGGAATCTCGTTCCAGAGCGGGTTCGCCTCGGAAAAGTCGGTGTACAGTTTGCGATAGGTTGCGGGGTTGGTGGCGGTCTTCAAAACTTCGGCGACTTCACCGAGCGTCGGCCAGATGTCGCGCAGGTAGACATCCTCGTCCTCTTTCCCTTTTCCGATTGGCTCATTCGTGAGGTCAATATTGACGCGGCCCGCGAGCGCGAACGCGACGACCAGCGGCGGACTCATCAGGAAGTTGGCGCGGATGGACTGATGGACGCGCGCCTCGAAGTTGCGGTTGCCGGAAAGCACGCTCGCCGCGACGAGATCGTTTTCGTTGATGACCGACTCGATGCGCGGATCGAGCGGGCCGGAGTTGCCGATGCAGTTGTGAACCGCGACCGTGCCCGCCACGAAGGCGTGCAGATCATTCACGGCCAGATCAAACACCGCGCGTTTGCCCGCCGCGCGACGGTCTACTACCTGTAGAGCGAGCGTCGGCAGTGTCAGCGATTCCTTCTCCGTGCAGTAGCGCTTGGCGGTTTCCGTTTCCTCGCGAGCAGCCAACGGCGCGAACCACTCGCGCACACCGAGTTGGCGGAACAGTTCGACCGGAGACGGAAAATCGCAGGAACCCCGGTGCAGGGGTTGGAATTTGCGCCCCATCGGCTGCGGCAAACGCGTAAAGCGGTCGTGACCCTCAAGCAGCGAGTAATGCGGGAAGACCGCCGTCTCGCGTTGCACAAGCTCCGCCGCCGCCGTTCGCCGGGCCTGTGTGAATGACAACGCCCGATCTTCCACGTGCCGCGCTTCCAGCCGCGCAGACATCCACAGGCGTTGCTCGTTGATCTTATCCACCGTGCGCCAGTAAACCGCCGCCGCGCTGGCCCGTAGCGCCTTGTCCACACAGTAGCGGAACCCCACCCGCTCAACGAACGAGAGGCCGTCCGGCAGACTCAGACGCACTTCCACGCGAGGCACGCCGTCCCGTGCAGCCGGGTACGAGGAGGAGGCGCGGCGCGTGGGATATTCATACACCTTCGCGCCCTCGGTCTTCACGCCGCAGCGGTTCAGGAGGCGAATCAAGTCGCCCATCATCTCGCGCAGTTGCCGGACGTGTTCCGGCTTGGCGCTCTGGGAAAACGCGGGAGGCTCAAGCACTGCATCCTCCGCGCGCGCGCTCAGGCGATGCAACGTCGGCGCCCACCCATCGGCCCCGAAGAGGCCGCCCAGAAACTCGCGCACCAATGCCAACGGGCAGGACTCGTCCAGCAAGAAGGCCGGCAGCGTCGCAGGCTGTTGGATGCGCCGACCGACGCGCACGCCGGGCAATGCGGTGATCGCCGTCGTCAGTTCTCGCGGCAGCACGATGCTCCACTTGCGTTCGTCATACCGCGTGGCAAGGGGGCGCTTGCCCGTGATTAACTCGATGTCGTTGAGCACCACCTCGCGGTCTATCGCTTGACCAACCGTCATACGCCCCTGCCCCGCGACGCTGATCGAGCCGTCGTTGAGCAAGTGGCCGAGCAGGCGCGCGAAAGCCAGCGCGCCCAATCGCTCGTCAGGCTTCTCCAGTGTGAATTGCAGTTCGCCCGCGCGCAGCACGTATTGCGCCTCATCGGCGCCTTGCTCGTCCACCGGCGCTTCCAAGCCGACTACCACGCGATCCCGGCCCAACTCCAACTGATCCGCGCGCACCCAGCGCCCGTCCACGCACAAAATCTCGTGGTCCGGGGTGCAGACCAGTGTCCGTCCATCTTGCAGAACGAGGGAGACGCAATCGCGCACGCCCTGAATCATCTGCTCGGTCTGGACAGCCAAGCCAAGCCTGCCGTCAGAGGTTGGAGCGAAGAGCTTCACTCCGCCCGCGCTCGGCATCTGTTCAATGCGGCGCGCGGTGCCATTGGCTAACAGCACGGGCGTCCCCGCCGCAAGGCAAGTGGTGCAGCCGTAGCCGACCGTATTGAAGCCGAGTTGGTCGAAGTATTGTTGCAAGCCGGTCTTTTCAAGATACTCGGTTACGACGCGCGAGCCGGGCGCCAGCGAGCTTTTGACCGCCGGGCGCACCGACAAACCTTTCTCGACCGCTTTTTTCGCCAGCAGCGCGGCGGCCAGCATCACGCTCGGATTCGAGGTGTTGGTGCAGGAGGTAATCGCCGCGATCAACACGTCTCCGTGTCCGAGGTCAACGCGCCCCGCCGAAGACTCTTCCGTCGCGATTTCGACGACGCGGTCGGGCGTGGGGCGATTGTTAATCATTTCGAGTTCGGTGAGCGCGCTCGTGTTCTTCACGCTCTGCGTGTGGTTGACCCCGTCGGTTTTAGTCGCCACCACTTCGGGCGCGGACTCCTGCTCCTGTTTGCCGCCGCCGGCGATGATATGCAAGCCTGCCGCCTCTCTGCTGCCGATGCGCGTGTAGTAGCGCTTGCCGATCTCCTCTTCCTGTTTGTTGTAGCCGTTCTCTCCCACCGGCTTGAGCAGCAATTCGCGGAATTTATCCTTTAACTCCGGCAGTTCGATCCGATCTTGCGGACGCTTCGGCCCGGCGATGCTCGGCTCGATGTCGGCGAGGTCTAACTCGAGCACGGTGCTGTAGTCACACTCTCCGCTACGCGGGATGCCGAACAACCCCTGCGCCTGAAAGTAGGAGCGGAAGGTGTCAACGTGCGCCTCGTCGCGCCCAGTGGCGAGCAGGTAGGCGCACGTCTTCTCGTCTATCGGGAAAAAGCCCATCGTCGCGCCGTACTCCGGCGCCATGTTGGCAATCGTCGCGCGGTCAGTGACCGGCAGGCTGGCGGCGCCCTCGCCGTGGAACTCGACGAACTTACCGACGACCTTCGCCTGCCGCAGCATTTCCGTCACGCGCAACACGAGGTCAGTCGCGGTCACACCTTCTTTGAGCGCGCCCGTCAAATTCACGCCGACCACATCCGGCGTCAGAAAATAGACCGGCTGGCCGAGCATCCCGGCCTCCGCCTCGATGCCGCCGACGCCCCAGCCGACGATGCCGAGTCCGTTAATCATCGTCGTGTGCGAGTCGGTGCCGACGAGCGTATCCGGATAATAAACGCCGCCCTTCTGAAGCACGCCCTGCGCGAGGTATTCGAGGTTGACCTGATGGACGATGCCGATGCCCGGCGGCACGACGCGAAAACTCTCGAACGCCTGCATCCCCCACTTCAAAAATTGG
The DNA here is from genome assembly GCA_041749275.1 of Pyrinomonadaceae bacterium. GTDB lineage: Bacteria > Acidobacteriota > Blastocatellia > Pyrinomonadales > Pyrinomonadaceae > JBGTBQ01. Next base: position 38,691 of record JBGTBQ010000452.1, on the reverse strand, counting down.
TAGCGCGAGTTGTTGCGCTTGAACTCCATCTCCATGTTGAGACGCAGCGCGTCGGGGCTGCTCCAAAAATCAACTTGGACGGAGTGGTCAATCACGAGGTCAACCGGCACGAGCGGCTCGATGATCTTCGGGTCGCGCCCCATGCGCTCGACCGCCGAGCGCATCGCCGCCAGATCAACCAGCAGCGGCACGCCCGTGAAATCCTGCAACAGCACGCGCGCCACCTTGAAGGGAATCTCTTCGGTACGCACCGCGTTCGCCTTCCAGTTGGCGAGCGTGTGCACGTCATCCTCCTCGACGATGAGGCCGTCCACGTTCCGCAGCACCGATTCGAGCACGATGCGGATCGAAACGGGCAGCCGCGAGACGGGGCCGACGCCCTCTTTTTCGAGTTGCGGCAGCGAGTAGAACTTTCCGGTGTTGCCGGCGGCGGTAGTGAAGGTCTGAAGCGAGTTGAAGAGATTATGTGTCATGTGTTTTTCCGGTTAGCGACCCCAGACTCCGATTCGCGGCGGGCAAGAAGACGGACGACGCGGGGCGACTTCTCAATCGCAAATCGCAAATCCAAAATCGAGTGGTTTGACAGCAAAATTGTAAATATCAGTTTAAGGTCGCGCCTCAAGATGCGTCAAGCAGCACCCTCTCATGCGTGAACAATCGAGGCGCAAAATAGAAGTCGGCGGCGCGCCTTTCTCCCGGAGTGGCGATTGCAAGTTGTCGAGTGTGCGTCGAGCGCGTGGTTTGCCCGGTTTCGGAAGCATTTGTTATATTGAGCGCACACAATCAGCAGACAAAGCAGCTATCGTCAATCCAAGTTTGATTTTGTCAGTTCGGGATTCATGTTTCCCGTGGAGGTTGCGAGATGCCGAAGAAGACGCCTGAAGAGTTCAACTATCTGAGCAACGATCCGAACTTCGTGCCCGACCCTGAAATCGAGGAGTTCATGGAGGAGGAGATCGCGCGGGCACCGAAAGACTCCGAACACCTCGCGCAACGACTGCGGAATCACAACGAGTCTTCGCCGTCGGACGCGGGCGGCGACCTCGACGCCACTTGGGAAGATGACACCGGCTCGGAGTCGGTCTCCGGCGACAACCCGACGCCGGACCAGTCGGACGTGGAAGAGAACGCGCACGCCATCGGCATCAACTTCGAGGACAATGAAGAGTTGGATGTGATCGAAAAGATTGACCGCCGCGACCGCCACCGCTTCGAACTCGACCCACGTTCAAAGACTGGCGACGACACAATCTGAAAAAGTGGTCAGTGGCCGGTGGCCGGTGGCCGGCGGGCAGTGAAAAGCAAATTGTCTTTCACTCCCCGCCGGCCACTTTGCTATTTGAAGTTCGAGCGTGGCTGAAGCGTGATGCTCTTGATGACGACTTTCGGATCGGGGTTGGTCGTGCCTTCGCGCGTGGGCGCGGTGCTGATGATGCGTGCGTTGTTCATGCCTTCGATGACGCGACCGAAGACGGTGTAGTCGCCGTCCCAGCCGGGTACGCGACCGAGCGTGATGAAGAACTGGCAGTTGGCCGAATCGGGATCGCTCGTGCGTGCCGCGCCGACGACCCCCGACTCGTAAGGGATGTCGCTGAACTCGGCTGGTACGTCCGGGTAGGACGAATTGCCCATGCCGTCATTGAACGGGTCGTCGTCCTTCGAGTTCGGGTCGCCGCCCTGTATGACGTTGGCGCGCGGCTCCGCGCGGTGGAACGTCGTGCCGTTGTAGAAGCCTTCCTTCGCCAGCGTCTTAAAGCGCTCGACCATCTTCGGCGCGATGTTCGGATACAGTTCCAGCACGATCTTGCCGAAGGCCGGGTCTTCCATCTCGATGACCGCCGCTTCCGCGTCCGGCTCCGGCTTCACGCCCGTCTTCACGTTCGCGTTCTTCGCGCCGTCTGCGGCATCGAAGTCGCTCGAATTTTGCTGCGCGCCTCCGCATGAGACGACGGAGAGAATGAGCGCAAGGCACAACGCCAGTTGAAGTAAGTTATTATTTCCGTTCACGAATACGCCGCTCCTATTGGTTTCTATATTTAGACCTCTTGCAAGAGGTCTATTCTCATCGAGCTTTCGTCAAAAAACTTTCCGGCTGTCCACAAGGATCGTCACCGGGCCATCGTTAACCAACTCGACTTCCATCATGCGCCGGAAGCTGCCCGTCGCCACCTCCGAGACAACCTTGCGCGCCTCCGCGACGAAGAACTCGTAGAGCGGCTCGGCCACTTCGGGCGGGGCTGCCTCGAACCACGAAGGCCGCCGCCCACGCCGCACGTCGCCGTACAGAGTGAACTGCGAGACGACCAGCAACGCGCCGCCAACATCAACCACCGAGCGGTTCATGCGCCCTTCCGCGTCATCGAAGATCCGCAAGCCCACGATTTTTTCGAGGAGATACTCGGAGTCAGCCCGCTCATCGTCGCGCGCGATGCCGAGCAGCACAACGAGACCGCCGCCGATTTCGCCGATTGTCTCACCTTCGACGCGGACACACGCACGCTTCACGCGTTGCAATACTGCGCGCATACCTCGCTCTGCTAATGGATGATGAAAGCGCCGCTCATTTCTTCGGCGGACGGCTCGGCCTGATCTCGACGCGGCTCGGCAGACTCCGCTCGTCGTGGTGGAGCAGGTTAACGACGACGCGCGCCACGTCCTCCGGCGTGAGTTGCCAACTCTTTTCATCGCTCACCGTGTCGCCGCCGAACTCCGTGTTCACCGAACCGGGCATGATGTAACTGACCTTGATCCCGTCGTGGCGCACCTCCTGCATCAACGCTTCGCTGAAGCCGTTGAGGCCGAACTTTGAAGCGTTGTAGGCGGTCATCCGGGGGTGCGCGTTCGTCCCCGCGAGCGACGAGATGTTGATGATATAGCCGCCGCCGCGCTGCTTCATCACCGGGATCGCCTCGCGCGAGCAATAGAAGACGCCGAAGAGATTCGTTTCGAGCACGGCGCGAAATTCCTCCGGCGCCATCTCTTCGACCGGTTTGTAGATGCCGATGCCGGCGTTGTTCACCAGCACGTCAACGCCGCCGAACTCCGCGACCGTGTGCTCGAAGAGCGCCTTCACCTCTACGTCGTCGCGCACGTCGCACGCGACGCCGGTCACGCTCCCCTCGCCGACGGCTTCAAGTTCACGAACGACACTCTCGATCTCTTCCATCTTCCGCGCGCTCACGCACACGTTCATTCCCTCTTCCAAGAGCGACTCGGCGATGGCGCGTCCGATGCCGCGCGTGCCGCCCGTCACGATTGCTGTTTTCCCTTTGTAATCCATGTTCTTCAAAAGTAGTGATCTGTGGCAAGTAAAAAACTAATGCCATGCAGTAAACAATGTCGGAGAACGGCGACGCCCAGCCTGCGTGAGCAGGCGACAGAGTAAAGCCCCGGACGCAGCGCAGCGGAGTCCGGGGTTACAGCCCACATTATTCGTCCAAAGCCCGCGACAGCGGGCGGCAGAGGCGACGTTGGCGAACGGGCGTCTGCCGCCCGCTTCGCGGGCTTGCGTCTTTAGGGGGCCGATGTTCCCCGCGTTTCGCTTCGCTTCACGCGGGGCTTTATTCCGCCGTCCGCTGCCGCGGACTCGTTGTTGCATACTCTCGTCACCGCCTTTTGCAAAACACGATGCGAAAATCCTGTCCTTGCTTTTCACTCGTCACGGCTTCAATCTCTCCCTCAACAACTCGTTGACGACTTTCGGATTAGCCTTGCCCTTCGAGACTTTCATCACCTGCCCGACGAAGAAACCGAAGAGACCTTCTTTGCCCGCTCGATATTGCTCAACCTGCTGTTGGTTCGACGCAAGGACATCAGTGATGATCTTCTCGATTTCGGCGGCGTCGCTCACCTGCGCGAGACCCTGTTCCTCGATGACCTCGCCCGCGCCCTTGCCCGTCTTGAACATCTCGACGAGCACATCCTTGCCCTGTTTGCCGCTGATTTTCCCTTCCTCAATCGAGCGGACGAGAGCGCCGAGTTCTTCGGGCGAGACCGGCGAGGCGTCCGCCCCCAATCCCGCCGCATCCAGTTCCCGCAGGAGTTCCGACTTGAGCCAGTTCACGGCGCCGCGCGCGTTCGATGCGGCGGCGGCGCGCTCATAAAAATCGGCGAGAACGCGGTCGCGCGTCAGGAGCGAGGCGTCGGCGAAGGAGAGTTCATACTCACTCATAAAGCGCCGGCGGCGCTCTTCGGGCAGTTCCGGCATCTCACCCCGCACGCGCTCGATGAAGTCCCGCGCGACGATGAGAGGCTGAAGGTCGGGTTCGGGAAAGTAACGATAGTCGTGCGCTTCTTCCTTCGAGCGCATGACACGCGTGCACGCCTCGCGCTCGTCCCACAGTCGCGTCTCCTGAAACACACGCCCGCCGGATTCGATTGTCGTAATTTGCCGCTCGATCTCGAACTCGATGGCGCGCTGCATGAAGCGCACGGAGTTAAGATTCTTCAACTCGACCTTTGTCCCGAACGTCTCGTCGCCGATCTTTCGTACCGAGACGTTCGCCTCGCAACGCAGGTTGCCCTTCTCCATGTCGGCCTCGCTCGCGCCCACCCACTGCAAAGCGCGCCGCACGTGGTTGACGTAATCGTAAGCCTCCCATGAAGAACGGAAGTCCGGCTCCGTCACGATCTCGGCGAGCGGCGTCCCCGCGCGGTTGAGGTCAACGTAAGAGAAGCGTTCGGTCTCCGGCAGCCCTTCATGCACGTTCTTGCCCGCGTCCTCTTCGAGGTGCAGGCGCGTGATTCGCACCGTCATCGGTCGCCACTCGCGCGCGTGCCCGCCCTCGTCCCGCGCCGCCGTCATCACTTCGAGCAGCCCATCCGCCGAGAAGGGCCGGTCATACTGCGAGATTTGATAACCCTTCGGCAAGTCCGGGTAGAAGTAATTCTTCCGCGCGAAGATCGAGACCTCGTTGATACGCAAGCCCAGAGAGAGCGCCGCCCGCGCGCCCAACTCCACCACGCGCCGGTTCAGCACGGGCAGAGCACCGGGCAGCCCCAGACAGACCGGGCACGTGTTCGAGTTCGGCTCGTCGCCAAACCGCGTCGAGCAGCCGCAGAAGATTTTCGACTCGGTGCTCAACTGCGCGTGAATTTCGAGGCCGATGACGGCCTCCCAATCGGTTTTCATAGCTGTCAGAAGCCTGAAGTCAGTAGCGCATCACCGAAATTCAGCGGAGGCGCACTGTAACGAACTCGTCATGCTCAACTTTAGGATGGAGTATAGCATCCGCTAAAACGTTCGCTCAACATGGGTTAAATACCACCCGCCGATTCAAAAAATCCTTCGCGTTGCGCCTTCCCGTCGAAATTCTTCCCGCCCGCTTTGCCCATCGTTCGCCGCACACGTAAGATACACACTTTCAAACTTGAGCGTGAAGACCGCCGGGTTAGTAACGGCTCCTTCCCGCTCCTACAAATCTATAGAGGAGATTGTTCCGTCGTGATAAAAACAGTGGAGTGGACTGATGAAGGCATCCGCATGATTGACCAGCGCCTACTTCCGACCGAGGAGACATACCTGATGCTGCGCTCGTGCGAAGAGGTCGCCGAAGCGATTAAGAAGATGGTTGTGCGTGGCGCGCCCGCAATCGGCGTCTCCGCGGCGATGGGCCTCGCTCTCGGCACGAAACAGGCCGTCGGCACGAACGTCGAAGACCTCGAACAGGATTTCAGTTACTTCTGCGACATCATGGGCGCGACGCGACCCACGGCGGTTAATCTCTTCTGGGCGATTGAGCGAATGCGCGACCGCTTCCGCCGGGCCAGAGCCTCCGGCGCTGAGACAGATGCGATCAAACAGCAACTCATCGAAGAAGCGCAATTGATTTTTCAGGAGGACATTGAAGCCAACCGCGCACTCGGTCGCTTTGGCGGCGAGTTGATCCCCGATGGCGCGACCGTCCTGACGCACTGCAACGCGGGCGCGCTCGCCACCGCCGGCGACTATGGCACCGCGCTCGGCGTAATCCGCGGCGCGCGCGATGCCGGCAAGCGAGTCGCCGTCATCGCCGATGAGACCCGCCCATTCTTACAGGGCACCCGGCTCACGGCGTGGGAACTAGCGAAGGATGACATCCCCGTCACGATCATCACGGACAACATGGCCGGCCACATTATGAAGGACGGCAAGGTTGACGCCGTCGTCGTCGGCGCCGACCGCATCGCCGCCAACGGCGACGCCGCCAACAAGATAGGCACCTACATGGTCGCCGTTCTCGCCCACCGCCACGACATTCCCTTCTACGTCGCCGCTCCTGTCTCGACCGTTGATCTCTCGCTTCCTTCGGGCGACCAAATCCCCATCGAAGAGCGTGACGAGCGAGAGGTGACGCATATCCGCGATCAACGGCTCGCGCCCGAAGGCGTCCCCGTCCACAACCCGGCCTTCGACGTGACGCCCCACGATCTAATCGCCGCCATCATCACGGACAAAGGCGTTGCGCGCCCACCTTACACGGACAGTTTACGGAAGATGGTCAAGGGCTAACATATTGTTTAGACCTCTTACCATTGCGTGTCCGAGTCAGAACCGCCTGCGGTAGCGGGCGGTCTGTACGCTTGCACACCAGACCGCCCGCTACCGCAGGCGGTTCTGACAGGCCGCCATCCGTCTACTCATTCGCAAACCGCACTAACGATGCTTATGAAACTTGTGTGAGTCAGCCCTTCGATGCACTTGCGAACCGGCTCTGCTTCCACCACTCGATGGTCTTCAGTAAGCCTTCTTCCAATCCCACCTGTGGCTCATAACCTAACAGCTCCCGCGCGCGCGTAATGTCCGCGAGACTATCGCGCACGTCGCCCACGCGCGATGCGCGATGCTCCGCCTCAACTTCCGTCTTCCCGGTAATCCGCTTCAGCGTATCGAGGAGTTGGTTGAGCGTCGTCCGCTCGCCGTTAGCTACGTTGATGACCTGCTCGGAGCAGCCCGGCGCCTCGGCTGCACGCAGGTTCCCATTCACCACGTTCGACACGTAGGTGAAGTCGCGCGACTGCTCACCGTCGCCGTAGATGACGGGTCGCTCGCCGGTCATCAGCGCCGAAATGAAGCGCGAGATGACACCCGAATACTGCGAGCTGGGGTCTTGTCGCGGCCCGAAGACGTTGAAGTAGCGCAGGCAGACGGTTTCGAAACCGTAGGTGCGCGCCCACACCTGACAGTAGAACTCACCGGCCAGTTTCGCCGCCGCGTAAGGTGAGAGCGGCTGCGGCGCCATGTCTTCGACTTTCGGCAGCGTCGGCTGGTCGCCGTAGGCGGAACTCGACGCCGCATAGACGAGACGGCGCACGCCCGCCGCCCGCGCCGCCGCAAGCAAAGAGATGGTCGCCTCGGCGCACGCGCGGTGCGCTTCCAGAGGCTTTTCGACGGAGCGCGGCACCGAGGGAATCGCTGCCTCGTGGAAGACGAGTTCGACGCCTTCGAGCGCGCGGGCAAGTTCATCCGCATCATTCAGGCTGCCGCGGACGAAATCAATGTCACCGCCGATCTCCTCAACGTTTTCGAGGTGTCCCGTCGAGAGGTCGTCAATGAGACGCACTCGCGCCCCGCTTGCGGCGAGTCCCGCCGCGATGTGCGACCCGACGAACCCGGCGCCGCCCGTGACCAGTACGATCCCTGTAAGACTCATTTGAAAAGTGATGAATGCCGAATGATGTGTAATGTGTGATGGAAGAGCAACTGTTTCTTATCACTCTTCTTGTTGTTTTATCTACCTACGCCAACGTAATCGAAACCGAGTTCGCGCATTGCCCCCGGCTCGTAGATGTTCCGCAGGTCGGCCACCTTCGGCGAGCGCATCAACTCGCGCACGCGCTTCATGTCGAGCGCGCGAAACTGGTTCCACTCCGTCATAAATACTAAAGCGTCCGCCCCTTCGACCGCGCCGTACTCGTCTTCCGCATATTCGATGCCGGGCAGGAATTTCTTGGCCTGACGAATCGCCACCGGGTCGTAAGCTCTGACGGTCGCGCCGCGCTGAACGAGCGCGCGGATGATCTCCACGGCGGGCGCGTCGCGCATGTCGTCCGTCTCCGGCTTGAAAGAAAGTCCGAGCACCGCGATTCTTTTCTCTTTGAGTTCTCCCACCAGCCGCTCGATCTTCTCGACCATCACCTCCCGCTGCCGACGGTTGACTTCGACGACCGCCTCGATGATACGCGTCTCGGTGTTGTAGTTGCGTGCGACCGACAGGAGCGCCGTTGTGTCCTTCGGGAAACACGAGCCGCCGTAGCCGGGGCCGGGATGGAGAAACTTTTTGCCGATGCGGTTGTCCATACCGATGGCGCGTGCCACGTCGTGCACGTCGCAGCCGATGCGGTCGCAGAGGTTGGCGATCTCGTTGATAAAGGAAATCTTCGTGGCGAGAAAGGCGTTGGCGGCGTATTTCGTCAGTTCCGCCGCTTCCAGCGAAGTGATGACGACCGGCGTGTCAATCAGATAGAGCGGGCGATAGAGGTCGCGCATGATGGCGACGGCTTCTTCGTCGCGGCTTCCGATCACGACCCGGTCCGGGCGCATGAAGTCGCTGATTGCCGCGCCCTCGCGCAAAAACTCAGGGTTTGAGACCACTCCGAAATTGTACTTCCCGGTCTGATGCTCGCGGATGAGGCGGCGCAGATGCTCGCCCGTTCCGACGGGGACGGTTGACTTGGTGACGATCACCTTGTAGCCGTTCATGTGGAGGGCGACCGAACGCGCCGCCGCCTCGATAAACGAGAGGTCAGCCGCGCCATCCTCACGCGGAGGGGTGCCGACGGCGAGGAAGATGACCAAAGCCTGCTCGACCGCGCTTTGGATGTCGGTGGTGAAGTTGAGCCGCCCGGCCTGCGCGTTCCGTGAGACCAGTTGGTCGAGGCCCGGCTCGTAGATGGGAATTTGCCCTTGTGAAAGCTGGTCTATCTTTTCGGCGTCTACATCAACGCAAGTAACATTGACTCCGAATTCCGCAAAACATGCCCCCGTGACCAGACCAACGTAGCCCGTCCCGATAACCGCGATGTGCATTTCGTTTGAACAAGCCTTTCAAAAACCGTGTGAATGATGTCAGACAAAAGCTTGCGGGCCACGCGTAGCTTGAAGCGCGTGGCCCGCAAAGGATATAGCTCAACCACAATTTCCGTGCGTGAAGGATTCGCACGAAACGAACCCCGCCGGTAAGAACTTAACGGCTCGGGCTGATGACAATCGGGTTGCCGCCGAAGTTGAAGTCCTCGTCGCTCGAAGCGGCAAAGATGGCCGCCGCGATGGCGCCGCCCGCCGCGAGAAGCAATGCCGCCAGAGCGCCGCCGCCGAGACCGCGCATGTCAGGCTGCGAGAAACGGGTGCAACGCGTGCCCGGTGTGGCTTGACCCGCCGAGTCCTGATTACCCGCCGCAATCTGCTTCACGTCGCTGCCGGCGCGCAACTCAACGCGACCCGATTGCGTGGAGACGAGCGTGTTGCCGCACTCCACGTCAACCATGAAAACGTTCGGTTGGGCATTGTCGGCGACCGCCGTGCCGTCCTTGGTGGTGATGCTCGCACCGATGCCGGAAGAACTCGAGACACGAACGCGACCGGCATCGAGCATGCCTGACACGCCCGCGTCGGTGAAAGTGAGCTTGAGGCTCGTATTAGGAAGCAACTCGACGCGACCGAGTTTGCCGAGACTGACGACGGCGCTCGATTTCTCCCCCGTCATGATGGTGCTGTCTGAAAAAACTGTCGCGCCGGAAATGGCGCTCGTGCCGTTGACGGTGACTTCACCGACTACGGACAAATCTCCCGTCGTCCCCTGCTGAGGCGCGGCCAACGCGACCATCGAGTACATACTCAAGATGGCGAGCGCCAGGGCCAGCGTTAAGGGCGTCCGGCTCCAAGTTCTGCTGAACATTACGATCTCCTCCCGTAGGTGAAACTGTCGAAATTTTTGAGAGAGCGCGCCGCAAGTCCTCTCCGAATGGACTCGCAGGAGACGATTGTTTATGTACTTATCTCGCCAACCCGTCTCAGAAATCAAGAACCCCGCGCGGAACATCCCATTAAAAATGCTGGTGGATGAGAGCCACTTGGGCTTCGAAAGACCCCGCTTTTTTACACGAAACGGAACCCCGTGTCAATAAACATTTCCATGAATTCAATCATTTTTCAACACTTTAACGGCAGCCGGGATGCCGCGCCGCGCGGTTTTCCGGCCCATATTCGAAGTGGTTAGTGGCAGCCGCGTTTTAGCTCCACATGGGGCTTCGCTCCGCACTCCCGACCCATACTCTTCGGCTTCCCTGCTTATTCCTTGTAAACCTTTACGTTCGGCTTGCCTTCTGGGCCGGTAAAACCGCGATACATGCCGGCACTGTTGAAAGGCATGGTGAAATTGCCTTCGCGGTCAATGGCGGCGAGGCCGCCGCGCCCACGCTCCCAATACATTTACGACGGCTCTTATTCGTGCCCATAAATCACACAAGCCCCTGCCTGTTGCCAGGGGCCGGTTGTTGGAGATCGAAAACCGTGGATTCCGCAGCGTATAGTAACAGAGGGTACGGGCAGCCGCAATGCATGCTTACTTTCTTCTACGTAGACTTTTTCGACTCATTCCAGAACTCGCTCGCGCGGCTTGCAAGGTCTTGCGGGACGATGACGCGGTACGGGTGTTTGGCAAAGAAAGCGGGAACGCGCCGTACCTTTGCTCCGAGCGCGTTGAAGGCCGCCACCGCACGCTCGTCGTCGAGTTCCGGTGTGTCGAAGGTTTCGGCGGCGCGACGCAACGCACCACGCAGGCGATCCAGCGGCAGGTCGCGCTCGGCGAGGACTTTGCCGCGCGCCTGAAAGTCGCCGAGAGCGTACAGCACGAGACGCTCCGCGTCCGGAGAGTCGGCACTCTGATTTTTATCGAAGAAGGTCGGCTGGTGCATCTGTTTCCATGAGAGCGATAGATGCGAACGTGTGAGAGGTGGCTTATCGTCCGGTGACGCCCCTACACATCTTATCCACGCTTTGTTCCTCAAGGCGAGTTGGCGCGGCGCGGGCGCGTGGCGGAGTCGCTGACCGGAGGCGACACGGTCTCCGTTTGCGGCGCCGTCTTCGCCTTCTTCTCGCTCTGCTTTCGCAACTCCGCCTGCTCGTAAGGATCGAGCCGGGCGAAGACATAAAACTTTTCCCGCTGCACGGTCACCGCCTCGACAAATCTGAACTGGTAACGAAACGTCTCGCCGACGAGCAGGGCCGATGGCTCCGGCAGCGGCTCCTCGAAGAGTTGCTCGAACTCGTCGAGCGAAACGGCTTCGAGTTCAGGCAGGTAGTCGTTTTCATTCTCACGCGCGATGCGGACGGCGACCTGACGGAGCGCGCGGATGCGGTTCGAGTTATGCAGATAATAACGACGGTCTATCTCGCGCCGGCTCACGCGGTCGTCCACGACCTCCTGCTGCGCTCGTAAATAACCGAGGTAGGCCCGCACAATGGGGCCGAACTCGGCGTCCTCGCGCTGCGCCGTGCGCGAGCTTTGCGCGGCAACATAGACGGAGCAGAGCAGGCACAATGCCAGCGCAAGGATGACATGTCCGAACCGGCTATCTTTCTCCCTTGACACCTTTTTCACCTCGGACACTTCCCGCGGCGCACTATGGGCCGTTCTGGATTACGTCGAGTTAAGTTGCATGAAATGTTATCACAAGTATTCGACATGGGGTGAGCCATCCCCTCACCCTCCGCAATCCCAAACCTTCCTCGTTACTATTCCGGGCACGGCCCCGCCGCCGCTATAGCTTAATCCACACTAAAACATCTCGGCGTTGCGCCCTCGATGAAGGCGGTGCTAAATTCGCGCCACAGGCGGAAAACTCTTCGATGGCTACTAATGAAAAAAACGGCCCGTCAAGAGAGGGCGCGCGGCGCTTCGAGGGCAAGCGCGTGGCGCTCGGCGTGACGGGCGGCATCGCCGCTTACAAGGCCGCGGAGGTTTTACGCGGACTCCAGCGCGCGGGCTGTACTGTTCGCGTCGGGATGACGCAGCGAGCCTGCGAGTTCATCACGCCGCTTACGTTTCGCGCCTTGTCCGGCGCGCACGTCGTCGTTGACGACTATGCTCCCGACAACCCAGACCCCATCGCGCACATCACTTTCTCGCAGACTGTTGATCTCTTCCTCGTCGCGCCCGCCACCGCGAATATCATCGCCAAGTTCGCCAACGGCGTCGCCGACGACTTTCTCTCGACGACCTATCTCGCCTCGAACGCGCCGGTCGTCGTCGCCCCGGCGATGAACACGACGATGTGGAACCATCCATCCACGCGCCGCAACCTCGCGCGACTGCGCGCGGATGGAGTGCGAATCATCGAACCGGATGCGGGTGAGATGGCTTGTGGCGCCTTCGGCCCCGGCAGGTTGAGTGAACCCGAAATGATCGTCTCCGCCGCGCTTGAGTTTCTTGTGCTGAGAGAGAGACGCCGCGCGCCAGACCTCGCGGGCGAGCGCCTCCTCATCACGACCGGCGCCACGCGCGAGGAGATTGACCCGGTGCGTTTCATCTCCAACCGCTCGTCGGGCCGGATGGGCTTCGCGCTGGCCGAGGCCGCCCGCGAACGCGGCGCTGAGGTGACGGTCGTCGCCGGCTCGACGACCGCCGAGGCGCCCACGGGCGTCCGCGTCGTGCGCGCTCTGTCGGCGGAAGAGATGCACGCCGCCGTCTTCAAAGAAGTAGACGAGGCAAGCATCTTTATCGCCGCCGCGGCGGTCGCCGATTACAAACCAGCGAGGCGTGCTGACAGCAAAATCAAAAAGTCGGACGCAGCGCTGACTCTCTCGCTGGTGCCAACGCCGGACATTCTGAAGGAGGTTTCGCATCCGCGCCGGAACGGTCTGCTCGTCGTCGGTTTCGCCGCCGAGAGCGATAACGTGATCGAGCACGCGCGCCAGAAGCTTGAGCGCAAGCATCTCGACGCCATCGTCGCCAACGACATCACGCGCGAGGACGCGGGCTTCGATTCCGAGACGAACGCCGTCACCATCATCACGCGCGACCGCGAGCAGCCCGAAAGCCTTCCGCTCATGTCTAAGCTCGACACGGCGCATTGCATCCTCGATGCCGTCGTCCGTCTCCGCCGCGACCATGCGGCAGACCCGTCATAGCTTCTCCCAACACATGGATCAGCAGCCCCCGAAAACTTCAGCACCCCGGCGCGACCCCTATCGCCTCACGGGCGAAGTCTTCGGTGGTCGCTACCGTCTGGAAGAGTTTGCCGGCGCGGGCAGCTTCGGCGCCGTCTACCGCGCCACCGATGCGCGGATTGAGCGCACGGTCGCCGTCAAGATTCTCAAGCCGGACATCCCGGAAGCCGAAATAGCTGGCGCGCGCGAGCTTTTCCAGCGCGAGGCGCTGACCGCCGGGCGGCTCGTCCACCCGAACATCGTCGCCGTCACGGACACGGGCGAGGAAGGCGACTTCGCCTATCTCGTCATGGAGTGGCTCGAAGGGCGCACACTCGAAAACGAACTGCGTGAGCGCGCCCCACTCGCACCCGTCGAGACGGCCACGCTCCTCTCTTCAATCGCCGACGCGCTTCAGGCGGCGCACGACGCGGGCGTCGTCCACCGCGACATCAAGCCCTCGAACATACATCTCGGCAGGCGAGGCCGCGCGTATCCAAAAGTCCTCGACTTCGGTATCGCCAAAGTGCTCACCTCCTCTTCCGCCGCCAACGCGAGCCGCATCGCCGGGACGCTCTCCTACATGGCGCCGGAGCAGTTGGTCGGCGGGCCGATTGACCGCCGCACGGACATCTACGCGCTCGGCACCATGCTCTATCAGATGCTCAGTGGCAGGATGCCCTACGATGCCCAGACACAAGGCCAGCTCATACACCAGCGCATCGCCGAAACGCCGCCACCGCTCCACACCGTCCGCCCGGACATCCCCCGCGCACTCTCCGACGTGCTCCAACGCGCGCTCTCGAAGAACCCCGATGCGCGCCAACAGTCCGTGCAGGAGCTTTACACGGAGTTCGTCTCTGCCCTCGAACCACAGAGTTTCGAGACCGAGGTGCGACCGCTCGACGAGTCATCATCCGCCCGCCCCGCGACACAGACACAACAAGGGGTTTCCACACCACCCACGCAGAACACACAGGCTGCGACTTCTCCGCGCCCCGACGCGACGAGACCTCCATCGCGCGATACACGACCGTTGACGGAAGCACGGCCCGCGCAGCAGTTCGTGCCGACGGTCGTCGAATCTCAAGGCACTGTGCAGGGAGTTTCAGGCACACAAGCCGCCGCGCGACAGGGAACAGGCACAACCGCCGCCGCACGCGCAGGCTCCGACACCATTTCCGGACTCAAACAGGTCGGCGCTTACGCCGTCGCGGGCGCTATTCTCTTTTCTCTTCTCAGCGTCGGCGTCGGACTGCTCGCGCGCTGGCTCGGACTTTCACAGACGCCATTTGCTTACGACGATTTCGCCCTTCAGCTCATCGCTCTCGCGCTGCGCGACGGTCTCTTCGGCGCGTTGCTCGGAGCGGGGCTTTCGGAGTTGAGGGTGAGAGATTCCCGCTGGTCGGTCGCGGGTAACTGCTGGGCGCGCGCGCTCGTCGTCCACGGCGCGCTCGGAGCGTCGCTCCTGATGTTCCCGTTCATCCTGCTGCGGACTTCGCTCTTCGTGCTCCCGCTCGGTCTAGCAATCATCGGCGCTTTCGGCGGCCTGTTCTTTTGCGGCCTCAGAATCCTCGCTCACAAAATCGGCTCCCGTCGTTGATCGAGTTCACGACGGCGACTATTCGTGCGATATAATGCGCGGCACTGAAAATGGAAGACCAGAAGGATTTGCGAGATGAACTGCGGGCGCTGTTGGGGGAGGTCGCCGAATCCGCCGCCTACCTGCGCGAGTTGGGTGTCGAAGGGCTGACAGGGTTCGCCGAACCTGTCGGCTCCGACGCTCAAAAAAATATTACGACCGACGCGGGCCGCCCCTCGCGTCCCGCGTCGCTTCCGTCCGCGCTCGAACGACACGCGCGCGTGGAGCGTCCCGCGCCGCGCCCCCAAACGTCAGCCACTTTGCCCCCACCGAAACCAAACGACGCCACACCTCCTCCGAACGGTGAGGCGCCACCTGTTCTCTATCAGACAGCGATGCCCAAGAAACCCGTCAGAGCACCATCCGCCAACCCGCCGGAGCCGCGCGCGACGCTTTTCGGCGACATCGAGCCGAAAGATGAGTTGAGCCTCGGCAAGCCCGGTGAGACATTCGAAGACATCCGCAACGACGTGGGCGAGTGCGTTCGCTGTCCGCTTCACGAGGGGCGCACAAAGATCGTCCACACCGAAGGTCATCCGAAGTCTCGCCTGATGTTCGTCGGCGAGGCGCCGGGCGCGGATGAGGACGCTTCCGGGCGTCCCTTCATCGGTCGCGCCGGCCAACTCCTCAATAAGATTATCGAGGCCATCGGACTCAAACGCGAAGATATACTCATCGGCAACGTCAACCGTTGCCGACCGCCCAGCAACCGTCAGCCCACGACCGAAGAGGCGAAGACCTGCAAACCCTTCTTGCTGCGTGAAATCAACATCGCGCGGCCCGACGTGATCGTCGTTCTCGGCAACACCGCGATGAAGAACCTGCTCGACACCAAAGTGGGCATCACGCAACTGCGCGGAAAGTTTCAGGACTACAAGGGCATCAAGGTCATGCCTACCTTTCATCCCGCCTATCTGCTGCGCGACCCCTCGAAGAAGCGCGAAGTGTGGGCGGACATGAAGGTGGTGCGCGACTACCTGAAGGAAACCGAGGCGAAAGGGTAGCGGCCTGCCACGCTCAACGTGCGTGCGCCGTCCTCGAAGACGTGTTAATGAAGAGTTGCGTGAATGCTCTCTTCCCTGTTCCGCGTCGGTGATTCGTCCGTGAACGAACTGCTCAACAACATACACGATGCGCTCCTCGGCGATCATCGCGCCTTCCCGCTTGAGCAGAGACTCTTCAATGCCCTCAGCCTGCTCAACGGCGTCACCAACATCCTCGGCGGCCTCGGCCTCATGTACTCGCGCGACTCTCGCCTCTTCGCCGTCACACACCTCGCCACGGGCGCAGGCTTCCTCCTCTGCTTCTATCTATCGAGATTCCGCAGGGTTTACCGCCCGCTCTACTGGCCGTTCGTGATGTTGATGGTCTCGTTCGTCTTCTTCGACACCCTCTCCAATGCGGGGACGCGCGGCGGCTCGCACTACTATTTCATCGCGGCGATGGTGATTGCCATCATCCTTTCGAACGGCGCGCGAACCACTCTGCTCGCAGCCTCCGTCATCTGCGCGTCGTCCGTCGCGCTTTTCATCGTCGAGCGCCAATTCCCCCAGTGGATCGCTGCCCAGTCAGTGCCGGGCGGTGGTTACTATGACATCGCCGCTAACTTTCTTTTCGTCCAGCTCTTCGTCGGCGCGCTCGTCATCATTCAAGGCCGCGAGCTGGAGGCCGAACGACGCAAGTCCGACACACTGCTCCTTAACATTCTACCGGAGAGCGTCGCGCAGGAGTTGAAGACGCGCGACCGCGTCGAGCCGCGCGCCTACCGCGATGCGACGATCCTCTTTACGGATTTCGTCGGCTTCACGCATGTCGCCGAGGGGTTGACGCCGCGGGAGGTCGTCGAAGAATTGGACGACTGTTTCCGCGGCTTCGACCGGATCGCGCGCGCTCACGGGTTGGAGAAGATCAAGACCATCGGCGACTCGTACATGGCCGTCGGCGGCATCCCGCAGCCTTCGCGGACGCACGCCGCGGACTGCGTGCTGGCGGCGCTGGAAATGCGTGACTTCATCGCCGCGCGCGTGCGTCGCGCGGTCGAACGCGGCCAGCCCTTCTGGGATGTGCGGATCGGAATCAACTCCGGCGAACTGGTGGCGGGCGTGATCGGGCGCGAAAAGTTCGCCTACGACGTGTGGGGCGATGCCGTGAACACCGCCAGCCGTATGGAGTCTTCCGGCCAGCCCGGCAGAGTCAACGTTTCGCGCGCGACCTACGAAAGTGTCAAAGACCTTTTCGAGTGTGAGCCGCGCGGCGCAATCGAGGCCAAAAGCAAAGGCCGGGTCGAGATGTTTTTCGTCAACCGCGTCCTGCCGGAGTTGTCCGTGGACGGCGACGGCCACGGGCCGAGCGATAAATTCCACGAACGGCTCCGCGGCGCCGCCTGAGTTTGGCTTTGTCGGAAACGGACGCTGCCGCGGTCTGTTCCGACCTCTTCTAACTGTTATGCAAGACTCTCTCTTCCTCAATACGCCGCAACCGGAATCAAACGAGACGCCCGACGCCATCAACGAAGAGCTTCTGCGCCGGGCCAAGAGCTTGCCACACTTCAAAGAGCGCATCTTCATCTTCGGTGAAGGGCAAACAGGCGCGCGCGTGGCGGTGGTCGGCGAATCGCCCGGCCCGCCCGACATCGAGAGCGGCAGGCCCTTCATGGGGCCGGCGGGACAGATGCTCGAACGCATCCTCGGCAGCATCGGCCTCCAACGCAAGGACTGCTACCTCACCAATGTCGTCAAACTCATCTGCACGGGCGAAGAGATTACCGCTGACTGGCTCTCCTTCTTCACGCCCTATCTAGACCGCGAGCTACGCGCCGTCCGCCCCCGCGTCGTCATCGCCTTCGGCAACACGCCGACGCGCGCCCTGCTTCGCACGAAGAAACCAATCTCGCAACTGCGCGGCGAGTTCCACGACTACGACGGTATTCAACTGATGCCGACCTTCAACCCCGCTTACCTCCTGCGCGACCCTACCAAGAAACGCGAGGTCTGGGAGGACATAAAAAGGGTTCGCGCTTTCTTGGCCACAACTGATCCCACCTCAAGGACACTTTGATATTTCACGCCGATGCGGTTATAACTCGAACCGCTGACCGACTATTGTTTTGGGGTGCTGTTCATGCAAGTCTTTATTAGCTACGCCGAGTCCGACGAACCAATAGCTAGACGTGTCGCTCGCGGTTTGGAGAGGGCCGGCTTAAAGGTCTGGTACGACAGGCGTGAAATCCTCGCCGGACATAACTGGGCGGAGGAGGCCGCCAAAGCCCTGCGAGAGTCGAAAGCAATGGTCGTTCTTTTAACTCCCGCCGCGCTGCGCTCCTTTTCCGTGCGCCGCGAAATCGAATATGCGCTCGGCGACGAGACTTACAGCCACCGCCTCATCCCCGTTATCGTCGGCGACCCGAAGAAACTCCCGAAGAAAGAAATTCCGTGGATTCTTGAGTCGCTCGGTATGAAAAATCTGCCGGAGAGCGGGAACGCCGACAAAGAGATTGAAGAGATCGCGCAATCCCTCCTCACGGCGGCTTGACCGCCGCGCCTCGCGGGCACATCGCGCCGATGCACATCAAAGAAGTCTTTCTCTCCCACTCAGACAAGGACCGGCAGTTCGTCGCCTCACTGGCGAAAGTCCTGCGTCGGCACGGCATGCCCGTTTGGTATAGCCGGTCGAACCTTGTCGGGGCGCAGCAGTGGCATGATGAAATAGGAGCGGCGTTGAGCAGGTGCAACTGGTTCGTCGTCGTCCTCACGCCGAACTCCGTCAAATCCGACTGGGTGAAGCACGAGTTGATGTTTGCCCTGAACGACAAACGCTACAAGGGCCGGATCGTGCCGCTCCTGTACAAACCTTGTATGTATCAGAAACTTTCATGGACGTTACCGGCAGCGCAGGTGATTGATTTTACGAAGAAGCTCGCTGACGGTTACCGCGCCCTGCTGAAAGTGTGGGGGATGGGTTACAAGTCCAAATAAGACGGAGCCGGCGGCTCGCAACGTGACCGGAGACCGAATGGAGCGGTCTGTGACAGCTCATTACTTGGACGACTTTCCCTTTTCCCTCCGTCACGCTAACTTAGTCCGCCGTGCAACGCTCCACCCCCTCGACTCCCATCGCCGACACCGAACAGCGCCCTTCCGTCGAGCGCAATGCCCCGCTTTACGCCGAAGTCGTCTTTCCTCTTCGTCTCTCGCAGACTTTTACCTACAAGCTGCCGGTCGCATTGCGTGCGGAAGCCCGCGTCGGCTCCCGCTTGCTGGCGCCGTTCGGGCGGAAACTTGCGACCGCCTATATCGTCGAACTGCATGACGCGCTCGATCCCGCGATTGGATTAGACGAGACGACAATCAAAGAGGCTGAAGAGTTGCTTGACGCCGAGCCGCTGCTGACCCCGGAGGTGCTGGATGTCACGCGCTGGATCAGCGACTACTACGCCGCGCCGTGGGGCGAGGTGCTGCGCGCGGCGCTGCCCGCCGGTATCAACTCGACCATCGAACAGATCATCACGATCACCGCGGAAGGGCGTGACGAACTCGCGCGCCTCCCGTCGCGGCGGGCGGCGACCGTTAAAGCACAGCTCCTCAGCACACTTGCCGGCGGCGGTGAACACACTTTGCGCGAGATCGGGCGCGAGTTCGGTCAGGCGCGTGCCGCAAAGGCCATCCGCGAGTTGGAGCGCACCGGCTGGGTGACGGTCACACACCGCACGAAAGGCGCGCTCGCCAGAACGAAGCGCCGCAAGGCCGTGCGGCTGCTCCCCGTGGAAACTCAAAACGGCCCGCACTCACTCACCGCCGCACAACAACGAATCGTGGAATCGCTCGTCGCCAACGGCGGCGAAATGCTCTTTGCCGAACTACTCAGCGCCTCTCAAACGGGCGTCTCCTCGGTTCAAACTTTGGAGAAAAAGGGACTCCTCGAAATCTTCGTCCGCGATGTCCGCCGCGATCCGCTCGCGGGCGCGGCGCTTCCAACCGCGGACGATTTTCGGCTGACCGTCGAACAGGCGGAGGCGCTCAAGCAGATTAACGAAGCGCAGGACGCGGGCGGGTACGCCGCCTTTCTCCTGCACGGCGTGACGGGGAGCGGGAAGACTGAAATCTATATCCGCTCGATGCGCGCCGCGCTCGAACGCGGGCGCACGGCGATGATGCTCGTCCCCGAAATTGCCCTGACGCCCGTCTTCTCGCGCCGTCTGCGCGCGCACTTCGGCGACGCCGTCGCCATCTTCCACTCGTCGCTCACCACGGGCGAGCGCTTCGACGAGTGGACTCGTCTCAAGCGGGGCGAGGCGCGCGTCGTCATCGGCACACGTTCCGCCGTCTTCGCCCCGGTCTCAGACCTCGGCCTCGTCGTCGTTGATGAAGAGCACGAAGCATCTTATCGTCAGCAGGAATCGCCCTACTACAATGGGCGCGACACAGCGGTGGTGCGCGCACTCAGGGAGCGCGCCGTCGTCGTCCTCGGCTCCGCGACGCCCTCGCTCGAATCTTTCCAGAACGCGCGCCGTGGCAAGTATCGCTATTTGTGTCTGCCGAACCGCGTCGCGGGACGCGCCATGGCTCAAGCCGAAATCATAGACATGCGCGAAGTCTTCGGCGGCGCGGGCAAGCCCGAAGTCTTTTCGCCCAACCTGCTCGCCGCCATCGAAGAGACGCACGAGCGCGGCGAGCAGTCCATCATCCTCCTCAACCGGCGCGGCTATTCGAGCTTCGTCCTCTGTCGCACCTGCGGCGAGCGCATCAACTGCGCGAACTGCGACGTGACGCTCACCTATCACCGCAGCGAGCGCAGCCTCATCTGCCATTACTGCAACCTGCGACAGCACCCGCCCTCGGTCTGTCCTTCGTGCAAAGGCAAGTACATCTTCTTCATCGGTGAAGGAACGGAGCAGATCGAAGAGATTCTGCGCGCCCGTTTTCCCGCACTCCGCATCGCGCGCCTCGACCGCGACACGACCGCGCGCCGCAGCACCTACGAGCAAGCCATCCTCAGCTTCGGCGCGGGCGAGTTGGACATGCTCGTCGGCACGCAGATGATCGCCAAAGGCCACGACTTCCCGAACGTCACGCTGGTCGGCGTCATCTCGGTGGACGCCGGACTCGCGCTCCCGGATTTTCGCGCCTCCGAGCGCGCCTTCCAGCTCATCACACAGGTAGCGGGCCGCGCCGGACGCGGCGAGCGCCCCGGTCGAGTCTTGATTCAGACTTATCACCCACAACACTATGCCCTCCGTCACGCCTGCGCGCAGGACTATGAAAACTTTTTCGCGGAGGAGATTCGCTACCGCAAGACCCTGAGCTACCCGCCCTTCGTCGCGCTCGCCTCGCTGCTCGTCCATGGCGAGGACTTGACGCGCGTGCACGCGACCGCCGCCGAAGTTCGCCGCGCCCTCGACGCCGCGAACGCCGACCGTGCGACGCGCATCCTCGGCCCCGCGCCCGCTCCGCTCGCGCGGCTGCGCGGCGAGCACCGCGTCCAACTCCTCCTCAAGTCGCGCAACCGCACGCGCATGCGTGAAATTATCGAAATGGCGCTCGCTGAAGCAGGCCGCGCGCCGGGTTGTGACATTCAATCCGTGAACATCGAGATTGACCCGGTCAACCTCATGTGATTCGCCCGATGAACCCCTATCCCGGAAGCTGATACTAAATTTCAAAAGCGACACTTTCAATATGAAACTATTCGAACTCGCACGCCAGACAGGCGCACAAATTGATGACGACTTCGCCGACGTTGAAATCAAAAACGCGGCGGGACTGGACGAGGCGGAACCCGGCCATGTCACTTTCCTTTCAAACCCGCGTTACACGCCCCGCGTGCAGACAACGCGCGCCTCGGCGATTTATGTCGGCGAAGGAGTGGAAATCGGTCGTGACGATCTCGCCCTCTTACGTGCGCGCGATCCATATCTCGCATATACGCGCGCCCTCCGTCTGTTTCACCCGGAACCGGCATTCGCGCCGCTCATCCACCCTTCGGCTTTTATTGACCCAACCGCACGCCTCGGCGCGGGCGTCGCTATCGGCGCATGTGCCGTCATCGGCCCCAATGTTGAAATTAGCGATGGCGTGCGTATACACCCAAACGTCACTATCTACGAGGGTGTCCGCGTCGGCGCGCACTCCGTCATCCACTCCGGCGTTGCCCTGCGCGAAGGCACGGAGGTCGGCGAGCGCGTCGTCATCCACAACAACACGGTCGTCGGCTCTGACGGCTTTGGATACGCGAAGGACGAGGAAGGACGCTGGCTGAAGATTCCACAGACGGGCCGCGTCGTGATCGAGGACGACGTGGAGATTGGCGCCGGGACGACCATTGACCGCGCCTCGGTCGGCGAGTCGCGCATCCGTCGAGGCGCGAAAATTGACAACCTCGTGCAGGTCGGTCACTCGTGCACGGTTGGCGAGGACACACTGCTCTGCGCGCAGGTCGGGTTGGCCGGCAGTTCTCACATCGGACGGCGCGTCATCCTCGCCGGACAAGTCGGAGTAGCTGGACACCTGACCATCGGCGATGATGTCGTCATCACTGCCAAGAGCGCGACGAGCCATAACGTTCCCGCCGGCAAAGTCCTGTCGGGCATTCCGGCCTTTGATAACCGCGACTGGCTTCGAGCAACCGCGGCCTACAGACGTTTGACCGAGATGCAACGTACCGTCCACACACTGAAAAAGCGTCTCGATGCTCTCGAAAAAAAATGACGCCCCGCAAACAATCTTCTTGACAGGCGGAGTCATCATAAAGATAATGCTTATTGAAATTGGTTTTCAATTTCGTCGAAAGCTTGAGATGAAGTTGAAGTCCGGATTATTTCGATTTTGAAGGGATTTTATTAAGACGGTGAAGAAAAATAACAACGCAGCGGCTCATAGCCTTCGATCCGAGCGCGAAGCGCAGAAGGTCGAAGTGTTGATCGAGGACGTTGACCGCGTGGCGATTCGTTATTCGACTTGGACGGAAGGTCTGGGTTGGTGTAGTCAAAAGACTCTCCGGGTAGACGCCGAACAACTCGAAGACCTGCACCGTGCGATAACCGTCGCCCGCCATCGTATCAATAGCAAGCGTGCGGAAGAGGGGTTGGTTTCGGAGACAGCGCGAGTAATTCAACTCCCGACCCTCACCTGATTCACCTGTAAAAAATTGAAGGCCGCAGGAACTTACAAAGTGAAAGTTCCTGCTGCCTTCTGCTTTTCGAGATACGTGCTTCTCTAGCCTACCTGCCGGAGCGTGATCCTCTCTTTCGTCACGCTGGACTTGCGTTCGTTGGTCAGCTTTTCGAACTCCTCAATGTGTCGCTGCTCCTCCGAAATCCTCTCTTCCAGCATGAACCGCGTCCCCAACTCCGCGTCAGTGCAGGATTTCCAAGCGCCGACGTAAGCCTCCATCGCGGCTCGCTCAAGCTCCAAATCCTGTTTAAGCATCTCGGTCAGATTTGTTGACTGTCTGATGTCGCCCGGCTCGACCGTCGGCACGCCGCCCAGCGCCACGACTTTGTCTCCGAGCAGTTCAGCGTGCTCACGAGACTCTTTGCTCAAGTCACGGAAGAAAGAGCAAAAGACTTCCCGCTCCTGACCGGTGACGAGGAAACTATGCTGTAGATACTGAATCACGCCAGATAGCTCAAAGCTCAACGCACGGTTTAAGTTTTCAACAAGTTCCGCGTTTGCCATTTTACCCTCCCGAATATTGAATCCCCTAAATTGTTTCTTTCCACGCACATGATAAAAGCCAAGACCCCAACTGTCAAGCTAAATGTTGAAAAGAAAAGACTTAATAATGAAATTCAATTTCAGGTAAGCAAGATCATTGTTTTTCGCTTTCGACTAAAAACAACGCAAACCCTGCTGCTTGAACTCGATGAGCGGCAAAAGTCGTGCAGCAGAGTTTGCTAAAAGCCAATCGCAAAAAGCTTCTACGTAATCACCCCGCCGTCCACGATCACGACTTCGCCATTCATAAAGCTGTTACGCTCGCTCACCATAAACGCCGCGAATTCGGCGAGTTCACTTGGACGCCCTTTACGACCGGCCATGACCCAGATGTCGTGCATCTGGAGGAGACGGTCGGGGAGCGCTTCGGCGAGTTCGGTGTCGAAGATGCCGGCGGCGATAGCATTAACCGTGACGCCGA
Organism: Pyrinomonadaceae bacterium; assembly: GCA_041749275.1. Taxonomy (GTDB): domain Bacteria; phylum Acidobacteriota; class Blastocatellia; order Pyrinomonadales; family Pyrinomonadaceae; genus JBGTBQ01. Next base: position 14,791 of record JBGTBQ010000452.1, on the reverse strand, counting down.
AGGTCGCGGCCTCACGTGAGAGGCATTTGGTAAAGCCAATCATCGCGGCCTTCGAGGTGGCGTAGTGGACGGAGGTGGGCAGCGCGCGGATGGCGCCGATGGAGGTGATGTTGAGGATCGAACCTTTTCGCTGGCGTATCATCTGTTTGTAGATAGGCTTGGTGACAGCGAAGAGGCTGTTGACGTTGGTGTTGATGATGTCGTCCCACGCGCGGTCGGTCGTGGTGGCGAAGTTGTCGCCGCGGTTGATGGCGGCGTTGTTGACGAGGATGTCCACGCCGCCCCACGTCTCAACCATCTCGCGCGTCGTCTTCTTCAAGCCGACGCGATCCGTGATGGAGATTTTGAAAGCCAGAGCGCGGCGCCCATACGCCTGAATTTTTTGCGTAGTCAGCTCCGCAAGATCGTCGCGCGAGTGGTAGACGAAAGCCACGTCGGCTCCTTCGCGCGCGAAGACATCGCAGAGCGCCGCCCCGATTCCGCGCGTGCCGCCGGTGATAAAGGCCCGCTTCCCTTCCAGCAGAAGACTCAAGTTACGTTCGTCCCCGATTCACACACGCCCACGGCGCCGTCTGAAGGCGGAACACGCAGGCGAGTTGTTTTGATTAATAGAACGCGACGATTAAAGCTTAAAGGCGGATGGCACGTCAACTTGGCTGTGGGAGAGCAGGATTAGCCACAGAGTCACAGAGACACAGAGAGAAGAACGAAAGGAAGAAAAGAAAGAGAGAGATTGTCTGGGGGAGAGTTGAATCATTCAACTCTCCCCCAACTCAACCCCTCTCTTTTTCTTTCCCGTTCTCTGTGTCTCTGTGACTCTGTGGCTAAACTGAATTTGGATTGCTCCCGGCGGGATCAGGCCGTGCGTGCTTCGGGCTGTAAAGTTTCATCCTCGGCGAGCGCGGGCGCGGGGATGAGCGCGGTGATCTCTTCGACGATCCGACGGGTCGCGTCAGGGATGGCGAGGTTTGTCGTGGCGGCGCGCAGAGAGGCGTAGTAACGCGAGTCCTCGACCATGCGGCGCACGACCGGCACGATGTCGCTCGCGCGGTTCAAGAGCACCCCCGCGCCGCGCTTTACAAGCATGGTAGCCGCGCCGGACTCCTGCGGCATCGGCGGCGTCGTTGCGTCGGCTATAATCGGCACGCGGCAGGCGAGCGCCTCAAATGTGGTCAAGCCGCCAAGTTTGGAGATCATCACGTCCGCGGCCTGCATCAGTTGCTCGACCTGTTCGGAGTAGCCGATGACTTTGACGGGGAACCGTGCGTGCTTGGCGAGCGTCTCGGCCTCCACGCGCAACTCCTCATTCTTCCCGGCGAGGAAAATCGCCTGCACGTTCAGGTCGCCGCGCACCAGTTCGCCGAAGATGTGTGGGATGTTGCCGCCGCCGGCCCAACCCGCGTTGACGAAGACGGTGAACTTTTCCGGGTCGAGGTCGAGCGCCCGGCGTGCCGCCTGCGCGACGCGCTCGTCGGGAGACTCGAATTTCGGATGGACAGGCATCCCCGAAACCTTAATCCGTTCGGGCGCGACGCCATAGTCAATCAACTGTTGCCGCGCCTCATCGCTCGCCACCAAATAGAGACGCACGTCGTCGCACGCCCAGCCCTTCCAGAATCCGTAGCACGGGTCGGTGACGACAGTAACGAGCGGGATCGTCTCCGCCAGTCCGAGTTCTTTGAGCACGCGCGCGAAGATATGCTGCGTCAGTGGGTGGACGCTCACGACGACGTGCGGGCACCACTTCTCGAACTGCGCCTTGCAGTAGCCGATGCAACGACGGTGGAAGAACTCGCGCGTTTCGGGGCGGAAGCGGTTGACGCACCAGTAGAGGTACTTCATCCAGTGTTGCCGGTTTTGCAGCACCCAGTTGTAAAGCCGGACGAGCTTTTCCGACAGGTGGTGTGACTCCTCGACGGCGCGCACGACTCGCACGGCGCAGGAATCGCCCGTGAAGATTTTTTGCACCCCGGCGACGATGGCCGCCGCCGCCGAGCGATGGCCGCCGCCGGTATCGGACGAGATGATAAGGATTTTCGGAACTTTGTCGGAAGACATGAATTGGTCTTTACAGTTGCCGGTTTTCATTTTACGGGCTACGGCGCTCGGAGACCCGCAATCGCTCTACGCCTTCAAGACAACTCCGTCGGTCTGTTCGTTCTGTTTCCCGATTCCACGGCTCGCCTTCTTCATTTCGCGCTCAAGCTTCTTGATCTTAATCAAGTGCTTCGGGTTGAACGGCAAACTGGGGTAGTAGCAGTTCGACTCATGCGTGCAGAAGCACCCGTCAGCAGCCTTTTTGCGCCGCGCCTTCATCGCCTCGGAACGCCAGAGCGATTGGAAGTTCCATTCGTGCTCGCGCAGGTTCCCGATAGCGTCAAGGTTCTCGCAGGAAGAGACCGAACCTTCGTCGTAAATCACCGCGCCCGCGGTGCCGGCGTAGCAGGTAAGTTGCGCCTTCTGCTCTTGCTGCGTGCGGTCAATGAGGCCGTGCATGTAGATGTCAATCGCGGCTTTGAAGAAGCCGGCGTCGCCCGCGTAGTTGTTCTTGATGGCGGCGTGGCGCGAATCGTCGTCAATCATCCGCGCCAGCTTCGCGTAGCGCGTGTGGTCAATATCAAGCTCCTTCGGGTCGGCTGACGGCGGACGAATGTAGTTGAAGTTGACCTTGTCGGGCCGGAGGTCATACTTCAGAAAGTCGTACCACTCGAAGATCGTGTCCTGATTCGTGTTCATAAAGCAGGTACAGGTCTGGATGTCGAGCCGCTGGTATTCTCGCTTGATGGCCTGAAGCTGCCGCGCCGTGTCAATGGCAATGTCCCACGAGCCGGGCTTCTGTCGAATTTTCTCGTGCTGATCCTTCAGCCCGTCAATGCCGAGCGCGACCGCCACGTTCAGATTCGGGCACTCTTCGAGGATGCGCGTGACATCAGGGATGATGCGCTTCTGAATCTGCCCGTTCGACATCAGGTAGACGGATTCGAGTTTGTTATTCTCGTAAAAAGAGCGGACGATTTCGGGCAGGTCTTTGCGGGTGAACGGCTCGCCACCCGCAAGGATGAGCACGCCGAGGTTGCCCCCCAAAGTTTCCGACACACGCGCGATCTCGTGCGTCTTCATCTGCAACTTCTTGCGCGGGCGGTCGTCGAGTTCGTCCGTGAAGAAGCAGTGTGTACAGCGCATGTCACAAACGCTCGTCACCAGAATGTTCAGCAACACCGGCGCGAACGGTTGTCCGAGCGCAAGGTTGGCATAGCGTTTTAAAAGCTCTCTCGTCGTGTAATCCATATCATTCCTTCGCCGTCGGGCGTAATTATCAACTGAATAAACGCTGCGGATGCCGCTCCGCCGCATAGAATAAGATTAGCAGATGGAGCGGCATCTGACGAGCGCCTGCATCACCTCGCGGCCCCGCTTCACGTGGTTAAGGCCGCACACGCTAGAAGCCGTCGTCGGCGAGCGCGTGGAGAGCGGCGAAAGGCTCGCGGCGCGTGGGCGAGAAGAAGAGCGCGCGCAAGGCGTCGTCGGCAGACTCACGGATGAAGGCAGCCGTGCGCGCCGGGCGACTGTCGCTGTTGATGTTTTTGACGATCCGGTATTTGACCTCCGGGATGGAGAGGTCTACCAGAAGCGTCGAGCCGCCGCGGAAGATGTGGCGCGGCGTGTCTTTCTCTTTCGCCACTACCTTTGACTGCGTCAGCGCGACGACAAGCTGCGGGATGTGTTTGCCGTCGGGGCTGATACGCATCGCGCGACGCAGTTCGTGAACCTCGAACTTCCGACCCGCAATGAGGCCGAGACTGGTGGCGAACTCCGGCACGGCCTTGAAGGTGAATTCAAGCTGCTCGTGGAGCAAGCGGCGCTGTTCGCGCGTTACATCGAACAGCATCTTGCGGTCTTCCAGATATAAGCAGGCGTCGGCGTAGACCTTTAACCCCTCGATGATGACGCGGTACATCTCCTTGATCTTGGTACGCACGCGGCTCGGAAACTCCGACGGGTCGAGACCCTGCCAGCGCAGCGTATCAACGGAGAGCGTGCGGGGAATGTCGGGCGTCGGCGCGTCGAGGTCGAGCGGGTAGATGCCTCGGCGACGAAAGGCTTCGACGAAGGCGACGCGGTAGTTGTGGCGGTCGTCGCTGACGAGGTCGAAGTCAGCGGTAATGAGCGCACGCAGGTACTCGAAGAAGGTCACGTCCACGGGCGGCAGGTAGTCGAGCGCGCGGATGCACATGCTGAGGACGTGACTGGCGGACTTCGACGCTTCGTCGGCGAGCCGGCGCACGAGGTCGGGGTGAATCGCCCCGTTCGGCAGCACGCCCGTTCCGCCCGTGTAGATGCGGAGCAGGTCGGCGATACGCGACTTGTAGATGGCGATGAAGGCGTCGAAGACCGCGGCCACGAGGATGGCCCCGCGCGAGTGCGGCGTCAGACGCTTTTGCAAGTCAGCGGGGTCGGGCGGGATTCTCTTCCAGACGCCCCCTTCCATCCGCCCGATAGCGTTCCGCAGCGCGCCGCGCCCGCCCGTCGCATAGCCAAACTGGACGGCGAGTTGGCCGAGCATGGACTCGGCCTCGATGTCGCCGCGCGTCTTGGCGATCTCCTGTTCCAAGACTTCCGGAATGGTGAAGTGCTGCATGAGGGCGACGATGTCGGCGAAGCCCTCATGCAGCGCGAGCACGTCCGGGTTGGTCGGCTCGTTGAAGCGGCGGTGCATGCCGTCGAGGATGGCGTGTGTGGTTTCGTGGGCGATGATGTCGTGCGAGAGGCAGGCGTAGACGCGGCTGCCGGGCATGTGGTCGCCGGGGTCGTCCGCCGCGGCCTCGAAGTAGCCGAACAGAAGCGCGACCTCATGCGGGCTGTAGAAGGCGTTGGCCTGCCGGAGCGCGTGCGGGCGGACGGCCAGTCGCTGGACGAAGGTCTTATCGTCGTTGGCGTTCTTCGGGTTCGGGCGGGGACGCCAGAGGACTGGACGACCGAGGGCGCGCTCGAAGTGCTCGATGGTCTTCATGGCGACGGCGTAGACCATCTGCTGGTGGAACTGCGGGTTCCCTTCGGAAGGCGCCCAGCCGTCGCGCGCCAAGAGCCGCGGGTCGTCGAGGTTCACGGGGTCGTAAGGCTTGCCGGTGGCGTCCACGTCTTCGACGGTGAGGTACTCGCCGTCCAGAGCCTTTCTGTTCGGCGCGGTCTTCCGAATCTTCAAAGGCTCCCAGCGAACCTTGAGCGTCACCTCGTTGATGCCAGCAGTATCGAGCCGCGCCGAGAGGCTCGGGTCCACGGCGTAGACGCGGACGCGGCGGTACGACGGGTTCCGGACAGCGGGCTGCACGTCGCAGACCGAAAGCGGGTCGGGCACGACCTTCTTCGACCTCTTCGTGCTCGGCGCGGACTTGCCGGCGGCGACGGGGTAGCGCGCCGCGACGTGCTTGCGGAGCGCGAGCGAAGCCTCCTCGTCTTCGATGATGGCCTGCATCAAGCGGCGCAACTTCTCACCTTCAAGTTTGGTCGCGCCGCCGGGGTCGGGCACAAGCTTTTGCAGCTCTTTGTTGACCAGCCAGCGCTGCGCGAGTTCGAGGTTGAACATCTCTTCGCGCGGCGGACGCTCGACGACGCCGAGGCCGGTGATGACGCGGAGGAAGGCAAACGAGTTGTCAGACTTATCGCTCTGCTTCAGCCCGAAGAGGGGTCTCACGTCGAGCGCCGCGCGCGCCTGAAGCACGCCGTTGCCGAAGTGCTTCTTGTCGGCCTTCTGCTTGGCCGAGGAGAACAGGGCGTTGCGGACGGCCTCGACGCGCCGCCAGTCGCGCGGCAGTTCGTTCTTGTACTTCTCGAACCAGAGGGCGACCGCGGCGGCGACTTGCGGCGTCGCGGCGGACGTACCCTCGCCATTCAGACGGATCACACTGCCGCACATGAAGCGCGGCCATGGGATGTTCGGCGTGTAGGCGGCAATGGCTGCTTTCATGGCGGAGTCCGGCCCGAAGCTCCCTTCGAGCGCCGTCCCCTTGAGGTCTTTGTAAGGCCGCCCGTCGGCCATTACGCCGCAGACGGCGATGACGCGCGGGTAACGCGCGGGATAGACGAGCGTGTGCGGCGGCGAAATGCCGATGTGGTTGCCCGCCGCGGCGCAGATCACGACGCCCGCCTCGTAAGCCTTGTCCACGGCCTCGCCCCACGCGCGCGAAGGCACGCCGCCCATGCTCAACGTCACGACATCGCAACGCTGCTCGACGGCGTAGTTGAATGCCTGCGCGAGCGCGCTCGTGCGGAGCAGGACGACGCGGTCGGCGACTCGAAGCGGCACGACTTCCGCGTCCGGCGCGCCGCCGAGGTAGACGCCGCCGAAGGCCGGAGCCTTGCCGCCGGCGAGGATGCCGATGGTGCCGGTGCCGTGGCCGGAGTTGTCTATCAGGAAGGCGCGGTTATCAGGGTCTTCGGCGCTCCGTAGGTCGGCGTCGCCCTCGACAAAGCTTCGTTCGAGATGGCGCAGGATGCGTTCGGGCACAGTGTCGTGCGTGCGGTAGTAGCCGGTGTCAATGTGCGCGATGCGGGTGCGCGGGTCTTTGAACTCGACGGCCTCGCGCGCCGGGCCGAGTTGCGAGTGGTCTTTGTCGAGGTGCCAGGCGAACACGTCGGGGCCGACTTTCTTGCCGTGCGTCGCATCCTGCGGGTCGGCGTTACACACTTCGCCCGCGGCGAAGCCCGCGGCGATCTCCTGCTCATTCACATCCCGGTAGACGTTGTGAACGATGTCCGGCTCGGCGAAGACGACATCCGACTCGGCGACGCCGAGTTGCCCAGCGACGCGGGCGTGCGCGAGGTCCCAAGGCGAGGCCGCCCCGTCGGGCAGGTCGGCGAGGAACCACTGCGGGGCGGAGTCGAAGCCGAAGACCGGAGTTGCCTCCGGCGGCGCGTCGTACAGTGGTCGAAGGTTGGCGCGCGACTCCGCCGCCCTGAGCGCGTTGGACGGGCGGAGCTTGACGAGAATGCGACTCGTTCCAGAGGGTGATTGTTTGTTGTTCGGCACAGCTTGCCTCCTTCGTTTGTGAAGTAACTACGGAAGCGCATTCGTCCCGGCTCGTTCCTCGCGGACATTGATGCCGAGCGCCTTCATGCGCCGGTAGAGGTGACTCCTGTCCATGCCCATCAGTTCGGCGGCGCGCGAGACGTTGCCCTCGGCCTCGGCCAGTGTACGTTTGATGAACTCGCGTTGGTGCGCTTCGCTCGCGTCGCGGAAGGTGGAGAAGCGTGAGGGCGCGGCGGGTGGTTCCTCGCCGCCGAGCGCCGGCAGGTCGCTCACCCCGACCTTGACGTGCGGGTGCATGATTACAACGCGCTCAATCGTGTTCCGCAGTTCGCGGATGTTGCCGGGCCAAGAGTAGTTTTGCAACGCCTCGACAGCGTCCGCGTGGAACCGCTTCGGTTCTTTGCCGTAAGCAAGCGAGAACTTGCGGTTGAAGTGCTCGGCGAGGAGCGGGATGTCCTCAGTGCGCTCGCGCAACGGGGGCAACTCGAAAGGAATCACGTTGAGACGGAAGAGAAGGTCGGAGCGAAAGTGTCCGCGCTCGATCTCGGTTTCGAGCCGCTTGTTCGTCGCCGCGATGACGCGCACGTCCACGCGCATCGGCGTCGGGCTGCCGACCGGCTCGAAGCGTTGTTCTTCAAGCACGCGCAAAACTTTCGCTTGCATCCGCGCGCTCATATCGCCCACTTCGTCGAGGAAGAGCGTCGCGCCATCGGCCAACTCGAACTTGCCGCGCTTGGCCGAAGTGGCGCCCGTGAAAGCGCCGCGGACGTGGCCGAACAACTCGGACTCGATCAAATCTTCCGGCACGGCGGAGCAGTTCAGCTCGACGAACGGCGCGCGTGAGCGGCGCGAGCCGGCGTGAATGGCGCGGGCGACGAGTTCCTTGCCCGTCCCGGATTCGCCATAGATGAGCACGCGCCCGTCGGTCGGCGCGACCATCTCGATCTGCTTTCTCAAAGCGCGCATCGCCACCGACTCGCCGACCATCATCCACTCTTCGCGCAACTCCTCATGCAAGGCGGCGTTGACGCGCTCAAGCTCACGGTGGCGCAGCGCATTCCTCACCGTGAGCACGGTCTTCTCGATGGAGAGCGGCTTTTCGATAAAGTCGAACGCGCCGAGCTTGGTCGCACGCACGGCGGTCTCGATGTTGCCATGTCCCGAAATCATCACGACCGCGGCTTCCGTCCCGCGCTCGCGCAGACGTTCGAGCGTCTGAAGCCCGTCCATCCCCGGCAGCCACACATCGAGCAGCACACACCCGTAAGCGCGCCGCTCGACCGCCTTCAGACACTCCTCGCCCGACGCCACGGCCTCCGCCGCGAAGCCCTCGTCTTCGAGCACCCCGCGCAGTGTCTCGCGGATGCCGCGCTCGTCATCAACGATGAGAATTGTTTCCGGCATCAGATGACTTCCCGTGCATCTTCCGCAACCGGCAATTCGATCAGCATCCGCGCGCCGCGTGGGCGATTCTGTTCGGCGCGGATGCGCCCGCCGTGCTCGGCTATGATGCGGTGGACGATGGCGAGGCCGAGGCCGGTGCCGCGCCCGCGTGTGGAGAAGTAGGGTTGGAAGAGGCGCGCGAAGTCCGCGCGTTCGATACCGTGGCCGGTGTCGGCAATCTCCGCGATGAGGAGTCCACGCGCGGGATCAAATCCCGTGGCGACGGTGATGCGCCGCTCGCCCTCCGCGTCGGCGAGCGCCTCGATGGAGTTCTCGATCAGGTTGACGAAGACGCGGCGCATCTGCTCCGCATCGAGCAGCGCGGCGGGCAGCTTCGGCGCGAGCAGCATGTCCAGCCGCACATCGTCGAGGCGTTCTTGGTAAAGAGCGACGGACAGGCGCGCAACCTCGTTCAGGTCGGCGGGCGCGAGGCGCGCGTGCGGCAGGCGTGCGAAGCGCGTGAATTCATCCACCATTGCCTTCAGCCCCGCGACCTCGCGGCTGATCGTCGCGGTGCTCTCCTCGACCACGCGCGCCACCCGTTCGCGGTCGCGCACCTGCTCGCTCCCGCCGCCGTTGTTCTGATTCGCGTGCGCGTCGTGTCCGCCTTCCGCCACGGCGGCGCGGCGAAAGTTGCGCGCGATGCGTTCGGCGGAGAGTTGAATCGGCGTCAGCGGGTTCTTAATCTCGTGCGCGAGGCGGCGCGCGACCTCGCTCCATGCGGCGGCGCGTTGCGCGGCGAGTAGTTCCGAAAGGTCTTCGATGACGAGCACGACGCCCCGCTTCGTCTCGCCGGCGCGCGGTGAGAGCGCCGTGGCCGTGAGCGCGACGGGAATCACGCCGCCGCTGTTCTGATCGCCGTTCTGATAACCGTTCGCGTCGCCGTTCGTGTCGTCGTTCGCGGAACCGCGCGCCAACTCCACCTGCTCCGAGGCGCGCCCGCGCAGACGCGCACGCCACAACACATGCTCGATAACGGCGAAGTCTTCCGCGCCGATCAGTTCGCAGAGCGGCGCTGCCTCCGGCACAAGTTCGAGGCGGAGCATCGAGCGCGCGGCGTCGTTGATGGTCGTCACGCGGTTCGCTTCGTCGAGCGAGACGACGCCCGTGGAGAGCGTGCGGAGGACGGTCTCGATGTAGTTGCGTCGCTCTTCGAGGGCGAGGTTCTTATCGTTCAGCTCGGCGGCGTTGCGCTCGATGCGGCGGCGGTTCTCGGAAAGCTGCGCCGTCATGTCATTGAAGGAAGCGGCGAGCACGGCCAGCTCGTCGTCCGCAATCGCGTCAACACGGTGGTCGAGATTCCCCGCCGCGACTTCGTCCGCCGCCTCGGCGAGCGCGCGAATGGGTGTGCCGATGCCGCGCGCGAGATGAATGGCGCTCCACGTGGCGGCGAACAGGAGCAGCAGCGTCAACAGGCCGAGCGTAGAGAGTCCGAGCAGGCGCACCTTACGCTGGTTGCGCTTAAAGTCCTCGAAGGTCTGCGCGCCCGCGATGAGACGCTTCAGGCTTTCGCCTTCCTTCTGTTCGCGTGCGGCGACGAGCAGTTGGAAATTCGGCAGAGGCTTGGTTGATACGTCGTAGGCTACGCCGCCGGCCTCGAAGGTAAAGACCTCCGGCCCGGCGCTGTTCGCAAGGCGGACGAGTTCAGACAGTTCCGTTTCGGACAACGCGCGACCGTTCCCGAAAGCCGCTTGTTGCACATCTCCATTCTCGCCATTCACCAAAGCAAGCACGGCGAGGCTTCCTTCTTGCGCGTAGGCCGAGAGGATTTGCGCGTTCGGAGGCTTCTCCGCGTTGTTCACGAGGGAGACGGCGACCGCTTGCGCGTAATCCCGCACGGCGTCGGCTCTATCATGCGCGCTCTCTTCCTGCGCTTGCCTCGCCTGCCTGACCACATCCTGCGGCAAGCTACCGAACCACTTCTCCAGCGAGCGGTTGAAGAACATGTAAGAGAAGACCGCCATCGCCGTGATCGGCAGCAGGCTGACGGCGATGAAGTAGACCACGAGGCGCGTCTTGATCTTCGAGCCGAGCAGACGCTCGCGCCGCTCGCGTCGGAGTTTGAGGAGGCTGCGGACGAAGATGAAAGTGAAGACGATGAAGGCGGCGAAGTTGAGCGACGACAGCGCGTAGAGCAGCAGCGTGTCGCTCGCCGTGTCGGGCGTGAAGACCTCCCACAGGCCGAAGACCTGCAACAGGACGAGCACCGACAGCAGTAGCAGCACGAGGCCGCCGAAGAGCCACGGCGCAGCGCGCTTGCGTGTGCGCCCCACACCAGTCGTCAGAGCATCGGTGGTCTTCCCCTCCATCATAATTCGCGCGGAGTTTACCACGCGCCGCCGCGACCGCGCACATGCCTCTCTCCCGCCGGGAGTTTTCGTTTTTCGCGCGATTATCGTTTATAGTTTGCGCCCGCCATGCTTTCGTCGAACGCGGATGGCAATCAAAAAGTTGTACTGCCGACGACGCGAAAACCGTGGCGGCATTTCACTTTGAGCACTAACCGGACGTGAATGAACAATTCCGATCTCTTTCTCAACGAAGCTGGCCGACCTCGGAGCGGGTGGCGCTTCCTCGCTTTCTGCTTCGCATTCCTCGTCGCGCTCATCACGCTTCTCATCGTCGTCCGCTTCGGCCTCGCACTCATTCTCCCCGCCGACTTATATGAACTTTTTTTTGATGGCAACGGTGGCTTCGTCGTGCAAGGCGTCATGCTCTTTTTGTGTGCGGCGCTCGTGGGATGGGTGTGCGGATATGCGATGGAGGATTTGCCGTGGCGCGCGCTCGGATGGGCGCTGCATCGCGGGTGGGCGCGCGACCTTGCGGTCGGATTTCTGATCGGCGCGGTCTCAATCGGCGTGGCGGCTGGCATCGGAGCGGCGGCGGGCGGGACACGATTCATGCTCGCCCCGGAACAGATACTTTCATCGGTCGCACTGACGCTCGTCTCGTCCGCCTTCATCTTCGCCCTCGGCGCCGCCGCTGAAGAGGCACTGTTCCGCGGCTACCCGTTGCAGACGCTCATGCGCTCGTGGCCGGTCTGGCTGGCCGTGCTCCCGACCTCCGTACCCTTCGCGCTGGTGCATCTCGCCAACCCGAACGTCGCGCCGACCTTCACCTTCGCGAATACGGCGCTTGCGGGCGTCTGGCTGGCGGTCGCTTACTGGAAGACACGGAGCCTCTGGGTTCCACTTGGCATCCACTGGGGCTGGAACTGGACGATGGGCGCGGTGCTCGGCTTCAACGTGAGCGGCATCAAAGCAATCACGCCGGAACCTCTGTTGCGCGCCATTGACACCGGCCCGGATTGGCTCACCGGCGGCTCTTACGGCCCCGAAGGCGGCGTCGCCTGCACCGCCGCGCTCGCGCTCTCTACTCTGTTCATTTGGCGGACGAGATTGATCTCCGCAACCTCTGAGATGAAACGTTGGACCGATCAAGAAAACGCAGAGGGAGGCCAAACAGTGTCCGTCGTCCCACCTGCTCCGACTGACCCAAGTCAGGCAGGAGTTGTTTGAAGATAAGGAGCTTATGGAAAAACACATCTCAATTCTGGCGGCGCTGCACATCGTGTTGAGCGCACTCGGACTATTGATCGCGGTTCTCGTCTTCCTCGGTCTGCTCGGCGGCGGTTTGATATCCGGCGATGTGGGCGCGCTCGCCATTACGGGGGCGGTCGGATTGTTCGTGCTGATTCTTCTGCTCGTGATCTGTCTGCCCGGACTCGTCGGCGGGATCGGACTCCTGCGTCGGCGCCGTTGGTCGCGGCTCGTGTTAATCATCGTGGGCGCACTCAACATCCTCAACTTTCCGTTTGGCACCGCGCTCGGCGTCTACACGATCTGGGTGCTGACGAAGCCCGAAGTCGAGCGCATCCTCCGCTGAACTTCTTTTCGCAACGCGCCAAGCCCGCGACCACTTCACGCAAGTGTGTCGCGGGCTTCCACGAAATCATCCGACACGTTACCGCTCGTCAATCGGCACGTAAGCCACGTTGCGCGGCCCCGTGTACTCTGCGCGCGGGCGGATGAGGCGGTTATTCGCGTACTGTTCGAGGATGTGGCCCGTCCAGCCGGAGATGCGGCTGACGGCGAAGATCGGCGTAAAGAGGTCGAGCGGGATGCCCATCAGATAGTAGGCCGAGCCGGAGTAGTAATCCACGTTCGGGTAGAGCTTTTTGTCGCGGAGCATGATTTCGCGCAGGCGTTCGAGTATCTCGAACCAGCGCGTCTCGCCCCGCGCTTCGCCCATCTCTTTCGAGAACTTGCGGAGCCACACCGCGCGCGGGTCTTCCGTCTTGTAGACGCGATGGCCGAAGCCCATCACCTTCTTTTTTTGCGCGAGCGCGTCACTCAGCCACTCCTCCGCCCGGTCGGGGCTGCCGATTTCGAGCAGCATCTTCATCACGTTCGTGTTCGCGCCGCCGTGGAGCGGCCCCGACAACGCGGCGATGGCCGCCGTCACCGCGCCGTAAATGTCCGCGAGCGTGCCCGCGACGACGCGGGCGGTGAAGGTCGAGGCGTTCAGCTCGTGGTCGGCGTGGAGGACGAGACACACGTCCATGATGTGCGCCTCGCGCTCCACGGGCGTCTCGCCCTTGAGCATGTAGAGGAAGTTGGCGGCGATGCCGAGTTCCGGCTTCGGCGCGACCGGCTCCTTGCCGTTGCGTATGCGTTCGATGGCGGCGACGACGACGGGAAACTGCGCCGTCAACTTCGTCGCCGTCCGGAGCGCACCCTCGCGCGAGAGGTCGCGTGCGCCCGCGTCGTAGAAGGCGAGCGCGGACACGGCAGTCCGCAGGCTGTCCATCGGCTCGGCGTCAGGCGGGAACCGGCGAATCAGCGCGACCACTTCGTCCGGCAACTGATGGTTGTCAGACAGTTCGCGGCGCAGGCTCTCAAGCTCATCGCGCTTCGGCAAATGCCCGTGCCAGAGCAGATAAACAACCTCTTCAAAGGTTGCGTGCTCGGCGAGGTCGTGGATATTGAGACCCTGATAGATGAGGACGCCGTTGATGCCATCCACGTCGCCGATAGACGACTCCGCGGCCACCACTCCCTCAAGACCCGCCGGACTCTTTGCCGCCGCGCCCTTCTCGTCAGCTTTATTCATGTGTGCTGTCCTTAAATTTTAGAGTGACTTGAACATAACAAAGGCGATGACGTGTGACAAGCGCAAATGCAGTGACCGATGACAAGCGACGAGGCGATACTTTTTCGACTCAGGTTTGAGCCTGTGCGGAGTGGCGCGGATAAGGCGGCGCCGCCTCTTCCCGCTCTCCGTCATGCTCCGACACTTTCACGGTAACAATCTGACCACGGCCCACGCCGAGGATGCGCGCCGCCGAATCGCGGAAGACGACGAGTTCAAGGAAGCCCGCGCTGCCCCAGATAGCGAAGGGTTTGCCGCTCGCGCTTCCCTCTTCGGCAAAGTAGGTTCGGAAGGAACTCACTTCGTGGTCGCCGACGACGACAGTCGCGCCGCCCTCGATGGCCTCTTCGGATAGCTCGCGCGGCGTGATGTTCGTGATGCAGTTGCCGAAGCGGTCAACGTGGATGATGGCGCCTGTGAGCGTGCCGTCCCGGTTCAGACGCGGCGCGGCTAAAGGAAGCCGGACGAAATCCGAAATCAAAGCCCCCAACGCTTCCGGCGCGACGCCGCGCGAGAGCGCGCCGGCCACGGGCGCGAAGATGTCGCGCCCGTGGAAAGTTGCGCTGACTGGTTGGCGAAAAAAATCAACGTTCGTCAGTTGAAAGACCTGTAAGTCTTCCGCGCGCTCATAGACATGACCCAGCACACCGTTGTCCGGGCCGACGAACAAGTGACCACTCCCCCGCGCTACGATAGCGCGGCGCGACGAGCCGACGCCGGGGTCAACCACCGCGACGTGAACCGAAGCGCCAGCCGGGAACGTCTCGAATGCCGCGCGCAGAGTGAACGCTCCCGCCTCGATGTCGTGCGGCGGTATGTCGTGCGTGATGTCTACAACCTGCGCCTCCGGATTGACGGAGAGGATGGCGCCCTTCATCGCCCCGACGAAATAGTCGCCCGTGCCGAAATCGGTCAGGAGAGTGACGATCATCGAATAAGTTCAAGCTGCAAAGTGCAAGGTGCAAAGTTCGCAATGCCGTGCATTGACTTTGAACTTTGCACCTTGCACTTTGAACTATCTGCTGGTAGTGCGAATCCGGAGTTGCTGACCGGGTTCGAGGCGGATGTCCTTGCCCCGCTGCGTGAGGACGCCGGCGGTGCCGACCGAGCCGCCGATGACCGCGCCGATGGCCGCGCCCTTGCCGCCGCCGGCAATCGCGCCGATGATCG
>JBGTBQ010000451.1:0-3518 GCA_041749275.1 Pyrinomonadaceae bacterium | reverse complement strand
GGCCGCGCGCTCGGCCCGCCGGCGCGCCTCCGCGCCGTAGTAGTCCGCGACCGTGCGCGGCATATCGCCCGTCCGCGTCTCCTGCAAGTCATGCAGCAGCGCGACCCGCAGCACACGCTCGACATCAACCTCGCCGCCCCGCGCCCGCACCTCGTCCGCGAGGAGCATCGCCACAAACGCCACGCCGTAAGAGTGCGACGCGACCGACTCCGCGCCCGGCGCAAGTCCGCGCAACACCCAGCCCGTCCGGTCGAGCCGCTTCAGACGCTGAAGTTCGAGAAGAACGGAAAGCATTGTGAATAGCAAATTGCTGTTAGCCGTTAGCTTTAAAGATGCCGCGCAAAGAGTTCAGGAATTTCAGCCTCACCTCGCGGGGCGGCATCTGCCGCAAGGTGACGGCTCCAAGCTCAACGCTAACAGCTTTCAGACAAACATCTTTCCCGGATTGAGTATCCCGTTGGGGTCGAGCGCGCGTTTGATGCGCTTCATCATCTCCACGGTCGCGCCCGAAAGCGCCATGTCGAGGTAGGGAGCCTTGACGTAGCCGATGCCGTGCTCACCGCTGATCGTGCCTCCGAGTTCGACCGCAACGGCGAAGGTGTCGCGCACGGCGGCGCGCGCGCGCGCGACCGCCGCGGGGTCGGAGCGGTCGCACATGAAGTTGACGTGGATGTTGCCGTCGCCGAGGTGTCCGAAGTTGACGACGAAGGTTTCGTGGCGGCGACCGATCTCTTCGACACGCTCGATGAGTTCCGGAACACGCGAGCGCGGCACGACGACATCTTCGTTGAACTTGAGCGTACCGAATTTTTTAATTGCGGGTGAGAGCGAGCGGCGCACGTCCCACAAAAAGTCTTCCGTCTCGCGCGACTCGGAGCGGATCACGTCGTAGCCGCCGCCCGCTTTAACAACCTCCTCGACGACGCGCGCGGCGCGTTCGACCTCCTCGCGCGAGCCATCCACCGAGACGAGCAGGAGCGCGCCCGCCTCTTCGCCGATGCCGAAGGCGAATTCGGATTCGACGGCGCGGATGGCGTTACGGTCAAGCACCTCGATGGCGACGGGCGTGACGCGTGCGCGCGTGAAGTGCGGCACGCAGGCGCAGGCTTCAGTCATCGTGCGGAAGGTCGCGCGCACGGTGCGCGTCGCTTCCGGAAGCGGAACGAGCCGCAGCGTCGCCTCCGTGATGATGCCGAGCATCCCCTCGGAGCCGCACATCAACCCCGTCAAATCGAAGCCGACGACGTTCTTGCTCGTGCGCCCCCCGGTGCGGACGATCTCGCCCGTCGGCAGCACGACTTCGAGACCGAGCACGTAATGCTTCGTCACGCCGTACTTCGCCGAGCGGATGCCGCCCGCGTTCTCCGCGATGTTGCCGCCGATGAAAGAGTTCTTGTAAGAGGCCGGGTCGGGTGGGTAGAAAAGTCCAAGCTGCTCGACGGCCTGTTGCAGCGCGTAGGTCGTCACGCCCGGCTCGGTCACGGCGTAGAGGTCGTCGGCGCTAATCTCTTTGACGCGGTTCATGCGGTCGGTGCCGATGACGATGCCGCCTTCGACCGGCACGGCCCCGCCCGTGTAGCCGACGCCGCCGCCGCGCGCCGTCACCGGAAACCGCCGCTCGTTCGCCAGCCGCAGAATGTCTGAGATTTCCCGTGCCGCGCCGGGCAGGACGACCGCTTCCGGCGGGAATTTTTCCTTCAATGCGTCGCCCGCATATGGCTCGACCCGCTCCTCGTCAACCAGTACGTTCTCCGCTCCGACAATCTCACCGAGGCGCGCGAGCACGCCGGGGTCGGATGCGGCGGTGCGCGCACGCACGCCCTTGTCCGCGAAGTGGATTGAACGACTCATCCGCGATGCTTCTCCTCCGAGCGATACTTTATCGTGCGAGTCATCGAATCACCAATGAGCGAATAAGCAAAGGTGATGTTACGGGTGACGACTCGTGGCGCGGCGCTTCGTCGGTGCTAGACGCTCTGCTTGCACACAATCAGGTTGCTGTTACTTGGGAGATGTGCCCGTTATGAGACGGAGCGCCGGTTCAGTGCCGGGTGTATTTTTCCCCCGCCTCGACGAGAATCGGAAGCCTATTCCGCGATGGGGGCAACGGGCAGGTGGCGAAATTTGTGAAGGCGCAAGGCGGGCTGTGGGCCTTGTTGAAATCTAAGACGACCTTGCCGTCGGCTCCGGGCGGGTCGGCGTAGAGGTAACGCCCGCCCCCATATGTCCCTTTCCCGCTCGTCGCGTCGGCGAGGATGATGAACATTTTCTCCTCGCCCTTCTCGGTCACGGCGTCGAGCCGGTAAGTTCCGCCATCCACTTCAAAGACGAGCGTGCCCGGCGAGGGGTAGTTTTCTTCCATACCGAGAACATTCGTGATGAGCACGGTGCGCTGCGGGTCGAAGCGTTCGAGCCGCGCGAGCACGCGCCACTTGTCGCTCACCGGAAAATATTCGAGGCCACGAAAGCTCGCGCGGGCAGGGTTCTCCAAATCCTTGACCCGGAGGCCAAACTTATCGCCGCGCTTGATGACGTTGAAGCGTAAGGAGCCGAGGCTGAGGATGGTCGGCGCGCCATCCTCGTCCGATTTGAGGTCGAGCGTCGAGACGGCCTGACCGTTATGTGTGATGCCGACGCCGGGGCGGGCCTCCAACTTCACCTTCCCGTCGTTCAGGTGAAGCGTGCCTGCGAACGGCGGAGCCTTTCCAGCAGGCAGAGCGATATTGGCCGCAGGGTCGCTCCCGAAGTTGTTCTCGCCCTCCTTGAGCCAGTAGAGGCCGGTCAACGAGAGCCACCCGTTGTCGCTCTTGAGGCTCGCCAGACGCTCGGCCTTCCACCGCTCGATCTCTTCTCGATGCGAACCGGCGTCAAACGCCGGAGACGAACGGGCACACGAGACGAAGAGCAGTAGCACGACGCCCAGCGTGAAGAGTGCAGCCGCGCGCGCGCCGTCTTGAGCGCCAACCGACTTTTCATACTCGCCCGCCATCTTTATCCGCAACCCGGATGATGGCAGGTGCAACCGATCTCCATCATGTGCACCTTGGAGGCGTTCTCGCATTCCTCGCCGCAATACTTGCTGTCCTTCGCCGCGGGACACCCGCATGTCTCACGCTCACACTTATTCTGTTGACTTTCGTCCGCCATCTCTAATCGCCCTCCTTCACTCAAACTATAGATGTGGGGGTTCTGTTGGATTTAGTTTCAACCCGACACGCCGCCGAGGTCAAGCCGAAAAGCAGGGATGAAGGATGAAGGATGAAGGATGAGGGATGACAGCGTGGCTATCAACCAGCGTCTTGCCATTCTCCCGCGTCCTTCATCCTTCATCCTTTTCACGGCGCCGGTTGGACGATGATTCTCACGCGCTCCGCGCCGACCACGATTTCGAGCGGGTTTCCGAGTTGAATGGGGATGGTCTTGCCGTTGACGTTGATTTCGAGCGGCGGCGCTCCCGTCGTCGCGTGGGCGGACGCAGCGGGCGCAATGCCGCCCTCGGCGGGCGCGGCAGGTTCGCG
>JBGTBQ010000450.1:0-3992 GCA_041749275.1 Pyrinomonadaceae bacterium | reverse complement strand
TGGAGGCGCGTTCACGCGAGGGCGCGCGGACGATCACTGTAGATGCATCAGCGGACGGCGTGCGCTTTTCGCGCTATGCGCCCGACTCGCTGCGGCGGAGTGATGCGCGGCGCGGCGCGTTCGCGGACATACAGGTCGGCGACCAACTCCGCGCGCTCGGCGAGCGGAGCGCCGACGGCGCGCGCGTCACGGCGGAGGAGATCATCTCCGGCTCGGTCACGAGAATCGTCGGCTCAGTCTCGGCCATTGACGCCGCGCGCGGCGAAGTCACCGTCAAAGAGAACACGGGGCGGACGCTCGTCATCGTCGTCGGCAAGAACACGACGCTGCGCCGCATCCCGCGAGAGGTTGCCGAAGAGTTAGCGGGACGCGGCGAGCAGCCCGGCGAACAACGACGCGAAGCGACGAGTGACCCGGCCAAACCCCAACCGCGACCCGCGGCGAGAAGCGTCCAGCAAATTTTCGCAAGCCTGCCTGTCATCACTGTCACCGAGTTAAAAAAGGGCGACACCGCCGTCATCACGGCCACGACCGGCACCGACGCCTCGCGCGCGACGGCGGTTTCATTCATCGCGGGCGAGGCGACGCTACTGCGTTGGCTGCAACGCTTTCAGCGCGTGGCGGACGAACTCCGGGAGATGAGTCCCGGCCTGCCAAGCAACGTCATCGGCGGCAACACGGGCAGCAACGACGAGCCTTAAAAGCCGGGAGCGCGGGCGTCCCGCCCGCATCGAGCGCACCAACTCGAATAGAAAGATGCATACATTTCGTAGAAACAGCGGGTCTGTTTTCGCACGGTCTTTGCTGCTCGTGCTTGTCGGCGCGGCGTCTCTGTTCGCGCAGCAGTCGCGGGGGACTTTGCGCGGGCAGGTGGCCGACGCGCTCGGCGGCGTGGTCGTCGGCGCGACCGTCACCGCGACGGACGCCAACGGCGTCGAGCGGACGGCGACGACCGACGAAGAGGGACGCTACGCCATCCCCGCGCTCGCGCCCGGTCGCTACGGCGTGCGCGTGAGCGCACCGAGTTTCACGGCTTACGAGAACGCGGAAGTGGAGGTCACGGCGGGACGCACCGAGCCGCTCAACGTCGTGCTGATAGTCGCCATCGAGGAAGAGGTGGTCACGGTCACCGCCGAGTCCGACGTGGGCACGGACCCGGACGCGAGCGCGGGTGCCGTCGTCCTGCGCGGCACTGATCTCGACGCGCTGCCGGACGACCCGGAAGGTCTCGCCGAAGCTTTGCAGGCGCTCGCCGGCCCGGCGGCGGGCGTGGACGGCGAGGCGCAAATTTATCTCGACGGCTTCACGGGCGGGCGTCTGCCGCCGAAAGAGTCCATCCGCGAAATCCGCATCAACCGCAACCCCTTCTCCGCCGAGTTCGACCGCCTCGGCTACGGTCGCGTCGAGATTTTCACTAAGCCCGGCACGGACAAGTATCGCGGCCAGTCGTTCATCAACTTTAACGACGAGGCGCTCAACTCACGCTCGCCGTTCGCCAAGACGCGCGCGCCCTACCAGTCGCGCCGCTTCGGCGGCAACCTCTCCGGCCCGCTCGTCCGGAAGAAGGCTTCCTTCTTCTTCGACTTCGAGCGAAACGAAACGGATGACAATCAGGACATCAACGCCGTCGTTCTCGATGCTTCGCTCGCGTCCGTGCCCTTCAACGCGACCGTGCTCACGCCCGCGCGCCGCACGACCTTCAGCCCACGCCTCGACTACCAGTTAAACGCATCTCACACGCTCGTCGCGCGTTACACCTACGAGCGTTCGCGCCGCGAGAACGGCGGCGTCGGCGGTTTCAACCTCCCGGCGCGCGCCTTCGATACGCGGAGCACGCAGCAGACCGTCCAACTGACCGAGACCGCCATCATCAACAAGAAGATCGTCAACGAGACGCGCTTTCAGTACGAGCGCAACCAACGCCGGCAGGAGGGCGACGCGCTCGCGCCGACGTTGCGCGTCAACGACGCCTTCACGGGCGGCGGCGCGCAGGTCGGTCTCGCCTTCAACGACACGGATCGGTATGAACTTCAGAACTACACCTCTTGGGCGCAAGGCGCGCACACGCTAAAGGCGGGCGCGCGACTCCGCCATCTGCGTCTGCGCGACGTGTCGCAGCAGAACTTCGCCGGCACCTTCACCTTCACCACGCTCGAACAGTACCGGCAGACGCTGCTCGATCTTCCGGGCGCGCGGCCCACGCAATTCTCCATCGCGGCGGGCGAGCCGGAGGCGCGCATCACACAGACGGATTTCAGCCCCTTCATACAGGACGACTGGCGCCTGCGCCCGGACTTCACGCTCTCGGCGGGTCTGCGCTACGACTGGCAGACGAACATCGAATCGGGGTTGAACTTCGCCCCGCGACTCGCCTTCGCGTGGGCGCCGCGCACGAATCAGGGCGGGCGGCAATCGCAGCAACAGGCGACCGTCATCCGCGGCGGCTTCGGCGTCTTCTACGACCGCTTTAACGAATCCCTGTCGCTTCAGTCGCGGCGCTTCGACGGCGCGACGCAACGGCAGTTCGTCGTCACCAACGCGACCACCAACGGGCAGGGGCTGCTCGACCTCTTCCCCGTCGTCCCCTCGCTCTCGACGCTGCAAGCCTTCGCCACCTCGCAGACCGTCCGTCGTCTCGCCTCCGATTTACAAACTCCCTATACGCTGCAAACCGCGCTCAGCGTCGAGCGGCAACTTCCCTATCGTACTTCCGTGTCGGTGAACTTCATCGCGGCGCGCACGCTCCACGTGCTGCGTTCGCGCAACGTCAACGCGCCGCTCACGGACGCGAGCGGGTTGCCGCTCCGCGACGCGCAGAACAACCTCATCCGCCCGACGCCCGGACGCGGCAACATTTTTCAGTACGAATCGAGCGGAGTCTTTGAACAGCAGCAGTTGATCGTGAGCTTCAACAACCGCTTCAGCCAGTTGTTCTCCTTCTCGACGAACTACACTTGGAACCGCGCGCGCGGCGACACGGACGGCGCCTTCTCCTTCCCCGTCCGGCAATACGACCTCGCGGGCGAGTATGGGCGCGCGGCGCAGGACGTTCGTCATCGCTTCACGCTTTTCGGGACGGTCAACGCGCCGTGGGGCATCCGCCTTAACCCGATCCTGCTCGCCAACGCGGGCCGCCCCTTCAACATCACGACCGGGCGCGACGTAAACGCCGACACGCTCTTCAACGAGCGGCCCGCCTTCGCCGACGCGCAAACCTTAGAGAGCGACCTGCGCCGGACGCCCTTCGGCGACTTCGACCTCAACCCCAAACCGGGCCAGACCATCATCCCGCGCAACTACGGCGAAGGCCCCCCTTTCTTCGTCGTCAATCTCCGCGCGAGCAAGACGTTCGGCTTTGGCCATGCGGTCGAAGGCCGCACGGGCGGCGGCGGTTTCAGTGGAGGCGGACGTGCGGGAAGAGGCGGAGAGCGCGGCGGAGCGCAGAGCGGCGGCGGGACGGAACGACGCTACAACCTGACCTTCTCAATCAACGTGCGGAACCTTTTGAACAACACCAACGAGGGCGTCTCCGTCGGCAATCTCCGCTCGCCTTTCTTCGGCCAGTCAGTCACCACCGCCGGCGGCTTCGGCAGGGGCGGCGGCGGCGACGCCTCGGCGGGCAACCGCCGCGTCGAGATGCAACTACGTTTCGGCTTCTGAGCGCGCCCTGCTCTGGCGCAGTAGAGTGAAGACGCATAAAATGAATCTGCGATGTCGAGAATCCGCGCATCTCCACCTCGCACGCATTTAAACTCCGTCATGTGGAGGGCACTCCTTCATGCGTCTCATAGATCGCCTGTTCAAACCACTCGCGGCCATCATCGCCGTCGCGTTGTTGATGACAACACCGCTCCCCGTCAATTCCGCCGACACGTTCCGCCCCGTGGTGCGCGGGCGACGGGGCGTGGTCGCGGGCGGGCACCCGCTCGCGGTCGAGGCGGGCTTGCGGATTCTACAGCGCGGCGGCAACGCCGTGGACGCGGGCGTGGCGA
>JBGTBQ010000449.1:0-6136 GCA_041749275.1 Pyrinomonadaceae bacterium | reverse complement strand
TTTAATAATCTGGCGTTGGGCATGATTCGTCACACCGGATGGGAGAATGTCGCTGAGGCGAGACGCTTCTATGATGCTTACCCCGCTCAAGCATTGCAGCTAATTTTGAAGCCGCCCTCCTGACTTTGCAAACGCCCTAACAGCTTCCTTAGAGCATGTCTAAAAAGCCCCGTGAGGGGCGAAATGTTTATCGCTCGTCGGGTGAGACTCCAAGCTCCGTGAGGAGCGGCATATAAATGTCTGTCGCCCCTTCGGGGCTTGAAAGAGAAGGGGACGGCACGGGCTATAAACATTCCGCTCCTCACGGAGCTACGGCGCATGGCTTTGTAGACACGCTCTTAGTCAAACATGTAGTTGAGTGGTTCAGTGTACGTCTACGTGAAGAAGCGAGACGTGCATGGATGCCTTATGACGCTGGCTCCCGAACAACTCGCCGGCCCTTGTTCGCACGACGCGGCTCGTCTTGGGGTGTACGCTTCGCGCGCGTAATGGGTCGTGTTAGACTTTCTCCACGAACGGCAAGGACGTTACACGCCGACTGGGTGGCCTGCGATGAAGTTCTGTACCACTTGCAACAACAGCTTTGAAGAGACGTTGAGCTTCTGCCCGCGCGATGGCGAGGTGTTGCAGGAGTCTCCGGAAAACCTCGTCGGGCAGGTGCTCGACGGCAAGTACGAGCTGGAGAGTTTCATCGCGCAGGGCGGGATGGGCGCCGTCTATCGCGCGCGGCACATTCTTTTGGGCGACCGCGTCGTCATCAAGATGCTGCGCCCCGAGATGCGGCAGAACGCCGAGTGGCTCCGCCGCTTCCAGCGCGAGGGGCGCGCCGCCCGCAGTTTCCGCCATCCGAACGCCGTTACCGTCTACGACCTCAGCAGCGCTGCCGACGGCCACATCTACATGGTGATGGAATTCGTCGAGGGACACACGCTCGACAAGGAACTAAAAACGCGCGGGCGCTTAACGCCCCTTGAAGCGCTGGAGTTGCTCGAACCCGTCGCCGACGCGCTCAACGCGGCGCACACGCGCGGCGTCGTCCACCGCGATATGAAGCCGGAGAACGTGATGCTCGGCGCGGACGATAACGGCGAGAGAGTAGTCAAGCTGCTTGACCTCGGCATTGCCAAGATGATCGGCGTGGCGGACGTGATGGCGAACGAGGCCACGTCGCTGACTATCGCCGGACAAATCCTCGGCACGCCCTATTACATGTCGCCCGAACAATGGGGCGAGCCTTCGCGCGACGGCCAAGCGGAAATTGACGGGCGCACGGACATCTATAGCCTCGGCGTCATCTTCTTCGAGTTGGTCGCGGGCCACAAGCCGCACAACGGGAGCACCCTCGCGGAACTGCGGCTGGGGCACGTGCGGGGGACGCTGCCCGACCTGCGGCAGTTCGCAACTGAAGTTCCCGAAGCCTTCGCGCGGACGATCACGCGCGCCCTGTCGAAGGATCGCAACGACCGTCCGCAGACCGCCGGCGAGTTCATCAACGAAGTACGCGAGTCGCTCGGCCTGCCCGCGCGCACGCGTGCACGCGTTGCGAAGGGCGAGACACAAGCCACGGCTGATTCCTCCACCGGCGCGAGCGCGGCAGCGCCGCCTTCGCACGGGGGCGAGGCACCGACCGCGAGCCTCTTATCCCAGTCTTCCGGTTTCAAGGCGTCGCCTGATCCCGTCGGCGTGCGCGAGACATCCGCCCCGCCCACGCGGATTGTGACGGACGCAAACATCGCCGCGCGCGGAGACGGAGCGCGCCAGACTTCCACCACGCGCTCCGTCTCCGAGAGCGAAGCCGCCGCCCACGCAGCGGAGCGGCACGCGCACACGCCGACCCGCGCAGGTTCGTCCATCCCTTTGATCGCCGGGGGTGCGCTCGCGTTGTTGCTGGTCGTGGTCGCGGGCGGCTGGTTCGCGTGGAGTCGCTTAGGTCCGAAGCCCACGAACGGGCGACCGGGCAACGAGAACGTGGCGAATGTCGCCAACCCGCCACGTGAGGCGACGAAAGTCGAGGCCATGAGCTATTGGATCGAAGCTTTCGATACGGCGCAGGCGGGTGATGTGAAGCGCGTCGCGGAGCTTTCGGCGCCGCTCGCTTCCGGGCAGCATTTCAAGTTTCACTTCAAGCCGCGCGAGCGGGGTTATCTCTATATCATCGGGCCGGGCGAGAAGGGGAACGCGCTCATGACGTTTCTCACCGCACAGGGCGGAGGGTTGCTGAAGACGAATCTCGTCGCCGCGAACGCCGACTTCGCTTTCCCCTACGGCGAAGACAAGGTGCTCATCCTCGATGACAATCCCGGCACCGAAGAGTTCATGGCGATCTTTTCCCCGATGCCGCTCCTCGCGCCCGCGTTCCTGACGGAGAAAAACCTGAAGGAACTGTCGCCCGCCGAGGTCAAAGAGCTGGAGGAGTTCCGCGCACAGCACAAAACCGTGGCTACGACGCTGGACGTAAATCAGGGGAACGGAGAGAGACGCGTCACCGTCTCCGTGCCCGAAGACGCGGGCGGGCGGCCCGTCATCTTCGACATCCGCATCGAACACAAAAATTAAGACGCCGCAAAAAAACTCTCGCGTTCGCGTTCTCTGTTGGATCGAAGGAGTTGGAACATGCGCTTTAAGCTTTTCGCCGCACTAATCTCGCTGGCTTTGTTGGCTTCCGTCGCCGCGCCGCTGCTCGGGCAGGATGCGCCGCGGCAGCAGGACGACGCGGGCGTCATCGAGGATTTCGTCACCACGCGCGGCGCCGGCTTCGGTGAGCGCCCGAAAGAGACGAAGAGGCCCGCAACCGCCAGTTCGTCCGGCGCCGGCAACCCGCGCCCGAGGCGTGAGACGAGTAAACCCTCCGCGCCGGATGTCGCCACGAGCGGAAAGTCGAACAGGAAAAACCCCAGCGCCTCTAAAGGAACCCCCGCACAGCCGCAGGGCGGGAGCGAAACCGCCACGAAGAACAACCCGAAGAACAACCCGAAGAACAACTCGAAGAACAACTCGAAGAGCAACGCGGGCAACCCACCCGCCGCGCCAACGGAGGGCGTGGAGGTTATTGACGCTTCCGACGAGACGAGTTCCATCGGACTGGGTTACACGATTTTATTGGCGGACACCGGCGGCGCGAATACGGTCGTTGACGATTCGCGGGAGTTCGTCGCGGGCGACAAGATACGCATCGTGTTGGAGACCAACTCCAACGGCTTTCTCTACATCTTCAACGCCGAGAACGACGGCGCGCAGCCGCTCATGCTCTACCCGCACGCGACGCTCGATGCTGGCGGGAACGGGATCGCCGCGCACGCGCGCGACTTCTTCCCCGCCGACCTGCGCTACGCCTTCGAGTTCGACGACAACCCCGCCACCGAACACCTCTACGTGATCTTCTCGCGCCAACTGCTGCCGGACGTGCCGGTGAGCGATGAACTGCGGAAGTTCTGCGGCGCGAATAAAGCGAACTGCTACTGGAAGCCCACGCCGGAACAGTGGACGCGCATCAAAACGGCGTCGGCGGCGGGCCGCGTCGTCGAGAGCCGGAACAAAGAACTCGCCAAGGTGGAGAATCCGCTTCCCACCGGCTCGCTCTCGCGCGGCATCAAAGTGACGAAGGAAGAGCCGGCGCCGGCGGTCGTCCGCATGAACGCCTCGGCGGACTCCGACGTGCTGCTGACGAGAATCGAGTTAGTCCACAAGTGACGCGACCGCTGTCGTTGATCCGCGGCGGTGTGAGTTTGCGCGTTAATCACCGGAACGATTTCACCGGCGGTTGAAGTTATCGTGATTTCAGATTTAACGGGGGAGGGCGCGGGAGATTCGCGGAGGTTTTCATTACGTCCTCCGCGAATCTCCCGCGCCCTCCGCGTTATTCAGAACTCGTTTGACGCTCGACTGAGAACAAGGCCGAGGTTAATCAGAAAGGCGCACGGTAAAATAGAAATGCCACGCATGAAACGAATCATCACAGGGCTGCTCATCTTTTCGACGATTATTTGCGGAGGGCCTCTCACGTTTACGCCGGCCAAAGCCAATGCCGGCGCGTCTCCGGCACAGAACATTGGGGCCGCGGCGGCGCGGGAACGGGGGCGTGCGCTGCTCCGGCAGGGAAAAGCCTCCGAGGCTTTGATTCATTTGGAGAACGCGCTGAAGCTCTTTCAGCAGGCGAACTCCAAGCCGGGCGAGGCTTCCGTCAACGACCTGCTGGGCGAACTCTACGAGCAGCAGGGGCGCTACGACGTGGCGCTCAAGCGCTACGAGTCGGCATACGAGTTTTACGCCGTCGAGTCCGCGCGCCCGGTCAATCAGATCGAGGTTGTGAAGGCGCTCTCGCCGCGAGATTTTGCCTACAACGCGAACCTCATGCTCTCCAAGATCGGCTCCGTCCACTTTCGTCGCGGCGACGTGGCGAGAGCGCGCGCCGCCTTCTTGCGAATGACGGTGACGAAGCCGGACAAGTCAACGCTGGAAGCCGCCGCGCAGGGAAGTTTGACGAGCGGCTCGCCTCTCAGCGGCGTCCGCAACGTTGGGCGCGGCCTCGGCGGCGTCTTCGGCGGGGGCAGCAAGCCCAGCGTCTCTTCGGTGAGCGGCATCGCCGACACGGCGAACAAACTACAAGCTCCATTTACAGCCTACCGCGAGACGGTCATCTACACGACTTATGAACTCGGCCTTGGACGCGTTGACTATCTGGGTGGACAGTTCGATTCGGCGAAGAAGCACTTCGAGAACGTGATTTCGGCGACCGTCGGGACGCTCCCCGTCATCGGCAAGCTCAGGCAGACGCGCCGCTATCGCGCCGCCGCACGCACCAGCCTCGGCGACATCGCCTTCCAGCAGGGTCGCCACGCCGAGGCCATCAAGCTCTATGATGCCGCCGCCAAGAGCGCGCAAGCGGACGAGCGCCTCGACCTGATGTGGCCCGCGCAGCGCGGCACGGCGAAGAGCCTGTGGGCGCTCTCGGCGCAGGAGAAAGATGCGAAGAAGGCCGCGAAGATGCGCGAGGACGCGCTCGCCTCTTTCCGCGCGGCCCTCTCGTCCATCGAAACGATCCGTCAGGGGAGCCTGCGCGCCGACGAGGCCCGGACGACCTTTCTCGCCACGACCGAAGATGTCTTCGATGAAGCCTCCGCCGCCTTCGCCGAGATGTCGTTGATTGAGCAGGCGGGAGCCGCGCCGCTCGCGGGCAGGGCGCTCGAATATGCCGCCGAGGGTCTGCGCGTCGTCGAGCAGGGGCGCGCTCGCTCGCTGCTCGACATGCTGAATGAGACGGGCGCGGAAATCACGGAAGGCGTGCCCGCCGAACTGCTTCAACGCAAACAAGAGAATCAGGCGCAGCAACAGCAACTCGCCTCGCAACTCACGGGCGTGAACGTCTCGGCGGACGCGCCGAAGCGTTCCGTGAACGACCTCGAAGAAGAACTCAACCGGCTGCAAACCGAATACGACAGCCTCGAGAACCAGATACGCGCGGCCAGCCCGCGCTATGCCGCGTTGACGGCGACACAGCCGCTCACGCTCGCAGACATTCAGCAGCGCGTGCTCGACGAAGGGACGGCGCTGCTCGAATACAGTCTCGGCGAGAAGACCTCTTATCTCTACGCGGTGACGAAGAACGGCGCGGCGCTCTATCGTCTGCCCGCGCGCGCGGA
Source organism: Pyrinomonadaceae bacterium (assembly GCA_041749275.1). GTDB lineage: Bacteria > Acidobacteriota > Blastocatellia > Pyrinomonadales > Pyrinomonadaceae > JBGTBQ01. The sequence goes on along the minus strand of JBGTBQ010000449.1, from coordinate 497 downwards.
GGTCGAGCGGCAAGCGGTCGCCGTGCGCCAGCAGATTATCCCGGCCTCGCTCCGACGCGCGTTGACCGACAGCACCGGAGAGTCGCAGCGCGGGCTGTCCGTGAGCAGCGAGGGTACGGGGTCTATCGCCGCTGGCAATTACGCGACCGTCTCGAATGCGCTGTACAAGACCGCTGTCGAGCCGGCAGCCGGCTTCGTCGGCGAGAAGCGTTTGCTCATCGTCGCTGATGGCGCGCTCAACTACATCCCGTTCCACGCGCTCGTGACCTCCGTCCCGGCTTCAGGCGCGGACTACGCGACGCTCCCTTACGTGCTCAAGACCAACGAAACTATCTATGCTCCATCCGCTTCGGTCGTCGCCGCCATCCGGCAGCAGGCACAGAGCGCGGGGGGGACGAAGGGCGGCTCGATGCTTCTCGTCGCCGACCCCGTGTTCAGCGCGGGCGACTCGCGTGCGCGCGGGGCGCAGGCCGCACCTGTCGCCGTGGGCGCACAGG
>JBGTBQ010000448.1:0-17827 GCA_041749275.1 Pyrinomonadaceae bacterium | reverse complement strand
TTTGGGACTCCCCGCCCCGCAAGGCGAGCCGCTCCTGCACTATGCCGAAGCGATCAAGACGGACATCTGGCCCCTCGTCCGCTTACAACAACGCATCCCCACGCAAGTCTTCGAGCCGACCGGCGCGGCTGGGAGCCTCGGATAACAAACGCCGGATCAGCCCGCCTTCCTTTTCAACTTGGCTGAGAAGTCGAAACACAGACCTTTGACGGCGGCGTTTGAGAAAGGCTCTTGGCGCGTGGGAAGCGGTGTGTTGACACGGATTGAGGCCGGCACTAGCATGACCCACGGATGCGTAGACAATCAAACTCAACTATTCTCCTAACCGTGCTTGTCCGCACCACGTTGACTTTCGCGCGTAAGACTTTCTTACAATAGCTTGTCCACATTGACAGACTCAGCAGGTATATATGCCGTCAATTCATCCGCCCGTTATCCGAAAACAGACCGGCGCCGCAAAGACACTGTACGTCGCCGCGCTATTCTTCTGCGTCCTCTTCTGTTCCCTCGCGCCCGCGGCGCTCGCGCACCCGCTCGGTAATTTTACCGTCAACCACTTCAGCCGTCTCGTCGTCGGAGCAGAGCGCGTGCGCCTTCGCTACGTGGTGGACATGGCCGAGATTCCCACCACTCAGGAGTTGCAATCCGCCGACTCCGACGGTGATGGCGTTCACACAGCCGATGAGTTGAACGCCTACCTCGCACGTGTGGCCCCGCAATACGCGAGCAATCTGTTGCTCGCCGTTGATGGAGAGCACGTCCCGCTCGAAGTGGTCGGGAAAAAGATTTCGACTCCGGCGGGAGCGGGTGGACTACTGACGTTGCGCGTCGAGTGCGACATGGAGGGCAGCGTGCCGCTCGCGCGGCAAGCCGGGCCGCGCCAGTTGAGTTTTGAGGACGCGAACCATCGTGAGCGCATCGGCTGGCACGAGATCGTAGTGCAGCCGGGGCCGGGCCTGACGGTTTTTAACAGCAACGCTTTCGGCAATGGCTTGACCGATGAACTGAAGAAATACCCTGAGAACGTAGCGGTCGCTCCGCTCAATGAACGGAAAGCCGAGCTTTCATACACGCGCGGCGCGGCCCCCGAAGGAGCCACCGTTCTGCTCAAGCGCGATGGCCTCCCGGTGGCGGCGGTCGCGCGCGACCGGCTCGCGGAACTGATCGAGCTGCCGGAACTGACGCCCGGCATCGCGCTGCTGGCTTTGCTCGTCGCCGCCGTGCTCGGAGGAGTGCACGCGCTCTCGCCGGGACACGGCAAGGCGGTGGTCGGCGCTTATCTCGTCGGCTCGCGCGGGACGGCGCGGCACGCGGCATTTCTCGGCCTGACGGTGACCATCACGCACACGAGCAGCGTCTTTGTGCTCGGACTCGTCACGCTGTTCGCTTCGCAGTACATCCTTCCCGAAACACTGCTTCCCATCCTCAGTCTCGTTTCCGGCGCTATCGTCGTCGCCATCGGCCTCAGTCTCTTCGTCCGGCGTCTGCGCTCGGCGCTCGGCGTGTCGGCCCATGACCATGAGCACTTGCACGAACACGACCACGGACACGGACATGAACAAGTTCGAGAGCATTCACACGAGCATGAGCACTCGCACAGCCATGAACACGAACCCTCTCATGCACACGCGCACGAACTTTCGCACGCGCATTCGCACGCCCTTCATCAACAGGTGGACGAGGCGGGGCACATGCATTCGCACGGCGGGCGGGCGCATTCACACCTGCCGCCGGGGACGGACAACACGCCGGTGACGTGGCGCAGTCTGCTGGCGCTCGGCATTTCGGGAGGCTTGCTTCCCTGCCCGTCGGCGCTCGTCGTCATGCTCGCCGCCATCGCGGGGCAACGCATCGGTTTCGGCCTCCTGCTGATCGTCGCCTTCAGCCTCGGCCTCGCGGGGGTACTGACGGGCATCGGACTAATCTTTGTTTACGCGGGGCGCTGGATGAAGAAGACCGCGCTCGGTTCGGGCCGTCTCGCGCGCGTGCTGCCCGTCGTGAGCGCATTCATCATCGCATGTCTGGGCGTCGCTATCTGTTATGAGGCGCTCATTCAGGCCGGCGTGGATTTTGGCGCGCTCTTCTCCGATGCGCCCCGCCCCACCACGGCGGCCTCCGTGCTCGCCTTCGGCCTCGTGCTGGGACTGAAGCACGCGGTCGAGGCCGACCATCTGGCCGCCGTGACGACAATCGTCAGCGAGCGCAAGAGCATCCTGAGCGCGTCTCTCGTCGGGGGACTGTGGGGCGTGGGCCACACGATTTCGCTTTTCGCGGCGGGTCTGGCCGTCATCCTGCTCCGCGTCGAGATTAGCAAGCGGATGGAGATGGCGCTCGAATTCTGCGTCGCGCTGATGCTCGTCGCCCTCGGCGCGAACGCGCTCCGCAAACTGGCGCGCGGTGGTCGCGTACATCTCCACACGCACAGGCACGGCGGCTTCTGGCACGTCCACCCGCACCTCCATGAATCCTCGGGCGAAGCGGACGAAGAGACACACCACGGCCTTCGATTGAGCGGACGCCCGCTCGTCGTCGGTATGATTCACGGCCTCGCCGGGAGCGCTGCGTTGATGCTGCTGGTGCTCTCCACCATCCAGTCGCCGCTGACGGGCCTCGCTTACATCGCGGTCTTCGGCGTCGGCTCCATCGGCGGCATGATGTTGATGAGCGCGCTCGTGGGTCTGCCCGTACACCTCACAGCGGGGCGTTTCATGCGCGCCAATCTCGCCATCCGCTGCCTCGCCGGCCTCTTCAGCCTCGGCTTCGGCCTCTTCATGGTCTACGAGATCGGATTCGTGGACGGGCTGTTCCTGTGAAGGATGAAGGATGAAGGATGAAGGATGAAGGATGAAGGATGAGGGATGAGGGATGAGGGATGAGTGGACGGTTCAATTGACGCTGACGCTCAATCTACTTCATCCCTCATCCCTCATCCTTCATCCCTATTCTTTACGGTTGCCCGAAGCGAGCGCGGTACTCCATGGAGGTGATGAAGGCTCTGACCATCTCGGCCTGCACGAAGTTGCCGTTGAACTCGTTGAGCTTCGCCAGCCAGAACTGGTAGCCCGCCTCGTCCGGATCACGCCGCAAGTAGCCGAAGTATTGCATCAACACGAACGCCGGGCGGAACTCCGCGTTCCGGAGCGACTGTGAGTCAGCCACGGAGCGCAACGCCGCCGCGCGGCCCGTCGGGCCGCCCGCGCCGAAGGCCGTGATGGCTGCATTGCGTTCGGCAGCCGTCGGCGTCACCATCGCCGAAGCGAAGAGCGCGTCCACGTACTGCGCGGCGGTCTGCGAGAGCGGATAGCGCGCGATGAACGCCGTGCTCCCCGCCACTTGCTCGACATACGCGTTCTTGTTCGCTTCGAGTTGCTGCTGCCAGTTTCCGACGCCGACCACGACGCCCTGCCCGAGCTGCTGCGAATCCATGAGGAACTGTTGGATGTTGACGCGCGACCCGGCGGTGTCGGACTTCCTGCCGAAGGCTGCGCGCTGTGCGCGAATCATGAAGAAGCCCGTTTCCTGGAACTCAATCGAGAGGAAGAAGGCCGCCGAGACGTTGACGCGGCGGAGGTCTATGCACGCCCCATCCGCGCCGCAGCTCGTAATCTGGTTTGTCCAGAAGGCGAGGCCGGCGGCGTCGGGCGCGCGATTGAGGAAGTCCGAGTAGTGCTGGCGGACGAAGAACTCCGCCGGGTCAATCGGATTGATTTCCGCGGGGAAGCTGTCGTTGTCAATGATCGTCAGCACGACAGTGCTCAGTGGGCCTAAAGTGGCCCCGGTCTGCGTGCCGAGCGTGAGGTTGATGGTCTCGTTATTTTCGACGAGGCCGTCGTCGGTGATTAAGACGATGAACGTCTTCGAGCTTTCGCCCGCCGCGAATCTGAGCGTGCCGAAGGCGGGGGTGAAGTCGTTGCGCTCGGAGGCCGAGCCGGCGGTCGCGGCGTAGTCCACCGTGGCCGCGCCCGTCGTGCTGCCGGTGCGCGTCACCGTGACGGTGAAAGCGAGCGCTCCTTCATCAACGCTATAACTAGCGGCGCTGAATTGTACGACGCCGCCCGTAGGCGTCGGCACAATCAGGTTCAGCAGGTCGGGTTCCTTATCTTTCGTCGCGTTGACCGTAAGGCGCGTCTGCCCACTGCCGTCGGCGTTGCTGAGGTAAATTTCGTCCTGCCCGTCGCGCGTGCTGACGAAAGCGATGCGCGCGCCGTCGGGCTGGCGTGCGGGTTCGCCGTCCGACGCGGCGTTATTCGTGAGCCGCGTCTGGCCCGTCCCATCCGCGTTCATCGCGTAGAGTTCATCGTTGCCGTCGCGGTCGCTCTGGAAGGTAATGCGACTGGGCGACCACGTCGGATTGTTATCGTCCTCCGGGTTATTGGTGAGCCGGACTTGCCCGCTACCCGTGGCGGTCATCGAGTAAATCTCGAAGTTGCCGTCGCGGGAGCTGGCGAAGGCAATCTGCATACCGTCGGGAGAGTAGGTGGGCGCCACGTCGTCCGCCGGGCTGTTAGTAAGGTTCAACTGATTCGAGCCGTCGGCGTTCATAATGAAAATTTCGTCGTTGCCGGCGCGGGCGCTGACGAAAGCGATGCGCGTCCCGTCGGGCGACCAGACGGGGTCGAGGTCGTCGGCCCCGTTGTTGGTCAGCCGCGTGACACCGCCGCCGTTGGCGTTCATCACATAAATTTCCGTACTGCCATCCGCCGGGCGGTCGCGGTTACTGGCGAAGGCGATGCGCGTGCCGTCGGGCGACCACGCCGGGGTACGGTCGTCCGCCGTGTTGTCCGTGAGGCGCGTCTGCCCGCCGCCGTCGGAGTTCATCACGTAGATTTCGTAATTCTCGTCCCGGTCGGTGGCGAAGACGATGCGACCGCCCGGCCCCGGAGTCAGCGAACTCCGCGGCCCGTCATCCCGCGTGGGGGCGGACGAAGTCAGCGGCGAAGGCGTCCTGCTGAAAGAAGTGACCGGCGCCGCGAACGCGCAGGCTAACCCCGTCAACACCAACAGGGCGCAGAAATTCCCAACATGCCTACCGGGATTTTTCACGAGCTTCCTCCATTTACGGCCCCTCGCCGAAAGGGATTTTCCAACCAAGCCATCCGGCAATGAAATCAAACTCAGGAATTAAGGGTCGGTTCAACTCTGGTACAGCGACCTGTCATGCCGACGGATAAGCGTGGACACCCGCGTTAATACCGGGCGAAACAATCCTCACCTCTCGGCGCCTTACAAAATCGTTCCGAGCAGCCAACCAAAATTAAAGAGCGGTCAAAGCGTGTGCGCTATCTTATCCACGAATCTGCTTCTGTCAAGTATTTACTCATGCCTGCCACGCATCGCGGATGGAGTCGGTCAACTAAAGTGTGGTCGCCAGAATGCCAAACTATGCTCTCAACCGCGACCAACATATTTCGGTTGGCGCAACCCCGAAGATGAATGTCGTTGACACGATCAAAAAAAACAAACTAAGATGCGCGCGCAAGTTTTCACAGTGAGGAAATGGGTTTGGGCCGATGTCGGGAGTCACCTCCATCCGTAGCTGACTGAATTTTGAGGATAGAGTTCTTCTCGACACATTGAGAGACGCTGGGAATGCCATGCATCATCCCGGCGGCAACCTCAAGATTGTTCCTTCGAGGAAGTTCGGTCAAGCACGACGGTTTTTTGAGCATTTAGTAACTTTAAGGAGAAGAAGCTATGTTTCGCTCAGGGCAGAGGAAGATGGCGCTCGCCGCCCTTTCGTTGACCGTGGCTCTGGCGGCGGCGCTCATGCCCGCCGCGCGGATTGACGCCGCCGACCATGGGGATGCGCCGCTGACGGCGCACGATCAGGCTTGCGACCTTAACGACCTCTATCTCTTCCTCGACCCGAATGACAACTCGCGCCTCATCATCCTAGCGACCATGCACGGATTCATCGTGCCGTCCGAGGCGGTCAACTTCGGCATCTTCGACCCGGCTGTCCGCTTCCGGTTCGAGATCGAGCGGAATGGCGACTCCAAGCCCGACGCCTTTTTAGACGTTCGCTTCAACCAGCGCGTCTCCACGGCGCAGGCGCAGACGGCGACCATCACGCTGCCCGACGGACGGACGTTCACGGCGCCGGCCACCAACCCTACCCTCGCCGACACGCCGCCCGCGCCCGTCATTACCACCGGGCCGGACGGCATCATGTTCTTCGCCGGACTGTCCGACGACCCGTTCTTCTTCGACATCCCCGGCTTTGGACGCTTCACGACAGCGCTCCGCGCCGGGACGCCCAACCCAGACCTGTTCCGCGGGCGCGACAGCTTCGCCGGTTTCAACACGCTCTCTCTTGCCTTCAGCTTTCCGCTCTCCACGATCCGCTCGGCCAGTAATTTTCTCGGCGTCAGCATGTTGGCGCAACGCCAGCACAAGGTCTTGTCGCGGCGGGGCGAATTGGTCAGCACTGGGAGGTTCTATACCGTTGACCGGCAGGGCGTTCCGGCGGTCAACGTGGCCGTCCTCCCCTTCGCGCGCAAGAACGACTACAACGCCGGCACGACGCAGGAGGACGCCGCCGGGAAGTTCGATGCGGACATTATCGCCAACTTCCAGAGTCTTCGTATGGATGCGACCAGCATCGGTATCTTCCGGCAACTCCACGTCGTCCGGGGAGACATCCTGCGGCTCGACCTGACGAAGCCCAACACGGGGCCGGGCGGCGGCAACAACCCGGAGGCTACCTTCCCCAACGGGCGCCGCCTGCGCGATGACGTGATTGACATCGAGCTGACCCTCGTCAACAACCGCCAACCACTGGGCGACCGAACCAGCACCAGCGACCCGTTCCGCGACACGTTCCCGTTCTTCGCGCCGCCCATCCAGCCGTTCCCGGCGGGCACGACGGATGACCGGACGCGGCACTGACAGACCCGGCCCCGTCCACGACGAAAACGGGAAGGACAAGTTAAGGAGAAGAGACCATGCTCCGCTTCGATAATAGGAAGACTGCTCTGGCCGCCCTCGCCCTGACTGTAGCGCTGGCGATTTCGTTGACGCCCGCGCCCCGCACGGACGCCGCCGACCACGGCGACGCGCCGTTCATCGCGCACGATCAGGGGGCCGACATCGGCGACGCCTACTTCTTCCTCGACCCGAACGACAACACGCGCGCCGTGATGATTATGACCTTCCACGGCTTTTTGATTCCGGGCGAGGCCATCAACTTCGGTCAGTTCGACCCGGCGGCGCGGTTCCGCTTCGAGATCGAAAATACCGGCGACGCTGTCCCCGACCGCTTCATTGACCTTCGCTTCTCGCAGAGAACCGGCACTGCGGCGGCGCAGGTCGCCACCATTATCAGCACACCTTCGGGGACGACGTTTACGGCGAACGCGACCAACCCGAACCTTTCCGACACGCCGCCCGCGCCCGTCATTACGACCAACTCGACGAGCGGCATCACCTTCTTCGCCGGCGTGGTTGACGACCCGTTCTTCTTCGACATCCCCGCCTTCTCGCGCTTCGTCGGCTCGGTCTTGGCGGGCAGCCCCAACACCACGCACTTCAGCCGCGCGCGCGACAGCTTCGCCGGCTACAACACGCTGGCGATAGTCCTCAGCGTGCCGGTCGCGCAGATCAGGGGCGCGGGTAATGAGATCGGCCTCAGCACCTCTATCCAGCGCCGCGCCGAGCAGGTCTACACGAGGCGGGGCGAGGTCACGGGGGTCGGCAGGTTCTACAACGTTGACCGGACGGGTGTCCCGGCGGTCAACGTGGCGCTCGTCCCCTTCGCGCGCAAGAATGAGTACAACGCTTCAACCACCGTAGAAGACGCGGCGGGGAAATTCGCGCCCGGCATCGTCGCCACGCTGACAGCGCTCGGCACGGATTCGACGAGCATCGGCATCCTCGCCAGCGTCGCCGTCACGCGCGGCGACATCCTGCGACTCAACGTGACGACGGCCAACACCGGGACGGGCGGCGGCAACAACGCGGCGGCGGCCTTCCCCAACGGGCGGCGGCTCCGCGATGACGTGATTGACACGCTTCTCTTCTTCATCAACAACCGCCAGCCCCTCGGCGACAACGTCAACGCCAACGATGTCGCCTTCCGCGACACCTTCCCCTTCGTGGCCGCGCCGATTCACCCGCTACCGCCGGGCACGACGGACGACAGGACACGGAACTAGTGGGTCGTGTGACATGCTTGTTGCCATTCTTGGGAATACGAAATCAGCAGTGAAAGCGTGTAAACCGACTTATAGCGTTTTCGACTTGCATGTTCAAGATTGAAGGTACTATCTCTCAATCGTTCACAGACTTTTCAGGCTTTTCATCCTGAACATTCACTCCGAAAACGCTGTAAGTTCGTAATCCGGTAATGGCTATGTTTGTGTCAAACGACCCACTAGAGCAGAACTATCGTTTAGAGCAATGCCCGCCGTCTCGACCCGCGATGCTTGAACCGGCGGGCATTGCCCGCCTCTCAACGAAATCAAACGTAACCCGCTCTAGTCAAAGGCAAAAGGCAACAGTGAAGAGGAATCAACCTCTTCACTGTTGCCTTTTTACTTTTGCCTTCTTTAAAGGTTCGGACTGCGCGGGAACTTGACGAACGGGAGGCGCACGCCGCGCACGAAGAACTGATCGGCGCGGATGGCCGCGGGCGGAATGAAGATGGCGGCTCCGGCGGCGGCGATGATGTCATCCTGATCCACGCCGTCGCCGCTGATGCCGATGGCGCCGACCAGTTCGCCGCTTTTGTAGAGCGGAATGCTGCCGGGGAAAATCTGGATGCCGTTCGGGAGCTGCGGGATCGCCGTGCAACGCACGTTAGCTCCGACGAGCGAGGCCACCAGATTCCCCGTAATCAGATCGGATTGGACGCCGGTGTTAAAGACGTTCCATTCGGCGAATTCCATGCTGAACGGCCCGGCAGGGGTATTGTTGATGCCGTCCGGGAAGAACGGGCGATGGAGAAATCCGCCCGCGCGGTCGCTGAAGGCAATCGTGCCGTTGAGGCCGAGACCGTCGGCGGCGGCGCGGTCAACGAAAGAGCCTAGTCCGGCGGCGCGCAGCAACGTGCCGGCGTTGGCGCTGGAGAAGAAGGCCGCGGTGCGCGCCTTCTGCACCGAGACATCGAAGCCGAAGACGGGCGCGTCCGTGGTGCGGAAGATGCCAAGCACGGTTCCTTCCGTGTCAACCACCGAGATGGAGACGCGGGCCGGGCTGCCGAGCGGCTGCCGGATGGCGGCGCGCGTGATGTCGGCCTGTCGCGCGGCGTTCGTCAGCACTGTCGTCACATCCGCCGCCGTCAGCCGATTGGGCGAAGCGGTGGAGCTGCCGATGAACGGAAAGAAGCGCGTGTCCACGGCGCCGTTGACGCCGCCGAGCGTGAGGGGCACGAAGCCCGAGGGCTGCGCCCCGCGAATCGGGAACAAGGAATCAACCGCGCCGGGCAGTTGGTTGAACGGAAGCGTGGCCGGGCGCGGCGCGTCCGCGTCCGTCACGTTGACGTAAGGCAAACGGATGCCGCCGACGATGATGTTGTCGCCACGGATCAGGTCGGGCGGTTCATACCCCCGGCCCGCCGCGACGGCGATTACTTCCTCAAAAGGCTTGTCGAAATCGCGCGGGTCGGGGTCAATCGTGTAGGTGCCGTCGCCCTCGATGCCGACGCCGCCCGACGGCACGCCGTTCTTGTAGAGCGGCACGGCGCCCGCGTCGCCCGACAGACCGAACGGCAGGGACGACTTGATGTCGCTGCATGGCAATTGCGAGAACTGCACGCCGAAGAGCGGGCCGGCGGGCTGGAATTCCACGGCGGGCGGGAAGTGCTCCTGAATGATAAAGCTCGCCGTGCGCGGCGTGAAGGCGTTGCCGAAGGTGCTGAAGAAGGAGGCCGTGCCCGCCTTCGAGATGGCCGCGCGCTGGACGGGGATCAGGGCCGGCGGCAGGTTCGTCCCCGCCAGACCGCGCGAGACAAGACCGGTGATGGCGAGCGGCGTGAGGTCGTTCCCCTTCATGCCGCGGAACTGCGTCTGCGTGGCCGCGCCCGTCATCGAGAAGACGCCAAGTACGTTGCCCTCACGATCCGTGACGGCCACCGTCACCCTCCGGTTCATGGCGACCGCCGCCGAGACCGCCTGCGCGATGACCAGTCGCACGTCGTCCGGCGTCAGGATGCCGGCGGTGGTCGGGTTAGTGTTGGGCGTCGGCGCGGCGAGGGCGAGCACCGGCGTTGGGACGGCTCCCACATCGTCGGGCGGGCCGCCGCCGACGTGTCCGACGCCGACGCGCACGCGATTGCTGGCGACGCCCTTGTAAATCAGTCGCACCAGCACGTCGCCGATATCTCCCATGTCGTCATTGAGACGGAGCGTAACCGAGTGGAGCCACTCCTGCCCCGGCACCGGGCCGACGTGTTCGACCGTCAGCGGATAGATGCGCCGCGCGCCGTCCTCGGCCTCAGCCCGCAAGGTCGAAGCGTCGCGCTCAAGATTCAGGTGCATCACCATGAGCTGGATGCGCGTGCGCTTGTCCGTGCCGAACCGCAATTGGCTTTCGGGCGCAAACGGCTCGCCGACCCGCGACACGGATTCGAGCGCGAGGGCGCGCGTGGAGTTCGCCTCACTGACCAGAACAGGCGGGATAGCCTGCGCCGTGGCGCCGCGTTCGACCAGTTTCAGGCCGACGACGAGCAGCGCACCGAGGAGGCAGCAAAACAATAGAAAGCGTGTGCGACGCTGGGAGAATAAGGTAGCCATATAGAGTTCTTCCCTAAACGAGGGTGGTTGAAGAAACTACGGAGAAAGCTAAATTTGGTCGCTTGGCGAAGCAGCCACAATTTATCATTATTCTTTTTCGAGTCAAGATGATTCTGCACGTGAGAGCGAATTATGCTACTTTCTCCGCGAGAAGTGTCGAAAAATTCCTTCCCTATTCTCACGATTTTCGGCACAATCATCTATCTCTTGAAGATTTTCGTTGCCACTCGCACACCTCACGTGCTACAAGGCTAGGAAAAATCAAGTGACCTCTGAAAACAGTTGCCGGCCCCTCGCTCCCGGCGTTTAAAAACTTGGCATTCTTTTTATTTCGTCGCCCGTGAGTCTTGTGCGGGCAGTTGAAAAGTTGAGGCGTTTCATGTTCCCCAAACACTTCAGCGCCATCGTGTGCACCAATTTTTTTCGCTTTTGCTCGAAAAAAGCGGCGGCTAGCGTCAACCACAAAGAAACTAAGTCGAGAAACAGCCACCGGCTTTGGTCTTTGGCTATGTGCGCTCTTTTGCTGCTGACGGGCGTCCCGGTCGCAAACGCCGAAGTCGCCGTCACGCAGGAACGTGGTCGCCTGACAGGGCGCGTGCTCGACTCGTCGGGCACGCAACCCGCGCCGATTGAGGGCGTCTTCGTCGTCGTCATCAATCAGGTGAGCGGCCATTCGTGGCGCGACAAGAGCAAATCCGGCGGGCAGTATTCCTTTCAACTTCCGGCGGGCGCCTACCGCGTGAGCGTCGAATCTCCCGCTCGCGCCAACTTCGCGCGTGATGGGAAGTATACCGAACTGGCGCTGCCGCGCGGAGAGTTCATCGAGAACGTCTATGTCGAGCCGGGCCGCGACACGACGCTCGACATCCCGCTGGCTAAGAAGGACGACAAGACGGTCACGCCCACCGTGCCCGCCGCGAAAGGCGGCGCGGATGAAGAGCCGCTTGGCTATGCCGGCTCACCGAGCGTCGAATCGGAACCCTCCGACAGACCGGACCGCGTCAATTTCCGCGACCGCTGGCGCGCGGGCTTTCCGGAATACGACCGCTACGGCAGCGTTTCGGGCGGGCGCGACATCCCATTCCGCAAAGGCCGTTGGTACAATCCTTACGACCAGAGCGTCATCAAGGGCGACTTCCCCATCTTCGGTCAGGATATCTTCCTGATTCTGACGGGCATCAGCACCTTCACGGCGCAGCAACAGCGCACGCCGATTCCCTCGAACCTGTCGAGCGCGCGGCCCGGCAGCAACGAATTTTTCGGCAAGCCTGAAATCCTCGGCCTCAACAACCTGCTCCAATTCTCCGTCGAGATGTTCAGCGGCCAGTCAACTTTCCGGCCTCGCACGTGGGCTTTTAAAATTTCGCCGACGTTGAGCGTCCCGAACTACGTCCGCGCCCGCGAGAACTCGATCATCAACATTGACCCGCGTCGCGGCACGAACCGCACCGATACGCACTTCTCCTTCGAGGATGCCTTTGTCGAACTGAAGCTCGACGAGGTGAACAAGAACTTCGATGTCATCTCGGTGCGCGCCGGCATCCAGCCCTTCGTGTCGGACTTCCGCGGCTTCATCTACACCGACAACAACCTCGGCATGCGCGTCTTCGGCGCTTTCGACAACAACCGCTACAACTACAATTTCGCCTACTTCGCGCAGCTCGAAAAGGACACGAACAGCAACCTCAACCGTTTCGACCGCCGCCGGCAGAACGTCTACATCGCCAACATCTTCCGGCAGGACTTTCTGATGAAGGGCTACACCGGCCAGTTGAGCTTCCACTTCAACGACGACCGGGCCGGAATCGAATACGACCGCAACGGCTTTCAGGTCAGACCGGCGATCATCGGCGACGCCCGCCCACACGCAATCAAGGTCGGTTACATCGGATTTTCCGGCGACGGACACTTGGGCCGGATCAATCTGACGAATTCTTACTACTTCGCGCTCGGCACGGACTCGCGCAACCCCATCGCCGGCAAGAAGACACGCATCAAGGCGCACATGGCGGTGGCCGAAGCCTCGATTGACTATGACTTCCAGCGCTTCCGCGCGACGGCCTTCTTCGCTTCGGGCGACCCGGACCCGACCGACGACCGCGCTAACGGTTTCGACGCCATCCTCGATGACCCGAACATCATCGGCGGGCAGTTCTCTTTCTGGAACCGCGTCGGCATCCCGCTCACGGGCGCGGCGGTCGGCCTCGTCCAACCCTTAAGCGTGCTGCCCACTCTGCGAAGCAGCAAGACGCAGGGGCAGGCAAACTTCGTCAACCCCGGCATCTTCATCTTCAACGTCGGCTACGACGCGGAAGTGACGCAGCGCATCAAGGCGATTTTCAACTACAACTACCTGCGCTTCCACCGCACCGAGTCGCTCGAATACCTGCTCTTCCAGAACCGCATCCGCCACGAGATCGGGCACGACCTGAGCGTCGGCGTCGCTTATCGCCCGCTCCTGATTAACAACGTTCAGTTCACCTTCGGCGCTTCGATGCTCAAGCCGGGCCGCGGCTTCCGCGACATCTACACCGACCGGACGCGCAACTGCCCTGAAAACGTTATAGACTTTTGCACACCCGATGGCGTGAACATCAACCCGGCCAAGCCGCTCTACGCGCTCTTCGGTCAGGTCAAGTTCACGTTCTAAGAGGCAGATTTTTTTCACCCCGACACCCTCGTAGTACTGACGGAGGTTACATGCACCGGCATCGCCAAGTTCAACGACTCAAGCTGACTCTCTTCGTCCTGACTCTTGCCACTCTCGCCGCAACGCTCTGGAGCAGCGGCGGCTCTTCCGCGCATACCGGCGCTGGTGTGACCGGCAGTGAGACAGCGAGCATTGATGAGAAGAAGTCTGCCGCGCCCGCGCCGCCGCAAACGACCGCCGCCGCGACGCAAGCGGCGCCAAAGATCGAAGGCTGCATCAGTTGCCACGGCGGCACTGAGCCGATGCACCGCACGCGCGACGGCAAATTGAAGGATGACGGCACGGACGGGCAGAACCTCACCTGCACCTACTGCCACGGCGGCAACCCCTTCCCCGCCCTCAATGATTCGCAGAAGTCGCTCAAGCGCGGCGACAAAGAGTTTGACAAGATCATGGACACGTCGCACGTCCGGCCCCGCTTCCCCAAAGAGTGGGAGGGCAAGGACGGTAAATATTCTTCGCGCAACCCCATCCGCTCCAACACTCTGCTCGCGAAAGAGAGCCGCGAGTTCGTCCGCTTCGTCAACCCCGGCGACTTCCGCGCCACCGACATCACCTGTAGCTCTTCGGGCTGCCACACCGACGAAGTGAACTCCACGCGCAACAGCATGATGCGCCACGGCTCGATGCTCTGGGGCGCGGCGTTCTACAACAACGGTGGCTATCCCATCAAAGACTCGCGCTTCGGCGAGAGCTACAGCAACGAGGGCGGCGCGCCGGAAGTGATGATCCAGCAACCGCCGCCCTCGCTCGCCACCACGCGCGAGCTAGGAATCATGCCTTTTATCCAGCCGCTCCCGCGCTGGGAAATTTCGCAGCCCGGCAACGTCCTGCGCGTCTTCGAGCGCGGAGGCCGTCGTCGCCTCGAAGTCGGTCTACCCGACCGCGAGGAAGAGGCGGGCAAACCCGACAAGGGCCTCAGCCCGCGCGGCTTCGGCACTCTGAACCGCACGGACCCCGTCTATCTCGGACTTCAGAAGACGCGCCTGCTCGACCCGACTTCCAACTTCCTCGGCACCAACGACTACCCCGGCGATTATCGTTCTTCGGGATGCACCTCCTGCCACGTCATTTACGCGAACGACCGGAGCGTCATCAATTCCAGCCCCGTCTGGGCCGAGTACGGCAACCGCGGCACGACCGCGACCGAGGACAGGCAGTATGCCGACAAGAAGGACGAGTCGGGCCACCCCATCAAGCACCAGTTCACCAGTCAGATTCCGACCTCGCAGTGCATGGTCTGCCACATGCACCCCGGCACCAATATGGTTTCGACCTACCTCGGCATGATGTGGTGGGACAACGAGACGGACGCCAAGGCGGGTGGGATGTACCCCGAAACGCAGCGCAACATCTCGATGGAGGAGGAGTACACCAAGCTCGAACGCAACCCCGAAGGCGCCTCCGTCAGAGGCAACTGGTCCGACCCGGACTTCCTGCAAAAGACCGGCACGCCCGAATTCAACTCGAAACTGAAGCGCACGCAGTTCGCCGATTTCCACGGCCACGGCTGGATGTTCCGCGCTGTCTTCAAGAAGGATAAAGAGGGCAACTATCTCGACGTGAACAACGCGAAGGTCGAGAACGTTGACGCCGCGAAGATGCGCGAGGCCATCGAGTACAGCGACAACGACAACGACGACACAACCGGCCCGAAGCCGGGCATCCCCGTCCACCTCAAAGACATTCACCTCGAAAAAGGGATGCACTGCGTGGACTGCCACTTCCGGCAGGACTCGCACGGCAACGGACTCCTCTACAGCGAGCCGCGCGCCGCCATCGAGATTGACTGTATAGACTGCCACGGCTCCGTCAAGCAGCCCGCGACGCTCGTCACCTCGGGCTTCGCCGCGGGTCTCAACGCGACCGACCCCGCCGAGGGACAGGAGATCAAAGACGGCGTTTACAAAAAAGGTCAGGGCCGCAACATGACGAACGTCCGCGCCCTGAAAACACCCTTCACGCGCTCCAGCGGCGGGCGGCAAGTCCCCGTCCCCGTCTTCCAGAAGATCACCAGCGATCAGGAACGCGACGACGTTGACGGCAAGAAAGTGAAACTGAAGTCGGGCGACATCATCCAGAACTCGATGGTCGTCCCCGGCAAGTGGTGGCGCATCAAGCAGACGAAAAACACGCTCGACGAAAAGAGTCCCGATTACAACTGGCGCTCGGCTTACGCCAAGACCGTCCGCATCGGCGACGACAAGATGGAGACGTGGGGCGATGTGCCCGAAGACGAATCGAAGCTCGCGCACGCGAACAACTCGATGACCTGCTACACCTGCCACTCTTCTTGGATGACGAGCTGCTTCGGCTGTCACCTTTCGATGCGCGCCAACGCCAAGATGCCCAACCGCCACAACGAGGGCGGCGACTCGCGCAACTTCACGACCTACAACTACCAAGTCCTGCGCGACGACATCTTTATGCTCGGCAAGGACGGCACCGTGACGGGCAATCGCACCGCGCCGGTCGCCTCGCGCTCGGCGGTGCTCGTCAGCTCGCAGAATCAGAACCGCGAGTGGATTTACTCGCAGCAGCAGACCGTCTCCGCGGAAGGCTTTGCCGGCCAAAGTTTCGCCCCGCACGTCCCGCACACCGTCCGCACCAAAGAGACGAAGGGCTGCACGGACTGCCACGTCTCCGAGAAGGGCGACAACAATGCGTGGATGGCGCAGGTGCTCTTGCAAGGCACCAACTTCGTCAACTTCATGGGGCGCTACGTCTACGTCGCCGCCGAGCACTCGCTCGAAGTCGCAACTGTCACCGAGCACGACGAGCCGCAGGCCGTCCTCGGCAGCACCCTGCACGAGGCCGCCTACCCCGGCAGCTATGATAAGTTCGTGAAGGGAGGACGGCAGATCAAGGTCTTCTTCGAGCACAAGGGCAATCCTGAAGTGTTAGGCGTGCAGGTGCGCGGCGAGTATGCCTACGTCGCCGCCGGCAAGGGAGGCTTGCGCGTCTACGACGTGGCGCAGATTGACCACAAGGGTTTCTCCGAGCGCATCACGACCGCGCCCGTCTCGCGCTTCGGGCAAAAATTCTGGGTGGACACGAAGTTCGCCACCGCCATCGCCGCGCCCTCGACGCTCGCCGTTGACCCGGCGCGCTCGCGTCTGACGAGCGAAGGCAAGTTCGTCGCGCCCTTTGACGAGAAGTTCAATCTCACTCCGGAGTGGAAAGAGTGGGCGGCGCGCTGGACGGCTTGGCAACGGATGAGCGCGGTTGAGAAGGCGGGCAAGCCCGCTCCCTTCCTCAACGAAGAGCAATTTATCCACCCGCTCTTCGCCTTCCTCTACGTCGTTGACCGCGAGGAGGGACTCATCCTCGTCAACGCGGCGACGCTCTTAGACGGCGACCCGCTCAACAACTTCCTGAAACGCGCGCTGACCTACAACCCGAATGGCGTGCTTACCGGCGCGAACAACATCACCATCGCCGGCACGTTCGCCTACATCACGACCGACAAGGGGCTGACCATCGTCAACCTCGATAACCCGCTCGACCCACAAATCGTCAAGACCATCGGCGAGCCTGAACTGAAGCACCCGCACTCCATCGCCGTTCAATTCCGTTATGGCTTCGTCGTTGACGAAGAGGGCTTCAAGGTCATTGACCTGACGATGACGCCGAACGCGCGCGGCTTCTCCGTCCCGCGCGGCGAGATCATCAAAGACGCCGAAGTCCCGCTCGGCCACGCGCACGACGTTTACGTGGCGCGCACTTACGCCTACGTCGCCAACGGCAAGGAGGGGCTTGCCATCATTGACGTGAAGGAGCCGGAAAAACCCCGCCTCTACATGAAGTACAACGGCGACGGCGAGGGCCACGGCGGCAAGGAACATCATCCGCTCGACGACACGCATCAGGTCAAGGTCGCCATGACGAACGCAAGCCTCTTCGCTTACGTCGCCGACGGACACAACGGCCTCCGCATTCTTCAGTTGACCTCGCCCGAAACCGAGGCGACCTACGCCGGCTTCAGCCCCGCGCCGAAGCCGCGCCTGATCGCCAACTTCCACACCGCCGGCCCGGCGGTCGCCGTCTCGAAGGGACTCGACCGCGACCGTGCCGTGGACGAGAGCGGCAATCAGATATCCGTCTTCGGACGCCGCGGCGCGCGTCCCTTCACGCTCGCCGAACAGCAGAAGCTCTACCTGCTCGACGGTCGGCTCCGCACCGTTCTCGATGCGGATACGCTCACCGCACCGCCGCCCAAGAAGCGCGACCCCTTCGCGTCCTCTTCGACCAGCACGGAGGATTCGGCGCGCGGAAAAGCCAAGCCAGACGGCAAGACGGTCGGCGGCAACTCCGCACCGGGCGCGAATCATTCTTCCGGCGCGATGAAACTCATCTCGACGAAGCTCGTCGCGGGCAGCGTCGGGGG
>JBGTBQ010000447.1:0-6775 GCA_041749275.1 Pyrinomonadaceae bacterium | reverse complement strand
CACCCATAATGAAAATGATGATCTGCGCGGCGGCTATTACCGAGACCAGTAGTTTGCTATCATCCACCTACCGAACAAGGTCGGCGTGTCACTGGTGCTTGCGAGTCCGTCACAGAGTCTGAAGCTGGGGCATGGCGTGGATACTCGTGGTCTCAGAATCTAAGGTGCGTGCTGCTCGGCGGTGCGCTGTCCCTGCCCGCGAAAGGCTTCTGTCCCTTCGTTCTTCGCCATTTTGATCCAGCGTGACAGAGTCCACGGCGAGATGTCTAAACTCTGCGCCGCATCCGAGATCGTCCTACCTTGCTCGGTAACGAGCCGCACCGTGCCTTGCTTGAACTCTTTGGTAAACTGTTTTCGCTCTTTCATCGTGCCTCCATTATATCGGTTAATGTGGAGGCTCTGAAGAGTCTTATCTCAACTCTCTACTTTTTGGGGTAAGGTTCAGCTGGTCATCAGCCACGACGAGCGCTACTACCGCGTCGCCGACCGCGTCATCAGGCCGGAGTCCGGCTGGTGCCTACAGACCTCCGACGCGTTGGCCGTGTGATGACCCGCGCGGCGCGTCCGCGCCCTTCAAACTCCTCTACAGCGCGCGCGCGAGCAGCGAGACCAGCACCCGGTTGAACCCGACCGGCTCCGTGATCTCCGAGCCTTCCGCCAGAAGGGCGTAGCCGAAGAGCAGGTCGGCGTAGTCGTTCAGGACGGGGTCGCCGCTGTCCTGCCGGAAGCGTTCCTCCATCTTCGAATAGATTTCGTGCTTCGGGTTCAGCTCCATCACGCGGCGCTGCTTCGGGCCGCCACCCTTGCCGCGTTGCAGCAGGCGCTCGACGAAGGGGCTGTCGTCGAACTCGTTGGCGGCAACTAGGCAGACCGGCGAGGTCGTCAGGCGGTTCGTCAGCCGCACCTGCTTGACGTGCGCGTCCAGCCGCTTCTGGAGCAGTTCGAGCAGCCCTGCCGCCTGCGCCTGCTGCTCCTCCAGCTCCTTTTTTTGCTGCTCCTGCTCCTCGCCGCTGCCGAGCTCGACCGTGCCTTTGCCGATGGACTTCAGCTTGCGCCCTTCGAACTCCGGTAGGCTCTGCACCACCAGCTCGTCAACCGGGTCGGTGAGGTACAAGACCTCGTATGACTTTTGTTTGAAGGCTTCGAGGTGCGGCGAGTTCTCGACCACGCCGCGTGAGTCGCCGGTCAGGTAGAAGATCTGCTGCTGCTCCTCCGGCATCCGCCCGACGTAGTCTTTCAACGTGGTCAGCTTCTCGGGGTCGTGCGACGACTGGAACAGCAATAGAGAGACGAGCGCGTCCCGGTTGTCGCGGTCGGCCATGACGCCTTCCTTGATTGTGCGGCCGAACTGTGCCCACAGACGCAGGTACCTCTCCGGGTCGTTGGCGGAGAGGTTGACGATCTCGTTGACAACCTTGGCGGTTATCCACTTGTGCATCTGCGAGATGTGCCGGTCTTGCTGCAACATCTGGCGCGAGATGTTGAGGGGCAAGTCCGCGGAATCGACGACGCCCTTGACGAACCGCAGGTAGCGCGGCAGCAGCTCGGCGCAACGCTCCATGATGAGGACGCCCTTGGCGTATAAGCGCAGCTCGGTCTCGGTGGACTGGTAGTAGAGGTCCTGCGGCGCGTTGGGCGGGGCGAAGAGCAGCACCTGATATTCGAGCCGCCCCTCCGCCCTGAGGTGAAGCGTCAGCAGCGGCTCGCCGGGGTCGTGGAACATGTTGCGGTAGAACTCGACGTACTCTTCGCCGGTCACCTCGGACGGCGGGCGCGTCCAGAGGGGTTTCATCGTGTTGAGGACCTTGTCCTCGACGATGACCGCGTTCTCGCCCTTCTCCCCTTCGACGCTCACCTCGCCGCCTTCGCGGCGATCGGTGTAGACGACCGGGTAGCTCACGAAGTCGGAGTACTGCTTGACGATGCGCGCCAACACCCACTTGTCCGTGTAATCCTCGATCCCGGCTTCGGGGTCATATGGCTTGAGGTGAAGGGTGATGGTGGTGCCGCGGCCGGACTTCTCCGCGTCGGAGAGTGAATACTGGTCGTCGCCTTCGGACTCCCAGCGCACAGCCGTTTCCGCGTCGGCGCGGCGGGTCTCCAGGACGACCCTGTCGGCGACCATGAACGAGGAGTAAAAGCCGACCCCGAACTGACCGATCAGCTTGGAGAGCTGCTCGCCGACATCCGCCTGCGCGCGAAGCTCGCGCGTCCCCGACTTGGCGATCGTGCCGATGTTGGCGATCACCTCTTCGCGGCTCATCCCGATTCCGTTGTCGCTGACGGTTATCGTCCGCGCGGCGCGGTCAGCGTCCAAGCGGATTTCCAGCTTGTCGTCCTGGCCGAGCAGCTCGGGCTTCGTCAGGGACTCGAAACGCAGCCTGTCGAGCGCGTCCGAGGCGTTCGAGATCAGCTCGCGCAAAAAGATGTCCTTGTTGGTATAGAGTGAGTGCACCATCAGGTCGAGCAGCGGCTTGGTCTCGGCCTGAAACTGGTATGTTTTGGAGTTTTCAGTCATGGAAACTTTCCACCTTGATTTTTCTGTTGTGATGTGAAGATTCATCAACGCTCGACCGGGGAAGTCGGGGCCGGGTGCGGCGTCTTGGGGAGAGTCCGCGAAGCGACCTTCCTGACCCCCGCCGAGGTTGATGCCGGCGTAAGTTTGACACAAAAGCAAAACCGGCTCAAGCACTGAAAATTCGTAGCACGTCCGGCCCGCGCGTCGGGGTGAGGGGGCAGACAGCAGGGCCGCCTAAAACTTTCGGCCTCGACGATTCGTTTAACACCGGCGGTCGGAAAATATGGACGGGGGCGTATGGAATTTTTGTTGACATTTTCTCAAAACCGAAGACAATGTCGGTAAAGGTGTTTGGCAAGTAGCACTCCGGGTGCCTTTATAAATACTACAGGCCGCCTGTGTACGGCGAAGGCCCATGGTTGTATTTCACGGGCCGGGTCCGGGCAATGGTCTTCATTGAACAAGGGATCTTGGCGGGGTCGGCGCAACTGATAAAGCCACGCACCTTGAGTGATGCAAGGGTCTACGTGCAGAAGGGGTTGCCAGAGGAGCTTCAGAGAATCGCCGCCTGAGTTCTTACATGCCCTACGTTCGCGGAATAATTCAGGTTAGTCGTAGTCAATCCGTTTCTGTCATCTAGACACCTCCCATGCAGAGACAATATGTCGGCGCCGCGCGTTTCGGTCATCTTCGGGCGGCGACCGACCGGGTGGATTTCCGGTCAATTCAGTCAGACGCGGGCCGTCTTAGTCTCGCTTTGAGAAATTCTGCCGCCTGTCCCGGCTGGCGCTGCTCCGGGACTGATTCTTAGCGGTAATTGCGTGAGCGGGAAGTGCTCGAAGGGAGATGTGCACGCGGTTAGTTGCAGTCGAGGCGGTTAATCAGATTCATTGGTGCGCGCCTCACATAATCGAAAAATGACAGGGTTAGTAGCCGGTGTGCGACGTGGTGGCTTTGTCCGCCGCCGCCGACCGGGCACGTTCGAATAAAGAAAGGGGTCGGAGAAATGAACTGGGACGAAACCGAGGACACCAGAATCTACAAGGTGGTCGTAAATCATGAGGAGCAATACTCCATCTGGCCAGCGGACAGGGAAAACGCCCTCGGCTGGAACGACGCCGGCAAGAGCGGCACGAAGCAGGAGTGTCTGGAATACATCAAGGAAGTGTGGACCGATATGCGCCCGCTCAGCCTGAGAAAAAAGATGGAAGAGATGGCGAACAAAAGCTAGTGCCGCTCACCCGGAGCGACTATTCCCCGGGCACGGAGTGTGACCAACGAGTCTGCGCTCGTCGTTATTAATCTCGAAGGAGGATGGGATTCATGCCAAACATGGGTAGGTACTGCAAGGCGTATCACGTGAGTAGTTTTCGAGGGTACAGCGACTGGAGTGAGAACCGCGAAAATCTGAGGAAGTCGAAAGAGAAGATCGACGGACAGGAGGTCGAGACGCCGAGGGAGTTGACCGACGAGGACGTTCTATATCTTCAGGAGAACTTCACGGTCACGGACGGGATCTTCCTCGATCAGAACATCATCTTCGACAAGGTCACGCCGGAGTGGCGGGAGTTTTGTACCAAAACTCTGGGCTTCGAGTTGCCCGAAGACATACGCGATGAACAGGACGTGAAGGAAGCCGGTCAAAACGTCGCTGCTTCGGTCGGCGAGTGATTCTCTCGCGGCGGGTATTCTTGCTCCATATCCGCTTCAGGGGCTACATCGACGGTGCCGCCCTCCTTGTCCCTGCCGTCTCACAGTCGGTATTCGACCTTCACCCGCGGGAACCTCTTGGTCTGATCCGCACCAATGGCTTGTCGCCCGCGCTAAGGTTAACCGTACTGACAAGAAATTCGACTTAGAATTTGTCCGCTAATTTCGACTTAGAATAGCAGAATCACCTGTGCAAGGGAGATTCGACTATGGCTCGTTCTTTGAAAATCAGAAAGCCGCGCGTCAACGAACAGCGCAAGCTGGAAGAGTCGTTGAGCGCAGATTTATCGGCTCAACAACTGCGCCGCGCGCAAGCCATCTTGCTCTACGGCGAAGGCTGGGCAGGCGTTGACATTGCCGCCGCTTTGCATGTTCATGCAGTGACCATCTATCAAGACCTCCAGCAGTTCGCCGTGCACGGCCTACAGTGTGTTGCGACGAGAACGCGCCGGGGGCGCCCGGCGCGGTTCACTGCCGCCCCAGCGCAACTGGCGCGGCAGTTGGTGGACTCCTCGCCCATTGAACAAGGCTTACCCTTCGCCCGGTGGTCTGTGCGGCGGCTCTGCGACTACTTAATCAAAGAGCGTGTCGTCGGGCGCGTGAGTCCAGAGACCGTGCGCCAGTGGTTGAAAAAGGGGGCCTCCGCTTCGCCCGCGTCCGGCGCAAAATCATCAGCCGTGACCCGCAGCGCCTTGCCATTTTGAGCCGTGTGCGCGGGATTTGGCGGCGCTTGCCGAAAACAGGAGTGCGGCTCTTCTTTGATGTCAAGCCGGTCTTTATTAAAGCTTACGGCGGACGCCGCTGGACGAGTCAGGCCAAACTCGTCCTCGCCAAACAGCAACCGACGCGCGGCAAGTTCTACCTCTTGCTGGCTTACAACGTCGTCACCGGCCACAGACATTGGGCTTTCATGGAAGGCAAAGCGACTCCTTTCGTCTGTCAGTTCATGCGGCTCATGCGGCGGCGCTACGAGGGGCAAGCGGTCTGGGTCGGCTTAGACCAAGACCGCGCACACCCCTGCATTTCACGCGAAACGAGGCGGGTCATGCGCCAACTCAAGCTGCGCTATGTGAGCTTGCCGAAAGCGAGTCCTGACGACAATCCGGTGGAGACGCTCTTTAGCGACCTTCAGTTGATGGTCTTGGACAACAGTAACGACCTTGACGCCCACACAACCAAGCGGCGCATCAGTCGCTATTTGAAAGCCAAGAATCGGTGCAAAGACCGATGGGTGAAAATCCCATATCTACCGAATTCTAAGTCGAATTAGTTGTCAAATTCTGACCTGCATTATTTGTCAGTACGGTTAACCCTTCATAAACTCTCCTTATGCAGAAAATCAATCGCCGGTGTTTGAAGTGGCAGGATGGGGCGACTCCGCGGGACGAGACATGACCAAAATCAAGCACGCGGTCGCCATTCAGGACGCGCATTCCCGACACGGAAAGACGCTGATCACCTCGAACTTCACGACGGCAATGCGTGCCGAGCAGCGCATTGCCATCGCACCGCCCCTGGCTTCACGCCGATCGCGCATCTTGGCAGCGGATGCCTGATGTCGGAAAGAACGGGTCGCATGAATACGTCTCGACAGGAATTGAAATCGGCGGGGCTCCTCCCGATCAAGTTGAACGGCCCGCGAACCGTTCAATTTCAATGCCCGGCATCGATTACAAATTCAAACTGCTGCTCCGGGTATATCTTAGGTACTCCCAACTTCCGGTGTTTGCCCCATAGCTAAAAGAACTTCTCATCACCGCACAAAAAAACGAGCGGTTATAATCACCCTGATTTGATGTCTTTCTACAGGAAGAGACTCCGCTGATGCAAAGTCAAGTCCTCGAAGGCTACCGGCTGTCGCCGCAACAGAAGCGCCTCTGGCTTCTCCAAGCGCACTCCGTGCCCGCCCGCCTCACCTGCTCCGTCCGGCTCGACGGGCCGCTCGACCCCGCCCGGCTCGCCCGCGCCCTCGACCAGCTTGTCGCGCGCCACGAGGCACTACGCACCGGCTTCGAGCGGCTGCCCGGTATGCAGTTGCCCGTGCAGGTCATCGCCGCCAGCCGCCGCACCCGCGCGCCACTAATCGACCTGCGGGCGGTGGCCGACCAGCAGGCCGCGCAGGCCGAGGCGGAGAGGCAGTGGGCCGAGGTGACCGAAGCCGAAGGCGGGCTGGAGGGTGCGTTGTTGTTGCGCCTCGGGGGGGAGCGGCACGAGTTGGTGCTGGCGCTGTCGGGGCTGTGCGCGGACGTGTGGTCGGTTGAGAACATCGTGGCCGAGTTGGCCGTGTTGTACGGGGCCGAGGAGGGCGAGGAGGAGCCGGCGGGCGAGGTGATCCAATACGCCGACTTCTCCGAATGGCAGAACAAATTACTTGAGCTGGAAGATAAGAAAGACGAACGCCAATACTGGCTGGGGCAGAAGGGGAAGCAGCCCGCGCCGCCCACGCTTCCCTGGGAGTCCGTTTCCGGCGGCCCGGCGAGCACGCTGAGTTGGACGCTCGAGGAAGAAGAGTTGGCTCCCCTGCGCGCGCTGGCCGAGCGCGAGGGC
>JBGTBQ010000446.1:0-12532 GCA_041749275.1 Pyrinomonadaceae bacterium | reverse complement strand
GCCGGGATCACGGCGAGCCACCCGCGCGCCGCGCGCCGCGACGAACTGGCGGCGCGCTACCGCATCCGCGCCGTCGAGAGCAACCGCGACGCGGCCACCGCCGCGCAGGGCAGGCTGCCTCTTTCGCAAGAGGGGTCGGACGGCGCCGAACACGCACCCTCGCTCGTCGTGCTCTCGGTCAAGCCGCAACGCATCGGCAAGGTGCTCCACGAGTTGAAGGGCGCCGTCGCGCCCGGTCAACTTGTGCTCTCCATCGTCGCGGGCGCGCGGGCCGAAACGATTGCCGAGGAACTTCGCCACCCGTCGGTCGTGCGCGCGATGCCGAACACGCCCGCGCAGATCGGGCAGGGCATGACCGCATGGACAGCGACCGAACAGGTGACCGAGAGTCAGCTCGCACAGGTGCGCGCGCTGCTCGGCGCGCTCGGGCGCGAGATGTACGTCGAGAACGAGAACATGATTGACATGGCGACGGCGCTTTCGGCGACGGGGCCGACCTACATCTTTATGATGATGGAGGCTCTCGTGGATGCGGGCGTTCACATGGGTTTCTCGCGCCACGTCGCGCAGGAGATGGTCACGCAGACAATGCTCGGCTCCGTGCTCTTCGCGCGCGAGTCGCACAAGCACCCGGCGGAGCTGCGCAACATGGTCACCTCGCCCGGCGGCACAAGCGCCGAGGCCATCTACCAGATGGAGAAAGGTTCTTTACGCACCGTCCTCTCCAAAGCCGTCTATGCCGCCTACCAGCGTGCCGTCGCGCTGGGGCGCAAATAAATACACGCTCGAAAAGGAGTATCGCAATGAAACTGAGTATCGCCTTTCTGTTAGTCTTCACGGCCACCACTCTCTGCGCGGCGCAGGAGGCCGTGCCGGACGCCCGTGCGGAGTTGGACCACGGGGCGCGCTTGTACAGAGAGGGAAACTACGTGGAAGCACAGCGGCACTTTGAGCGGGCGCTGGAACTCGATCCGATGCTGAAGAACGGCCCGCTGCTGATCGCCCGCGCCATCGAGCGGCAGTACAAACCGGGCGACTCCACGCCGGTGAACATGGCTAAAGGTGTCGCGGCTGTCGAAGCCTTTAAGAGAATCGCCGAGAGCGATCCGAGCGTAGAGGAGGCTTATAACGCCGTCATCTCCCTGTACCGCCAGATGAAAGATGAACAGGCGGAGCGCGACTGGCTGACCCAGTACAGCAACGCCCCGCAGGTGATGCCTGAAAAGCGCGCCGTCGCCTACCTCGCACTCGCGAGCAAACAGTGGGACTGCTCTTATGCCATCACCGAAAAAAATAAGGAGACCGTTCGGGAACGAAATCGAGTCGGCATCCGCTACCGGATGCCGGAGTCGCGGGCCGATTTTGAGACCGCGCGCGGCTGCGCGACCGAAGGCGTGAATCTGATGGAGCGGGCCGTCAGCCTTGACGCGAACAATCCGGACATCTGGGCGCAGACGGCCAACCTGCTCCGCGAGTTGTCAAAGCTGGCCGAGATGGAAGGTGACGAAGCGCGGAAGGCTGAACACGAAGGCCGTCTCAAGGAAGCTCTCGCCGCACACCAAAGGCTGACGGCGGGACGGAAGCAGGCATCGTCGGCGGAGCGCGCGGCGACAAGCCCGGCCCCCGCGCCCGCCCAACCGAAGGATGTCATCATTTCAGGCGGTATGCTTAACAACAAAGCCGTCAGCAAGCCGCAGCCCGCGTATCCGGCTGAGGCGCTGGCCGCCCGCGCGCAAGGGACGGTGACCGTGCGGATCGTCGTGGACGAGACCGGAAAGGTGTTGTCAGCGGAAGCCGTCAGCGGCCATCCGCTGCTCAAGCCGGCGGCGGTGGCGGCAGCCCGTCAGGCGCGGTTCACGCCGACGAGCCTTCAAGGACAGCCGGTGAAGGTGAAGGGCGTCATCACCTATAAATTCGTCCTCCAATAGCAGACCCTCGCCCCGCTAGATTGCAAATGATGAGCGACAAGAGTCCAACGATGATTGAAAACGACGGTGCCTTGCAGCTTTGGGATTACGAAGTCGCCTCCGCATTCAATCCCAGCGCCGACGCGGTCATCGCGCCCGGCGACTGTATGGAGACGCTGCGCGGGCTGCCAAGTCATTTCGCAAGTCTCATTATCACCTCGCCGCCTTACAACATCGGCAAGATATATGAGAAGGCGACGGAACTTAACCAGTATCTCAATGCGCTCCGCCCGATTGTGGATGAACTCGTGCGCGTCCTCTCGCCCGAAGGGTCTCTATGCTGGCAGGTCGGAAATTACGTCGAAAAAGGCGAAGTCTTCCCGCTCGATGTTTTCTATTACCAACTGTTCAAGGAGCGCGGATTCAAGCTGCGTAACCGCATCATCTGGCACTTTGAGCATGGGCTGCACGCCTCCAAGAGATTCTCCGGACGTTATGAAACGCTCCTTTGGTTTACGAAAGGCGACACCTACACCTTCAACCTCGACCCCGTGCGCGTGCCGTCCAAGTACCCCGGCAAAACTCATTTCAAAGGCGCGAAGAAGGGCCAGCCCTCCGGCAATCCGCTCGGAAAGAATCCGTCAGACATCTGGCGAATCGTTGTGCAAGATTTCGAGACCGCGCTCTGGGATATCCCGAACGTCAAAGCCAACCACCCCGAAAAGACCATCCACCCGTGCCAGTTCCCGATTGAATTGGTCGAGCGTTGCGTGCTCGCTCTGACTAATGAAGGTGATTGGGTTCTCGATCCGTTCTCCGGCGTCGGCTCTGCATTACTCGCCGCGCTCAAAAATAAACGTAAAGCTTTCGGGTGTGAGAAGGAAGAGGAATACATCCGAATCGCGCGCCAGCGAATCGCAGACCTCGCTTCCGGCAAACTTCGTTATCGCCGCCTCGGCAAACCCGTCCACCAACCGACTGGACGTGAAAAGGTCGCGCAGGTTCCACTCGAATGGTAGTTGAAGGAGGCGCAGTGATGAAGCTCGCCGCGCAGTATTCATTCAAGAACGGGCTTGATGAAGTTAAAGGGCGCTACCCGCATCTGCTCGTCGAAGTGCTGGATGCATCTTCGGGCGTCTCATACTTCGAGCAGTTCGTGTGGGACTTGAAGCAACGCGGCGTCGCAGACATTGACATCCCGGTTTTGATTCTTGGGATTGATGCTTAAGGCCACGCTCCGCCGCAGCTCGCTTCACTATGTCTCATGCAGTAAGCAGTGAACAGTTATAGCAGGAGCGGAAAGATGCCTGAGCTGTTGAGTCCCAAGCCTCTTTTTCTAAGAGCGTGTCTAAAAAGCCCCGTGAGGGGCGGAATGTGTGTAGCCCGTGCCGCTCCCCCCTTGTTCTTTCAAGCCCCGGAGGGGCGGCAGAGCCTAACATGTCGCTCCTCACGGAGCTTTAGCGACCTCATGTCACGCGACGGGCTATAAACATTCCGCTCCTCACGGAGCTACGACGCATGGATTTTTAGACACGCTCTAACTGCTCACTGCTCACTTCCCACCGTTCCCCGTTCCGCCTCGTAGCCGAGTTCGAGAATCTCCTTGCGGATGGCGCGGCGCTCGTCGAGGAGCCGGGTGAAGAAGCGGCGCTGGCGGATGAAGAAGAGAACGGCGCGCGCGCCCGCGACGGTGCGGTCGAACTCTTCGGAGAAGCGTAAGGCGACGTAACCCGTCAGCGGCGCGACGGCGAAGGCCGCGAGCACTCCCCACCAGCCGAACAAAAAATAAGAGAGCGCGGCCAGCACGATCCACGTCAGCGGGAAGAGTAGCATCGCGGCCATAATCTTGAAGGTCGAGAGCACATCGTCGTAGTTGTCCGAAAACTTCGTGGCGAGATAGCCGGCGAGCGTGTAAGCCGGATAATGAATGATTGCCCCGGCGAGCGCGAGCGGCGCGAGCAGGGCGAAGACGATGGCGCGCGTCACGAGATGGCGCTTGCTCGCGTGTTTCGAGACCGTGGCGGTCGAGAGGTCGCGCGGGTCTTCGAGTCCCGCTTGCCGCAATTCCTCCTCGTACTGCCGGATACGCCGCTCAAGCTCTTCGAGCCGCTGCGAAGAGTTTTCCCGGTGGAAGGCATAACCCTCCACGAACCGACGACGACGATGCAACTCGCGCTCAAGACTTCCCCGCTCGTCTTCCGCCTCTTCCTCGCCGGACGAAAAAATCCTCGCGGCGCGCGCGACCATCTGGAGCGCCTCATGCTGGTCGGCGTTCAAGGTCAGCGCGCGGAGCGCCTCGGCCACGCGGTCGGAGAGTTCGCGCACGGCTTCGCGCGGCGGGTCGCCGTCCGCTTCGAGCGCGACGGGCGGCACGGGAATCGGCTCGCCGAAGTAGAGCAGCGCGCCGCTGCGAAACGTCGTCTTCGCGGTGTAGTAGAGTCCGGCGGGCACGATCTTCAAATCGAGCGTGTCGCCCGCGGAGGCCGCGCCGAGCGCGATGCGGGCCGCGCCCGTCTTCAAGGGTTGCAGCGAAGGCTCCGAGTGCGACTTGCCTTCGGGACAGATGGCGAGCGTGCCGCCGCGTTTTAAGAGCGCCGCTGAACGCTCGAATGTCTCGCGGTTCTTCGACGTGTCCTCGCCCGCGTCCTGCTTGCGGTAGACGGGAATCGCCTCCATCGCGCGCACGAGGTAGCCGACGACGGGCATCTTGAAGAGCGTGGACTTGGCGAGGAACGAGACGCGGCGCGGAGCGTGGCAGAGAACGAAGACCGGGTCCACCATCCCGTTCGGGTGGTTCAAGACGAAGATGGACGCGCCGCCGCGCGGCACGCGCTCGCGCCCGACGACCTCGATGCGCCGGAAGAAGACGCGCAAGGCGAACCGAAGCAGAGCAATGAGAATGCGTCTCGTCAAGATTTTCCCCGAACCCATCCTAGATCGGTTTTCACTTGCGTGTATGGGTCAGTACCGCCTGCTTAAGCTTGGCGGGTGGTGGCCACGCCAGACCCGCCCGCTCCCGCAGGCGGTACTGACAAAGCCGCTATCCATACACTCGATTGCAAACCGATCTAAATCGAAACTTACGAGCATGAAACGCTCGGCTCTCGCTCGCGTTGTCGCACGGATTCCGCGGGCGTCCGGCGCGCGTCTGCATTTTACAGTAAGTTGTGCGGGGGCGGACGGGAGATGTGTCGGTTCGTGAGGCGACACACGCGGGCAGGCTCGCCTTCCCCGTCGGCTAGCGCGCGTTTTGGTGTGCTTTGGGCTGGGCCGGTTCCGACACCGCCGGGCCAAGCCACGTCCGGCTGCTGTAGTCGCTCAAAGTCAGCATGAGCAGAATCAAGAGCCAGAAGAACATGCTGGAGACGACCACCCAGATGAGGCGCGAGCTGTAGCGGACGTGCATGAAGAAGAGGAGCACGAGCAGCATCTTGGTGACGGCAATCGTCATTGCGATGACATCGTTCATCCTGCCGAAATCAATCGTCGCGGCGCCAACCGTCACCGCCGTCCCGACGAGCAAAGCGCCGAAGACCGCGAAATAAGTTCCTCTCTGTACTACGTGCTCAGACATGTTCTTAAACTAGGAACGCGGAACGATGAACGCGGAACTAAAAGTCAGTCGTTTTGATTCATCGTCCATCGTTCCGCGTTCATCCTTTCCTTTCAGTGTGCCCCGCCGAAGTGCGCGCCCAAAAGATAGAGCAGCGGGAACAGGAATATCCAGACGATGTCAACGAAGTGCCAGTAGAGTCCGAAGTTCTCTACGGGCGCGTGGTATTCGGGCGAGTAGCGCCCGCGCCACGCGGCGATCATGATCGGGATGATGATGCCGACGCCGACGATCATGTGCGTCGCGTGCAGCCCCGTCATGGCGAAGTAAATCCAGTAGAACATCTGGTACTGCCCGACGGTGACGCCCTCCGGCATGGGGATGCCGTGCCCCACGGGGTCGAACCATCCGGCGATGGGGATCAGCCCCGAATGGTACTTCTCGTTGTATTCGTAGGCTTTGACGCCGAGGAAGACGAGACCGAGCACGACGGTCAACACCATGAAGAGCACCTGCGTTTTGGCGGCCCGCCCAACCTGCGTAGCCCACACGGCGAGCGCCATCGTCAGGCTGCTCGTGATAAGCACCACCGTGTTGAAGGCGCCGAGACCCCAGTCGAGGTGATTGCTCGCGGCCATGAAGGCGTCCGGGTACTTCATCCGGTAGACGAGATAGGCGAGGAACAGCCCGCCGAAGAACATCACCTCCTGCGCGATGAAGACCCACATGCCGAGGGTGCCGGCCTCGCGCTGCTGTTCGAGGTTGTCGAAGTGGTGCGCGAGCGCCGCGTGCGCCGCGTGCTCGCCGCCGTGCTCCGCTCCTACTGCCGTGTGCGTCGCCAAGATTTACTCCTTGTCGTGCTTAATCGTGTCGGGAGTGATCCGCTGTGTAGGATGACCGGGGGCCGCCGGCTGATCCGGAGTCTCACCCGGCCCTTCGACCACCATCTCCTCGATGGGCCTGAACTCGTAAGCCTCCCATGTGACGATGGGCGTCACCGCGAAGTTCTCGGTCGGCGGAGGCGAGGGCGTGCGCCACTCAAGGCCGGTCGCCGGCCACGGGTTCGCCGGAGCGAAGCGCCCGTAGCGCATGGACCAGATAAAGTAGATGCCGGGAATCAACAGCCCTAAGCCGAGCACGGATGCCCCCGCCGTGCTCATCACGTGCAGCACCTGCCAGAGCGGCTCGTCCACCGGGTAGGCGTGATAGCGGCGCGGCATCCCCATGTAGCCCAGCAGAAACTGCGGGAAGAACGTCAGGTTGAAGCCTACGAAGATGACCAGCGCCGCGAAGCGGCCCCACACCTCCGGGTACATCCGCCCCGTGATCTTCGGCCACCAATAGTGCAGGCCGCCCATATAGCCCATCAACGCGCCGCCGACCATGATGTAGTGGAAGTGCGCGACGACGAAGTAGGTGTCGTGGACGTGAATGTCGAGGCCGAGCGCGGCGAGGAACAGTCCCGTCATGCCGCCGATGAGAAAGAGGCCGATGAAAAAGAGCGCGTAGAGCATCGGCGTGTCCCAAGAGATCGAACCCTTGTAGAGCGTCGCCGTCCAGTTGAAGACCTTCACCGCCGAGGGAATCGCCACCGCGTAGGAGATGACCGAGAAGATAAGGCCCGCGTAGACGGACTGGCTCGACGTAAACATGTGGTGGCCCCAGACGAGGAAGCCAAACACGGCGATGGCGATGGAAGAGAAGGCGACGAACGTGTAGCCGAAGATGTTCTTGCGCGAGAAGGTGGCGATCAACTCCGAAATGACGCCCATCGAGGGCAACAGCATGATGTAGACCGCCGGGTGCGAATAGAACCAGAAGAGGTGCTGAAAGAGCACGGGGTCGCCGCCCAGCGCCGGGTCGAAGATGCCGACGCGGGCCACCCGTTCGAGCGCGATCAGGAGAATGGTGATGGCGATGACCGGGGTGCCGAGGATAAAGATCAGGCTGGTCGCATAGTTTGCCCAGATGAAGAGCGGGAGCCGGAACCACGTCATGCCGGGGGCGCGCATGGTGTGGATCGTGACGATGAAGTTGAGGCCCGTCAGGATGGACGAAAACCCGTTGATGAAGATGCCGAGACCCGCCGCGACGACGTAAGTGTTCGAGAAGTGCGTCGAGTAAGGCACGTAGAACGTCCAGCCGGTATCCACGCCGCCGATCAGCAAGGCCCAGAAGGTGATGCCGCCGCCGAGCATGTAGATGTACCAGCTCAGGAGGTTGATGCGCGGGAAGGCGAGGTCTTTCGCCCCGATCATCAGGGGTATCAGAAAGTTGCCGAGGATGGCGGGGATGGACGGGATCAGAAAGAAGAAGACCATCAGAATCCCGTGGTGCGTGAAGACCTTGTTGTAGGTGTGCGACTGCATCAGGTCGCCGAGCGGCGTCATCAGCTCAAGCCGAATCGCCACGGCGTAGGCGCCGCCCAGAAAGAAGAAGAAGGTGACTGTGATGAGGTAGAGGAGCGCGATGCGCTTGTGGTCTTTCGTCAGCAGCCACGACTTGATGCCGTAGTCAGCGTTCAGGTAGTTGGTGTGCCGGAACCGGCCCCGCCAATCCTGCGCCCGCTCCTCCGTTGTGATTGCTGTGCTCATAAATGCGTTACCCTGCTGTCAACTCAAGCGCCGCCCGCGCTCGCGGCAAGGCGCGGCCCTAGGGGTTCGCGTTCGTATTCGCGTTCGCGCCGCGCGGCGCGGTCGGGGCAAGTGGGTTCGAGCGTTGCGTCGTGGGCGAGACGCCGCCCGTCACTGTTCCCGCCCCGCCCGACTGCGTCTCGGTCGAGAGCGAGCGGATGTAAGCGATGAGTTGCAAGACCTGTTCTTCGCTGACCTGCCCCTGATAGGTCGGCATGATGGGCTGGAAGCCGGCGGCGAGTTTCGCCTGCGGGTTGAGGATGGACTCACGGATATATGCCTCGTCCACCGTCACCGATTCGCCGTTCTGCAAGGTCTGCTTCTCGCCGAAGAGTCCCGCCAGCACCGGCCCGCGACCGGCAGGCCCGCCCAACTCAACCCGATGGCACGACGCGCAGCCGCGCTCCTGAAAAACTTTTCCGCCCTGCGCCGCCGCCGACTCGGAGCCTCCGCCGGCGAGCCACGTCTGGAACTCGGTCGGCTCCATCACGTAGACGTAGCCGCCCATCCCCGAATGGTTCGTGCCGCAATACTCGGCGCAGAACAGATAGTAGCGTCCGGCCTTCGTCGGTTCGAACCACATCTGCGTGTACTTACCGGGCACCACATCGGTCTTCACGCGGAAGGCGGGGACGTACAGACTGTGGATTACGTCCTCGGTCGTCATGGTCAACTTGATGCGCGCGCCGAGCGGCACGTGCAGTTCGTTGATCTCGCGCTGACCCGTCGTATGCTGAAACTTCCACATCCACTGTTTGCCGACAACGTAAATCTCCATCGCCTCCTGCGGCGCGCGATAGAGACGGAAGTAGACGCTCGCGCCCCAGACGAAGATGGTCATCGCAATCATGAGCGGAATGACCGACCACATCACTTCGAGCGGGAGCGAGCCGGCGCGTGGACGCGGCAACTCGCCGGGGTCGCGCCGGCGGTAGCGGATGGCGAAGTAGATGATGAGCGTCGTGATCGTCAGCGAGAAAAAGATCGTGATCGCGACCAGATAGAGATAGAGCGCGTCCACCTCGCCGGCGAACGTGGATGCCTGCTCCGGCGTGAACGGCACTCTAATTTGCGGTAGCGGTAGCTGCATAGCCCTTAGACGCTGCCTCCTGCCTTGATCTCGCCGTCCCACCGCTCGGCCTCGCCGTCGCGCCGCCGCCGCAAAATCATTAAGAGGAAGACGACGCCCGCGACCGTTACCACGCCCGCCGCGCGCATGACCGCCATGACGGGCGCGAACTTGCCGGTCGTCGGGTCGTAGTGGTAGCAGTAGAGAATCAGTTGGTCAACGGGCGAGCCGACCTTGCCGGCGGACGCCTGCACGAGCGCCAGCTTCAAATCCCTCGGCGCATACTCGATGCCGTAAAAATAGTGTGAGAGCTTCCCTGCGGGCGTCGCCACCATGATCGCGCTTCCGTGCGCGAACTGTTTCGAGCGTTCGTCCCACACGTAGCCAAAGCCGACCGACTGGGCCACGCGGTCAATCTCCGCCTTGTCCCCGGTCAGGAAGTGCCAGCCCGCGTCGGCGCCTTTGCGTCCGTAGCGCTTGAGGTAGGTCTCCTTCTTGCGCGTCGCCAGTTCCGGCGTCTCCGTCGGGTCGAAACTCAGGGTCACGACCTCGAACTCCTTGCCCGCCGTGAACTGCAATCCTTCGAGCGCACTGACCATCCCGTTCAGCACCTGATTGCACAGCATCGGGCACTCGTAATAGACGAGCGACAGGATGACGGGACGATCCCGCTTGAAATACTCGCTCAGGCGAACCTCGCGCCCCGTCTCGTCACGGAACACGGCGTCGAGCGGCACCTGTTCGTTCAAACGCTGCTCGATCTTCACCGCCTGCAAAACTTCCGGCGTCCCGCCCTGCGGCATCGAACTTTGCAACGGCCTGCCGTACTGAGCGGAGACAGACGGCAGGAGGCAGTAGGCCATAAGCAGTAAAAGGCAAATCCGCCGCGGCACACGCCATGCAAAGTTCTTAATTCCACGCTTCATAAAACTGGTTCCTGCTCCTAAAACTGCCTCCTGCCGTCTGCCTACTGATGTTTCTGTTCCGTCGTGTGCCCCGAACTCGAAGCCGCGGGCGTGGCCTCGGCGGGGGCGCTCGGCGACGGCGCGGGCTGCGCCGTTCCCTGTCCTCCGGCCCCTTTCTGCCGCTGTCGCTCGGCGTAGAGCTTCATCGCTTCCGCGATGGGGAGGCGCACCGCGCCGGCCTTCTCGTCGGCCCAGCCGTAATCCTTCAGTTCCCTATCCCACTGCTCTTTCACCGTCCAGTATTCCGACTGTGGCGCGGGTACTTTCCCAGTCTTCGCGGCCTCGTATGAAAGGTCTATGTCCCGCCCGTCCTCGGTCGTGACCTTGAAGCCGGGGGCGAGTTGCAGGCGCGGTTCCGGCGGCAGACTCTCCTGCTTCGAGCGGGCGAGCGGCGAAGACTCGCGCTCGGCGGCAATCTCGCGCTCCTCGAAGAACTTGAAAGCACCGTACATGGCGATGTGCATGGCGACGGCGAAGACAACCAGCCCCGCGATGAACTTCAGCACGGGCGTCACGGGTACGTCCGTGTGTTCGTGCGCCACATCAAGGTTTGTGATGTGCGACACGTCCGGCGTCTCGTGGATGCTGTCCCGCTTGCGCTTGCCTCCGGCCATAATTCCAAACTCCAACCGTCAGACTAAACTTTCACCCGCCTGCTATGCGTGCCTGCCGTCTGCCTCCGCCCCTCAATGATGTGCGTGCGCCGCTTCCAGCGCCTTGTCTAAATCGGGCGCCCCGACCGGCACGAGCGGTCTCTTCGCAAGCTGCGCGAAGAAGTAGAAGAGCCAGATGCCTACTAAGCCAATCGTCATGCCGAACATCGTCACGAAGTCCGTCGCGTGGATGCCGGCGGACGCGCCCGGCCCATGCGCCGAGGCCGGCGCGAAGAGGAAAATCAGGTCCACGACGCGCATGAAGAGCATCAGGATGGCGACCCGTCTGAGCGTCTCTCCGCTCCGCTTCAGGCTCCGCGACAAGAGCAGCGCGAACGGCAGCGCGAAGTGAAAGAGAATCAGGACGAGGCCGACGTACTGCCACCCGCCGCGCAGACGCCTGAGATAGAACGGAACCTCCTCCGCCAGATTCCCCGACCATGTAATCAGGAACTGCGAAAAGGAGAAATAGGCATAGAGCATCACCATCGCAAGCAGGAGTTTGCCCCAGTCGTGAAAGTGGAGCGGCGCATATACCTCGGCCATCGGCTCGTGCTTGACGAGAAACGACGCGACCGTAATCGTGAGCGCGAGCGCGGAGAGTCCCCACCCCGCCATGGCGATGAGGCCGTAGATGGTCGAGAACCAGTGCGGCTCCAGCGACATGCCCCAGTCAATCGCCGCGAACGAAACCGTGAGACCGAAGAGCAGGATGCCCGGCCCCGACATATCCTGCATCTTGCGCCGGATGCGCGGGTCGCCGCTGGTGTCCTGTTCGCGCGACCACTTATTCATAAAGTAGGCGAGCGCGAGCCACACGGCGAAGTAAAAGACGCCGCGCACGATAAAGAAGGGCGCGTTCAAGTACCACTGCGCCTTATGCCGTAAAACCTCGTCGGCGACGACCTTTGAAGGGTCGGACCATTCATAGAGCGAGTGCCCGTGGTCGTGGACGAAGAGCGAGATGACGAGCGGGATGAACAAGAGCGCGGCGAGCGGAAGGGTGCGCGTCCCGGCCTCGAAGATGCGGCGGCTCATCAACGCCCAGCCGCCGCCCGTCATGTGTCCGAGCATCAGCCAGACGAGGCTCCCCACCGCAAGGCCCGTCACGAAGAAGAAGCCCACGAGATAGGAACGGAAGAACTGCACGGGGCCGCCGATGATGAAAGCCAGCACGGCGGACAGGACGAGGAAAGCCGCGCCGACGAACAGAGCACGCGAACGATAGCGCTCGACGACCGGAGGTGCGTTGTATTTACTCGCGTCCATCTTCAGTGACTCTTGTCCCCCTGACCGGGCTGCCCCGCGCCGGAGTGGCTTCCCGCCGCCGGCTGTTGCCCCGCCTGAAGCTTCCCGCGCTCCGCCGCCGGCACGTCGTCCACCTTGCCCTTGTGGCTCAGTTGGAGCGCGCGGACGTAGGCAATGATTTTCCAGCGGTCTTCCGCCGGGATCATGTCCGCGTAAGAAGGCATCGCGCCCCAGCCGTTCGTAATCACGTCGAAGAAGTGGCTGGCCGAAGAGGTCGGCTCCTGCAAGCGATCTTCGTGGAATGACGGCGGCTTGCGGAAACCCCGCCGCACGATCATCCCGTCGCCCTCGCCCGTCATGCCGTGGCACATCGAGCAGTAGACGTTGAACCGCTCCCGCCCGCGCTCAAGCGCCGCCTCATCAATCGCCATCGGAAAAACGTCCGGCCCGCTCTGCGCGCCCGCCGCGCCGCCGTCCGTCGCCGGCACGTTCGCGCGGACACCC
>JBGTBQ010000445.1:0-8423 GCA_041749275.1 Pyrinomonadaceae bacterium | reverse complement strand
GCACAGACCGGCGCGGGCGGCGCGGCGCAGCAGCAGGCGCAACCGGCGCAACCGCGACCGACCCCCGCCACACAAACACAGCAACAACAGACCGAGGCGACACAGACGCAACAGGGGCGCGACCGAGACGTGCAGCTCTTTCAGCTTCAGTGGTCGGAGGATGGACAGCGCGCGGTATTGATGGCGCGCGCCTCGGACAACAAAGACCGCTGGGTGATGTCGCTCGACGCGGCGACGGGGAAGACGCGCGTGCTCGCGCGCATCCACGACGATGCATGGGTGGGCGGCCCCGGCTCGTTCACGCTCGGCTGGCTCGCGGACAACCGTCGCATCTATTTCATCTCCGAACGCGACGGCTTCGCGCATCTCTACATCGTCGGTGTGGATGGCGGCGAACCGGTGCAACTCACCTCCGGTCAGTTCGAGGTCTCGGACGTGCGCCTGTCGGAGGACAAGACGAAGTTCTACTTCACTTCGAGCGAGGGCAGCTTCTTCGAGCGGCATCTTTACTCGATGCCGGTCGGAGGCGGGCCGCGCACGCGCATCACCTCGATGTCGGGCAACAACCAGACGGACATCTCGCCCGACGAGCAACTCGTCGCCGTCATCAACTCTTACAGCAACCGTCCGCCCGACCTTTACCTACAGGCGAACCATCCCGCGCCGCCCACCAACGCCAAGCAGCCCGTCCCCATCCGCGTGACGACTTCGCCGACCGCGGAGTGGTCTTCACACAACTGGATTGACCCGCCGCTTGTGAGCTTCAAGGCGCGCGACGGCGCGACGGTGCACGCGCGTCTCTACAAGCCCGCGAACTTTCAGAGAGGCGGGCCGGCGGTGCTCTTCGTCCACGGCGCGGGCTACTTGCAGAACGCGCATAAATGGTGGAGCACCTACTACCGCGAATACATGTTTCATCACTTGTTGATGGAGCGCGGCTTCGCCGTCCTCGATATAGACTATCGTGGGAGCGCCGGCTACGGACGCGACTGGCGCACCGGCATCTACCGTCACATGGGCGGCAAGGATTTGACCGACCACGTTGACGGCGTGCGCTATCTCGTCGCGGAGCACGGCGTTGACCCGAAGCGCGTCGGACTCTACGGCGGCTCTTACGGCGGCTTCATCACGTTGATGGCGATGTTCACCGAGCCGGAAGTCTTCGCGGCGGGCGCGGCTCTGCGACCCGTCACCGATTGGGCGCATTACAACCACCCGTACACGGCGAACATCCTCAACACGCCGCAGGGCGACATGGAAGCCTATCGGCGCAGTTCTCCCATCTACTTCGCCGAAGGCTTGCGCGGCGCGCTTCTCATCTGTCACGGCATGGTTGACGTGAACGTGCATTTTCAGGACACGGTACGGCTCACGCAGCGCCTTATCGAGTTGAGAAAAGAGAACTGGGAACTGGCCGCCTACCCGGTCGAAGACCACGCCTTCGAGCGCGCCACGTCGTGGGCCGACGAGTACAAGCGCATCCTCAAACTGTTTGAAGTAAATCTGCGCCCTGTCGCTGGCTCGTTATCCGGCGGGCAACGCGGCAATGGGCGTCAGCGTTAGATGACATAACGACAGAAGCAACCGAATGCCACCGGCATTGGTAAAGACCGCCGCCGCTCAAACCAGATAGCGGCTTTTGCGATTTTTC
Organism: Pyrinomonadaceae bacterium; assembly: GCA_041749275.1. Classification (GTDB taxonomy): domain Bacteria; phylum Acidobacteriota; class Blastocatellia; order Pyrinomonadales; family Pyrinomonadaceae; genus JBGTBQ01. Next base: position 6,772 of record JBGTBQ010000445.1, on the reverse strand, counting down.
TTGCTTCCGGCCTTCCGGGGCGAATTTCCGTTGTGGGCAGCAGACCCGCATGCATAAAACAGCCTCGTCGCCAGATTGTTGCGGGCCGCCAGCGCTTCGGCTGCGGATGTCGGGCGAATTCCTTGACAGTCTCACCCCACGTCCCTATGATGATTCGTCGCATTTGCGGGGGCTTTTTTGTGCAACCGCTCACGTTTTTCTCGCCATTACGCAGATAGAAAGGCCGGCGGAATTTGTTCGGGGCAAGTATCGGACGCGGCGCGAGCCGAATCATCAATGCCATGGTCGAGGGCCTCGCGCGCTGCTCGATCAATCCGAACCTGCTCACCGTGATAGGCGTCTCGATCAACGTCCTCTGCGGTGTCATGTTCGGCCTCGGCTATTTCTTCTGGGCCGGCATCATTCTCATCGTCGCCAACGTCTTTGACATGCTCGACGGCAGCGTCGCGCGACTGACGGGCCGGGTGACGCGCTTCGGCGCTTTCCTCGACTCTTCGCTCGACCGGCTCTCTGACATGGCCGCCTTCGTGGGGCTGATGGTCTTCTACGCGCGCGACACCGAGTATCATTCGACGCTCTACGTCTTTCTCGCCGGCGCGGCGATGGTCGGGTCGGTGCTGGTCTCTTACGCAAGCGCGCGGGCCGAGAGCCTGATTCCGAAGTGTGATGTCGGGTTCTTGCGCCGGCCCGAACGCGTGGTACTGTTAATCATCGGCGCGCTCTCGACGCACCCCGGTTCCGGCAGCCTGTTTGCCAACCGGATGCCCGCCGTGCTCTGGATTCTCGCGGTCGGCTCTTACTGGACGTTCGCCTATCGCATGTACCACACGTGGACGGAACTGAACCGCACCGAGGAGGCGTCAGTTCCTGCCGCGTCCGTAGCCTTGCCGTCGAAAACACCCGCGCGCGGAGGCGGGAGAGAAGCATCCGGCGAGGGAGAAGGCACGTCTAAAACCCGGTCGGGGAAAGGCCAGAAACGCGGCCCGCGCCCGCGCCCGCGCGCGGCGCCGGCCCCGCGGTAAGCGGTAAGATTTTCAAGCGTGGGTGATAGAGTTTCCCTTGGCTGTGTGAGGTAATCCTAAATTTATGATCTGTCCATGTTGCGGCTCAAAGTTTGATGGCGAGATGAGCGACGGCTGCGCCGCGTGCGGTGCGCGTCAGGTCGGGCCGCCGCTCGTGCGCCCCGAACGAGAGCTGCCCTCTTACGGTTATGCCATCGCGGCGGTCGCGGGCGGCGTGGTGCTGGTCGCGCTCTTCATCGGCGCTTTTATCTCGACGCTGCTGCAATTCGATGGCTTCGCTTTCGAGCCGCAATTCTTTCAGCGCGTTGCCGAGAAAACGGCATGGCGTCTAAAGTGGACGGCGCTCCCGCTCTCTTTCCTCGCGGCGTGGGCCTGCGCGCGTTACAGCCGACAGGTCAGACACAACCCTGCACGCTTCGCGGGCCTGCGGCTCGTGCGCGGAGGGTTCGCCGTGTCCGCGCTGATTGCGGCGACGCTCACGACCCTGATCGGCATCACCGTCCCGGCGCGACTGGAACGGCGCGAGTTGGCTCGCCGCGCCGCCGAGAACGCGCAGCTTCACGCCAGCGCACAAGTCCTCTCGGAATATCGCAAGCGTTTCGACACCTACCCCCATAACACCGCTGACCTCCGCAAGCTCGATGACCCCGACTGCACTTTCGCCGCAACGATTGCCCTGATGGAAGCCGGCGAGTACAAGCCGGAGACCGATCTGGCATCGCTCTCGCCGCAGATTGAGAAAGACCGGAAGCAGCGACGGCCCTCGGTCGCGCGCATCCGCAACGCCTCGGCGCGCAGCACGGACGATTTACCGAACGCGAATCTATCGTTCACTAACTATGATCTGGTGCTGCCCGGTAGAGACGCCATCCTCGGCACCGACGACGATCTGCGTATCCGCGACGGGTTGATCCTCGCGCCGTCGAAGGAGAGTGACGCCGCGCAACCTCTGGCGTCCGTCAAAAAAAACTGATAAGGCCCGCCGCCCGGCGCGCACGTGTATCCCTCCTGTGAGTATATGGGAATCTTTGACCTTTTCCGACGCAAGAAGAAAGATGATGAGGCCGAGCGCCGCGCCGGACTGATCCGCGGAGGCCGCATCACCGAAGGCTCCATCTTCGACGTGATTACCGACGATACAGGCGCGATCACTCAAGTCTTCTACAACTACGAGATCAACGGCGTCCAGTTCGAGTCGTCGCAGGCGCTCGACGCCGGCCAGCGCACGCACGCCGACGACTATTTCCCCGGCGCACGCGTCACCGTCCGCTTCAACCCGCGTCAGCCCGGCAATTCCGTGGTGGTTTAAGCCGTCAGCGTTCAGCCGTCAGCGTTCAGCTTTTCTTCTTCCGCCGATGCGGTGGTAAATTGAAAAGCGCTTCTCCCATGAAGCACAAAGCTGACGGCTGAACGCTTCTCTATGTTTCGCAAAATTCTGATCGCCAATCGCGGGGAGATCGCCGTGCGCGTGTTGCGCGCGTGCCGGGAGATGGACATCTCGACGGTCGCGGTCTACTCGGAAGCGGACGCGGCGGCGTTGCATGTGCGGCTCGCGGACGAAGCTTACCCGGTCGGCCCCGCGCCATCGGCTGAGAGCTATTTGCGGATTGACCGCATCATCGAGGCGGCGCGCGCGTCGGGCGCGGAAGCGATTCATCCCGGCTACGGGTTCCTCGCGGAGAACGCGGCGTTCGCCCGCGCCGTCGGTGATGCGGGACTCGTTTTCATCGGGCCGACGCCCGAAGCGATGGATTTGATGGGGTCGAAGACAAGCGCGCGGCGCGCGGCCATCGCCGCCGGGGCGCCCGTCGTGCCGGGGACGACCGAGCCGCTTCAGTCTGTGGATGAGGCGCGCGAGATTGCCGCGCGGTTGGGCTATCCCGTGATGCTCAAGGCGGCGGCGGGCGGCGGCGGCAAGGGGATGCGCTTCGTCGCTGCGGAAAGCGAACTCGTCGGGGCCTTCGAGACGGCACGGTCGGAAGCGGCCTCGGCCTTCGGCGATTCGTCCGTCTATCTCGAAAAAGCCGTCGAGCGTCCACGCCACATCGAGATTCAAGTCTTCGCCGACACGCACGGCGCGGTCGTCCATCTCGGCGAGCGCGAGTGCTCCATTCAGCGCCGCCACCAGAAAGTCATCGAGGAGTGCCCATCGCCGATTGGCGATTCGGTCTTGCGCGAGCGGATGGGCGCGTCGGCGGTCAACATCGCGCGCTCGTGCGGCTATGTCGGCGCGGGCACGGTCGAATTTTTAGTCTCCGACGTGACGCGCGACTTCTACTTCCTTGAGATGAACACGCGCTTGCAGGTCGAGCATCCCGTGACGGAACTCGTCACCGGCCTCGACCTCGTGCGCGAGCAGATCACGGTCGCCGCCGGTCATCCGCTCTCTTTCACGCAAGAAGATGTGCACTGGACGGGACACGCCATCGAGTGCCGCGTCTATGCCGAAGACCCCGACAACAATTTCCTGCCGTCGCCCGGTCGCATTACAACTCTGCGCGTCCCGTCGGGGCCATGCGTGCGTGATGATGGCGGCGTCTACGAAGGCGCAGAAGTCTCGATCTACTATGACCCGATGATCTCGAAGCTCGCCGCGTGGGGGCGCACGCGCCGCGAGGCCATCGAGCGAATGCGCCGCGCGCTCGACGAGTACGTGGTCGGCGGTATCAAGACGACGCTCCCTTTCTTCTGCGAAGTGATGCGCGACGCGGAGTTCATCGCCGGCCAACTCGACACAGGATTCATCGAACGATTCCAGAAACGGCGCGAGCGGGCGGACGAGAACCAAGATGACGGCGTGAGCGAAGACGTAACCATCACACGCGACATGGCGATCATCGCCGCCGCGCTCGCTTACGAACAGAAGTCGAAGGAGTTGCTGCAACCAGCGCGCGAGGCGGAAGTGAGCCGCTGGCGACTGTCGGGGCGCATCGCTCTCCACAACACGCGAGACAGGTTTTGAGCAGGCGTTAGCTTTCAGCGTTTGCATCCCGGCTTGGGAAAAACTGTATCAAGGAATGCTTCAACTCTTGCGAAGAGATTTGAAGAGAACAGATGTATGAAACTGTTTGCGGAGATTGCCAGTGAAAGGCACGCGCTCGAACTGAGGCGTGAGGGGCGCCGCGTCTTCGCCACGCTCGACGGACGGGGTTACGAGATCGAAGCGCGCGAAGTGAGTGCGGGAACTTATCTCATCCTGCGCGGCGAGCGCGTCTACGAGTGCCGCGTGGAGCGCGGCGTCGGGCCGGAGGGCGAGCGCGGAGGCGTGGAGGTGCACGTGCATGGCCGCGCTTATGGTGTTCGTATCATTGACCCGAAGCGTCTGCGCGGCGCGCGTGCGGCGGGCGAGCACGATGGGGGCCGCGCCGAAGTGTCGGCGGCGATGCCGGGCAAAATCGTGCGCGTCCTCGTCGAACTGGGGCAACAAGTCGAAGCCGGCGACGCGCTCATCGTCGTCGAGGCGATGAAGATGCAGAACGAGATGAAGTCGCCGAAGGCGGGCACGGTCGCCGAACTCCGCGTCGTGTCGGGCGCGACCGTCAACGCGGGCGAGGTGCTCGTCGTGGTGGAGTGAGTTGCTCTTTCCTCTCAACGTTGAAAAGCGAGATACCGGCCTTTCCTGAGTTGCATCCCGTGGCGGCATCATCTCGTTGAAATTCACTTCTCGTCTCGGCTATAAATCTTAAGACGACGACCGGGCGATAATTACTCGTGGGTGCGACCGAGGGACACGAATCCAACCCCTTGAGAGTCGCCGCCCGTGGGAGTTTGCCGAAACTGTTCGGCGCTCTGTCCAGATATTCATGACGAACCAACATCTCGACACCGAAGCCGCGCGCGAAGAGTTGCGCGTGTTGTTGTGGGACATTGACGGAACGCTGATGCGTTCGGTGCATCCGGGCGGTTTCAAGGAATACACGATTCCCGTGATGGAGAGCGTCTTCGGGACGGCGGGGCGGCTCGCGGAGCTGTCGGTGTCGGGGATGACCGACCGGCAGATCGTCATCGAGGCGCTGCGCGACGCGGGCTTCACGCGTGCGGAGATGCGTCGGCGCGTCCCCGTCCTGCGCGAGCGTTATCTCGCCGCGCTTGAGCGCGTCACCGCCGACGGCGGCGCGCAGGTGTTTGAGGTTCTGCCCGGCGTGAGCGATGCGCTCGCGGCGACGGACGCGCACCCGCGTTATCTCTCGGCGCTTCTTACGGGCAACATCGAGCCGGCGGCGCGCCTGAAGATGCGGCTCGCCGGACTCTCCGACTTCTTTCAACTTCCGGGAGCCTTCGGCGACTCGTCGCGCGACCGGCGCGACCTGCCGCGTCTCGCGCACGCGCGTATCAGCCGCCACCTCGGACTGAATTTGCGGCCTTCACAATTCATCGTCATCGGCGACACGCCGAACGACATCGCCTGTGCACGCCACTTCGGCGCGCGCGTCGTCGGCGTCGGCACGGGCCGCGTCCACGGCGTCGAGACGCTTCGCCCGCACGCGCCGGACGCGCTTTTGTCAGACCTCTCCGACACCGCAGCCTTCATGCACGCCCTCGACTCGCTGTGAGTTGAAGCAGCGCCGCCTCCCAATCACAACAAGTACGCCTCACGGATTTTTTTCGACTTTGCACCGCCGCGCGTCGTCTTAATCGCCGACGGTTGGTTGTGGTTCGAGCATGGAAGGAAGGAATTTCAAAGCCCCGTCGGGGACGAGATGTTTGTAGCCTAAGCCGCTCTCTTTCTCTTTAAACTCCGGAGGGACGAAATGTGATTTACATGCCGCTCCTCCGGAGCTGGGGAATCTTTAATCACGTTGAGCTACAAACGTTCCGCTCCTCCGGAGCTAAATTTTCAGATCACTTCATACTCGCTCGCTTGAGCCTTCGTTCAATAACTCTCCCACCTGAAACAGGACGCTCGATTGAAAGGGCGTTCCAACTTACAGCGGTTTGCAATTGGGTGCGACCGTTTAGAGGCGGGCCATGCCCGCCGGTTCAACTTGAGACGGCGGGCATTGCCCGCCTCTAAACGGTCGTTGATGTGGTCGCATCCAATTGCAAATTGCCATAAACAAAACGGGAGGCAATCCATGTTGAAGAATTTCTCGAAGTGGTTAGTTCTCGCGGCGCTGGTCGGCGTCGTGTTCATTCCATCGGCGGCGCGGGCGCAGGAGCGACACCGGCGCGGCGGCATCAACCAGCACCAGCGCCATCAGCAGACGCGCATCCGGCAAGGCGTTCGCAGCGGCGAGTTGACCCGCCGCGAGGCCGCGCGCCTACAGGCCGAGCAGGCGCGCATCAGAGTACATGAGGCTTTCGCACGCCGCTCCGGTGGCGAGTTCACGCTCCGCGAGCGCCGCCGCATCGCGCACGCGCAGCGCCATGCCAGCCGCCACATCTATCGGCAGAAGCACGACGAGCAGGATCGCAACTAACAGGAAAGGGAAAAGGTAAAAAAGTGAGAGGGGAGACGGAGGATAGCGAGAACCTCCGTCTCCCCTCTCACTTTTTACCGCTGGTCGCGGCCCGACCATTTGAAAAGACGGTAAATGCCGCGGTCGAGTCGAAGATGGGCGAGGCTGAATCTTTTATCTGGCGGGCGCGTAGCTTCGAGGGCGAGCCTTCCGCCGCTATCCGCGGGTTGGCCGCATTCGCTTTAGAGTATGTCTAAAAAGCCCCGTGAGGGGCGAAATGTTTGTCGCTCGTCGGGTGCGCCGAAGTCTCCAAGCTCCGTGAGGAGCGGCATATAAATGTCTGTCGCCCCT
>JBGTBQ010000444.1:0-6023 GCA_041749275.1 Pyrinomonadaceae bacterium | reverse complement strand
CGGCGGCGCGGCTCCTCGGACGACGGGCCGACGAACTCGGTCTGGACGAGTGCCTGCGCGGCGGCGACGCGGGCATGACCGACACGCGGCAGATGATTTTTCCGGGCGGGGCCGGGCGCTGGGGCGTCGCGCTCAACTCCTTTCGCCAGCGCGGGCTGCCGCACCAACTGCTCGTCCTGACGGATTTGAGCAGGACGCTCCGCGAGGAGGAGTTGAAGGCATGGCAGCGTATCGTCCGGGTGCTCGGTCACGAGTTGAACAACTCGCTCGCCCCGATCAAGTCTATCGCCGAGAGCCTGTCGAGCATCATCGCGCGCGAGCCGCGCCCCGCCGACTGGCGCGAGGACGCGCGGCGGGGCTTGGGCGTCATCTCGACACGCGCCGAAGCCCTCAGCCGCTTCATCGCCGCTTACGCGCAACTGGCGCGGCTGCCGCCGCCGAAAGTAAGGCAGGTCAACATCGGCGCCCTCGTGCGGCGCGTGGCGAGCCTTGAGTCGCGTCTCGACGTGGCGCTCGCGCCGGGGCCGGAACTCTTCGCGCGGGCCGACCCCGATCAGTTGGAGCAACTCCTCATCAACCTCTTATGCAACGGCGTGGACGCCGCGCTGGAGACGGGCGGGCGGGTCGAGGTCGGCTGGCGCAAGAACGGCGGGCGCTTAGAGGTGTGGGTGGATGACGAGGGGCCGGGGCTGGCCGACACGGCCAACCTCTTCGTCCCGTTCTTCACCACTAAACCCGGCGGTACGGGCGTCGGCCTCGTCCTCAGCCGCCAGATCGCGGAGGCGCACGGCGGCGTGCTCACGCTTGAGAACCGGCAACGAGAGCGCGGCTGCACGGCGCGCCTGCGCCTCCCGCTCTGAGAGATCGTTCCGGCGCGAGGCCGGGCGAGGGGGCGGCGCTCTTCGATTCCGGGAGACGGTAAGACACATCTCGGATAACCATTACTGACCGGGGGACGAATGATGATCGCTTTACGAAACGTTGAGAAGTGCTACGAGACAGGCGCGCGGAAAACTTACGTGCTGCGCCGCATCACGCTGGACGTGAAGGAGGGCGAGTTCGTCTCGATCATGGGGCCGTCGGGTTCGGGGAAGTCAACGTTGCTGCACATCGTCGGGATGCACGACAGCGCGTGGGGCGGGGAGTATCATTTCGACGAGCGCCCCGTGCACAAGCTGAACAACAAGGAGCGCGCGGAGCTTCGCAACCGGAACATCGGTTTCGTCTTCCAGAGCTATCACCTGCTCGACCATCTGACCGTCTACGAGAATCTGGAAGTGCCGCTCTCGTACCGCAACGTCGGCAAACGCGAGCGCCAGAGCCTCGTCGCGGATATGCTCGACCGCTTCCAGATCGTGGGCAAGAAAGACCTCTTCCCGAATCAACTGTCGGGCGGCCAGCAGCAGTTGGTCGGCGTCGCGCGGGCGCTCATCGCCGGCCCGAAACTGATCCTCGCCGACGAGCCGACGGGCAACCTCCACTCCGATCAGAGCCGCGAGATCATGGAGCTGTTCAAGCGGCTGAACGAGGCGGGCGCGACCATCATCCAAGTCACTCACTCAGAGCAGAACGCCGCCTACGGAGGCAAGATCGTTAAGCTATCGGACGGCTGGATCGCGGAGGACTGAAACCTCGGTGTCGCCCACGGGCGGCGAGATCAGACTGAACGCGCGGCCCCATGCGCCCGCGTGCGTGCTCGCGCGGCGCATCTCCGTCGTCGCCCGTCAAGTTGCCTCTCCGCGGTGGACGGTCTCGGATGCTATATTCCCCGACATGCTTATTCCGTCACTTTTCGTGCTCGGCGGGCTGGTGCTTTTGGCGACGGGGGCCGAGGGGTTGGTGCGCGGCAGTTCCGCGCTGGCGCTCCGGTTCGGCGTCACCCCGTTGGTGGTGGGTCTGACGGTCGTCGCCATCGGCACGGGCAGCCCCGAACTGTTCGTCAGCATCGAGGCGGCTTACAGAGGCGAGAGCGGCATCGCGCTCGGCAACGTCGTCGGCTCCAATATCAGCAACATCGCGCTCATCCTCGGCCTCTCGTCCCTGATCCGCCCGATGAAAGTCCGCTCGGAGTTGATTAAGCGAGAGGTGCCGCTGATGATCGCCGTCACGCTGCTGCTGTGCCTGCTGCTTTTCGACGGCACTCTCAGCCGCATCGAAGGTCTGTTGATGGTCGTCGGGAGCGTCGCCTACATTGCGTTCGCCTACGTGGCGGCGAGGCGCGACCGGAGCGTCGTGGTCGCCGCCGAGTTTAAAGAGGCGCTGGCCGCGCCGCCACGCGCCGCGTGGGTGGACGTGCTGTTTCTCTTCGCCGGATTGGTGCTGCTCCTGATTGGCGCTCGTCTCTTGCTCGCCGGGGCGATTGTGGTGGCCGTGCAGTTCGGGATCAGTCAGGTCGTCATCGGGCTGACGATCATCGCCATCGGCACGAGCCTGCCGGAGCTGGCGACTTCACTCGTGGCCTCGATGAAGGGCGAGGCCGATGTCGCCTTCGGTAACGCCATCGGGTCGAACATCCTGAACATTCTCCTTGTGCTGGGCGTCGCGGCGCTGATCCGGCCCATCGAGGCGCAGGGTCTCAGGCCGCTCGACTTGATCGTCCTAGTGGCGTGCGCGGTGCTCATCCTCCCGCTCATGTGGCGAGGCTGGGTATTGAACCGTTGGGAGGGCGCGGCCTTGCTCGCGGGCTACGTCGCTTACCTGTATTCCGTCATCTCGTGAAAATGATATAAAGAAGCGATGAATAAAATACTGGTCAAGTTCCGGCTGGCGATAGCCGGTTGTCTTCTGTTAACCGCTGCCGTCTTCGTAGACGGACGCTCCGGGCTGTCCATCGAACCCGATGGCGACGGGGTAGAAACGCGTTGCGGTTGGTTCAGCAATCCGACGCCCGCGAACATCTGGCTCAACGACCGGGACGGCGAGTGGATCATCGGCGTGCAGGGTGGGTATCAGGTCGAAGGCGACTGGGACTGGCCGGATTTCAAGCCGCGTCAATGGGTGCGGACAAACGGCAACTACGGCTACGGGTGCGCGTGCTTTCAACTTCGCGTCAACAAAGAGACGCATGAAGTAATAGAGATCAAGAGTTCTCGCGCGCTGCCACTAGCCACCTGCCGTCGGGACCGCGCGTTGAAGAAGTGGAAACTCGATTGAGAAAAATCGAGCGTCGTTTCGGGCGCGTCGCCCACGCGAAGCGTCACACGGCGCGCGTGGCGTGACAGCGGTCGGCGGGATGGGCTATATTTTAGGCCGTTAGCGATTAGCTGTTGGCTCTTGGCTGTAAGAAGAAAAAGCGGAGAGCCAACAGCTAATCGCTAACAGCTTTTCCGGAGAGGTGCAGGAGTGGTTGAACTGGCAGCACTGGAAATGCTGTGTACGGGGAACCGTACCGTGGGTTCGAATCCCACCCTCTCCGCCATGAATTGAGCGTCCAGCGTTCAGCGTTCGGCATCAGCTAACAGACCAAAGCTGAACGCTGTATGCTGACAGCTTTTTTATGCGTCAAGCGAACATCACGGGCGTTGTGCTGGGGTTGCTGTTGAGCGTTGCGCCCGCGCTGTCCGGTGGGGCGGAGGCTGGGCAGCGGCGGGAGAATCGTTATTTGAGCATCTGTCCGGACCCGACCGTGCCGTGCCGGACAAGCTACGTGTTCAAACCGCACCAGATGCCGTTCCGCCTGCCGCAAAACGCAGTGATCTGGGAGACCGAGCAGTTCTACGCCGTCATCCTCAAGAGCGTGCGCGACACGGCGCAGGACTGCACCGTCTTCATTCCGGAAGCGGAACGCCTCGATGCGCAAAAGCTGTTCCCGCGCCACAAGGTCTTCGCCTCGCGCTGCTACGACCCCGAAGAGTTGTTCTATACGAACACGGCGCGCGACCAGCAGTTCATGGCCGTCTACGCGGGCCGCACGCGCGCTGAGGCCGCGCGGATGCTGGCGAAAGTGAGGGCGACGGGCAGGTATGCGGGCGCGAACCTACGGCGGATGCGGAGCGGCTTCAACGGCACGTGAGCCGTGTTCTCCGACCATGCAACCTATTCTTTGCCGGGTTGCCGATGCGGTGGGAAACAGTTAAAGTCTTTAGCTGAAAGCCAACAGCTAATCGCTCAGAGCTACTTGAAAACTTATCAGACTTCGGGCTCCGCACAACGCTTGTCCCGCGAACCCCGCCAGGCCGGGAACGGAGCAACGGTAGCGGCGGCGGCGTGTGTTGCGGGTCGGTCCGAAGTCTGGCCATATCGGAAAAGAGTTGCCGCACGGAGCCGCTTCCGGGTTGCCGCAGCCGGCGTTGTTGGAGCACAATCCTGCGACGCCGCACGGCGCACCCGGAAGCCGCTCGCGGCAACTCTTTTCGTTTTTCGAGACTGTCCAGCCGATGAAGATAGAATTCAAAAGACTACACCACGTGCAGGTTTGCATCCCGCCCGGAGCGGAAGACGAAGCGCGGAAATTTTACGGGCGGCTGCTCGGCCTGCGAGAAATCGAGAAGCCGGAATTGCTCAAACCGAGCGGCGGACTGTGGTACGAAGTCGCCGACATCCAACTGCACATCGGCGTCGAAGGTGAGCAGCCGCCGTCAAAACGCCATCCCGCTTTTGAAGTGGAGAATCTCGCAGAGGTCAGAGCGTACTTCCGCGAGAACGGCGTGCGCGTTAAGGATGAGTCTTCGATTCCCGGCGCGCATCGTCTCTCCTTCTACGACCCGTTCGGCAACCGCATCGAGCTATTGGAAAGCACCAACGCTGACGGCTCATAGCTGATCGCTGACCGTTTCTTATGGCTTATCAAGTCATCGCACGCAAATGGCGCCCGCAGACCTTCGAGGAGGTGACGGGGCAGGAGCACATCACGCGCACGCTCCGCAATGCCATCGAACACGAGCGGCTCCATCACGCCTATCTCTTCTCCGGAGCGCGCGGCGTGGGCAAGACGACGACGGCGCGGCTGCTCGCGAAAGCCGTCAACTGCCACCGCGCGGAGAAACCGACGCCCGCGCCCTGCAAGACGACCGACCCCGAACAGTGTTCCTCGTGCCGCGAGATCGCCGAGGGACGCTCGATTGACGTGCTGGAAATTGACGCGGCGTCGAACACGGGCGTGGACAACGTCCGCGACGCCATCATCAATACCGTCGGCGTGAGGCCCGCGCGCGACCGCTATAAGGTCTTCATCATTGACGAGGTGCACATGCTGTCGGGTGCGGCCTTCAACGCGCTGTTGAAGACGCTCGAAGAGCCGCCGCCCCGCGTCCTCTTCATCATGGCGACCACCGAGTCGCACAAAGTCCCGGACACGATTCTCTCGCGCTGTCAGCAGTTTGAGTTTCGCACCATCGCCGCCGCGCGCATCGCCGAGCGCCTGCGCCTCATCGCCGACGCCGAGAAAATAAAAGTCTCGGACGACGCCCTGCGCGAGATCGCGCGTGCGGGCGAAGGCTCGATGCGCGACGCGCAGTCGGCCTTCGATCAAGTCATCAGTTTCAGCGACGGGAAGATCGAGACCGGCGATGTCGAGGCCGCGCTCGGCATCGCCGGCGCGGAGATGCTCGCGCGCGTGATGCGCGCGGTCGGCGAAGCGAAACCGGCGGAGGCGCTCGCCGTCGTGGATGATCTCGTCATGCGCGGGCACGACCTCAGAAACTTCTGCCGCGACCTGATGGGCCACCTGCGCGACCTCCTCATCGTGAAGGTCGCGGGCGACGCTCCGGCGCTTTCCGACGCGACCGAGGCGGAGCGACGCGGTCTTGCGAACGAGGCGAAGGAGTTTTCCGAGTCCGACCTCGTGCGCTTCTTCCACAGTCTGACGGAGACGGAGAAGCACCTGCGCGAGAGCGCGCACCCGCGCTATCAGCTTGAGATCGGCTTAGTGAAACTGATCGAGATGCGGCGGCTCGCGCCCCTCGCGCAAGTGATCGAACGCCTCGGCGCGCTCGAAGATGCCCTCCGCACGGGCCAAGCGCCCGCCGGGAATCCCGGTCAGTCCGTACCTCCGAGCGCGACGCCGGCGAGCGGAGGCGGCGGCG
>JBGTBQ010000443.1:0-1517 GCA_041749275.1 Pyrinomonadaceae bacterium | reverse complement strand
GCGCTCGACGGCGGCGCCCGCGTGCTCGTCGCCGGGGGCGGCGACGGGACGGTGAGCGCCATCGCTTCTCTGCTCGCCGGAACGGATTGCGCCCTCGGAGTCCTGCCGCTCGGCACGCTCAACCACTTTGCTAAAGACCTCGGCATCCCGCTCGACATCGAGGAGGCGGCCCGCGTCGTGTGCGAAGGGCGCGTGGCGAGCGTGGATGCCGGCGAGGTCAACGGGCGCGTCTTTATCAACAACTCCAGCCTTGGACTCTACCCGCGCATCGTGCGGCGGCGCGCGAAGATGCAGGAGCGTCTGGGCCACGGCAAGTGGGCGGCCTTCTTCTGGGCGGCGCTCTCGGTTCTCCGCCGCTATCCTTTTCTCCGCGTCCGCCTCAATGCCGACGGCAAGGAGATCGTCCGCAAAACTCCCTTCGTCTTCGTCGGCAACAACGAATACGAGATCGAGCGCTGGCAGATTGGCGCCCGGCACAGGCTCGACGCCGGGCGCCTGAGCCTCTACGTCACGCACCGCACAGGTCGCTTTGGCTTGCTCTGGCTGGCCGTGCGCGCCCTCTTCGGGCGGCTCCGCGAGGCGAAGGACTTCGATGCTCTTCGCGTCCGTGAAGTTCTGGTCGAGACGCACCGGCCCAAGAGCCTGCCCGTCGCTGCCGACGGCGAGGTCATGCCGATGCAGACGCCCCTCCGGTTCCGCGCGCTGCCGGGAGCGCTAAGGGTCATCGTTCCGAAAAAAGAGAATGACGAAGTTTAGAGGCAGGCCATGCCCGCCGTCTCAAGTCGCGCGTTGAGACGGCGGGCATGGCCCGCCTCTCAACGATTAAAATCAGTTTCGGTGGAGGTAGCGATAAAAGGTTCTGGATTCATGCGTACACTGGCACACCTTTCCGATCTGCATTTCGGGCGCGTTGATGAGTCGGTCGTCGCGCCGCTCGTCGAAACCGTGCGCGAGGCCGCGCCGGATGTGGTCGTCGTGTCGGGCGATTTAACGCAGCGCGCGCGGGCATGGCAGTTCCGCGCGGCGCGTGAGTTTCTGGATGCTCTGCCCGCGCCTCAGATTGTCGTGCCGGGCAACCACGACGTACCGCTCTACAACCTGTTCGCGCGCTTCTTCCAGCCGCTCGATAATTATAAAGAGTTCATCACCGACGACCTTGAGCCGTTTTACGCGGACGAAGAGGTCGCCGTCCTCGGCGTCAACACGGCGCGCTCTTTGACGATCAAGGATGGACGCATCAACGAACGGCAGGTCGCGCGCATCCGCGAACAGATGTGCGCGTACCCTGAAGAGGTGACGAAGATCGTCGTCACGCATCACCCGTTCGACCCACCTGAAGGGCACGAGCGCGACATCGTCGGGCGCGCGCGGATGGCGATTGAGGCGCTCGCAAACTGCGGCGCGGATGTCCTGCTCGCCGGTCATCTCCACCTCAGCCACACCGGCCACACGGCCAAACGCTTCAATACGAAAGGGCACTCGGCGCTCGTCGTGCAGGCGGGCACGGCGACCTCGAC
>JBGTBQ010000442.1:0-3057 GCA_041749275.1 Pyrinomonadaceae bacterium | reverse complement strand
CGGGCAATGCCCGCCGGCTCAACTCTGGGAGGTTGAACCGGCGGGCATTGCCCGCCTCTAAACAATGGTTGGTAAACGCGAGCGCGGACCGCTCTAAAAATCAAATCTCACGCCGACGCGAATGCTGCGCGGGCGCAAAGTCCGCGTCGGCGCGAGGAACGAGTCGAGGAAGGCTCGTCTCTGCTCCTCGGTCGCGTCCGCGCGAAGAGAGTTGAAATTGATGAATTCAGCGCCGAAGGTGTAGACGGTCTTGTTGAGCACGTTGTCAATCTCGACGACGGGACGCAGCCGCGTCCGCTCGCCGAGACGGAACTGGCGCGTGAGGCTCACGTCGAAGGTGAAGAGGCCGGGGCCGCGTCCCGCGTTGCGCGGCAGGTTCCCGGTCTGGCCGATGAGCGGGAGCGAGAACGCCCCGACGAGACGCGGGTCGAGCGGCTCATTCGGTCGCCGGTAACGAATGAGGTTGAGGTCGCCCGTGAAGTTGGGCCGGTCGTTGCTCACGTCGTCGAGGTTGCGGTCAACGCCGCCGATACTGAGGTTGAAAGGCGCGCCCGAGGTGACGCGCAGGATAGTCGCCAGACGAAACGCTCCCCATCGTCGCGGCGCGTCGAGCGTGCTCGAAAAGACGAAGCGATGGCGGCGGTCGAGGAGGCTCCGCGAGCGCTCGCCGCGAAAGTCGCCGGCGCGGAGCGCGCTCGAAGTGTTGACGATGCCGTCGTCAATCAGGCGCGAGAGCGTGTAGGCGGCGCGCAGCGAGAGGCGCGTGCCGCCGGCGAGTCGCGTGAAGCGGCGGCGCACGGAGAGGACGAGGCCGTGGTAGAAGCTGTCGCCGCCGGAGACGAGTTGCTCGACCTGCCCGCGCGTCGGGTCGGGCCGCAAATTCTGGAGCGCGGCGAGCGCGGCTTCGAGCGTCGTGGTGGAGTTGGTGCTGTTGAGATTAAAGAGGGTGACGGGGAGGCCGAACTCGACGACGCGGGTGATGGCGTCGGCGCCGGCGGGCGGCGCGAGGCGGAAGCGCACCAACTCGCCCGCCGTGCTCGCGTCGTAGATGGCGCGCGTGCCCGATGCGTCGCGGAAGTTGGCGAAGTCGCGCGAGAGCAGATACGCGGTGAAGTCGTCGAAGCCGGCGGGCAGGCGCGGGGCGTTCGCGTTGAATTCGCGCCAGAGATGCAGGCCGCGGTTGAAGGTGTAGTTCGCCTCGACGACGAAGCCGCGATCAATCTCTCGCTCGAAGCCGACGTGGGCCTGATAGCTTTCGGGGATTCGCAGGTTTGGGTCGAGCCGGCGCGAGAAGTTGGTTTGAAGCGCGCCGAGTTGCCGGACGGCGGGCGAATCCGCTGAAAGCGCCGCCGGAAAGCGCAGGTTGGCGGCGATGAAAGGTCGGCGTTCGGCGACGGGCAGGTCGTTCGTGTCGAATTCGATGAGCCGCCCGCCGAGCGTGAAATCATCCACGGTGCGAAGCAGCACGCGGTTATAGAAGACTCCCGCGCCCGCGCGCACGACCGTCTTGCCGGAGCCGAAGGGGTCGTAAGCAACCGCAAGGCGGGGCGCGACATTATTTCCGTCGCGCAGAATTGACTCGCGCTCGTAACGCAGTCCATAGCTCAAGACGAGGTTCGCGCGCAGACGCCATTCGTCCTGCGCGAAGACGCCGGTGTAGAAATTTCTCTGCGTGGATTCGGTGTTGAAACGCCGGCGGAAGCGGCTCGGAGAGTTGGCGAGAAAGTCGCCCGCGCTCGTGAAGTTGTAAGTGCCGGTCGCGTCCGTGAGATCAATGAAGGTCGAGTTGATGCGCTGCGCGTCCGCGCCGAGTTTGAGCGTGTGCGAGCCGCGCACGAGGGTGAGCGCGTCCTGAATTTGAAAGCGCGTCTCGCGGCGGTCGGTCGCGCCGCTGGTCGAAGAGCCGGCGACGAGCGTGCCGGAGCGGTCAGCCGGAACGCTCGCGTCGAGCGGGTCGTTGATCGTGATGAGGACGACGGGGCCGCTGCCCGCGCGCGCCTCGAATGCGGGGCGGAGGCGCGAGACCTGCGCGCGGAGTTGGTTGACGACGGTCGGCGAGAAGACGAAGTTGTCCGAGTAGGAAAGCGCCTCCGTGTCGCGCGTGCGGCCTTGCAGCGCGGAGGCGAGACGCAAGCCGCCGCCGAACTGTCGAAGGTTGCGCGAGCGACCGAGTTGGAGCAGGAAAGCGCCGTTGTGCGTGTCTTTGAAGTTGTGGTCAACGCGCGCGGTGAAGATGTGGTTGCGAAGCGGCGTCGCCACGCGCTCGACGAAAGGGGCGAGTTCGGCGGGCGCGTTCGGCGCGGTGGCCGCCGGCTCGAAACGGCGACCGTCGAGCGTGGTCGGCGCGGGGAGAGAGAACGAAGAGTTCTCTCTGATTGGCACGAGCGCGTCAATCAGGGCCGTGTCGAGAACCGTGTCGTATTCGTAGGCCGTGAAGAAAAATGTCCTCCGCTTGCCGTCATCCGAAGATAACAGCCGCGGCAGCGGGAGCGGCCCGCTCAAAGTGAAGCCGGGGTCGTGCTGCTGAAACGGCAGACGCTTGAGGCCGCGCCGGTTGTTGTTGTAGCTATTCGCATTCAGCGCTTCGTCCTTAAAAAAGTAGAACGCGCGCCCGCGCACGTCGTTCGCGCCGCCGCGCGTTCGCAGATTGACGCGACCGCCGGAGGCGCGACCATACTCCGCCGAAAACTGATTGGTAATGACCTGCACTTCCTCGACGGCTTCGAGCGACGGCTGAAAGCGTTCGCGCGCGGCGCGGTCGTCGTTGTTGTCGAGTCCGTCAACGGTGATGTTATTCGAGTAGGCGGGGCCGCCCGCGAGCGAGAACGTCCCGGCCTCTTCGGGCGGCGTCGCGGCGCGTTCGATGGAGCCGCGCCCCGAAGCGTCCCTGTCTTCCGCCGCGTCGCGCACGGAGAGCGGCTCCTCCGCGACGCCGCCGAGCGTGAAGACGAGGTCGAGCGGCGAGCGCGTGCTCAAGGGCAGGCTCTCGATCTCTTCGCGCGTGAGCGTGCCGCCGACGACCGTGCGCGTCGTGTCAACGGGCGGCGCTTCCGCCTC
>JBGTBQ010000441.1:0-3433 GCA_041749275.1 Pyrinomonadaceae bacterium | reverse complement strand
ACACACCAAGATACCGACTAGGTGACGAGGGCCAGTCAGAACCGCCTGCGGTAGCGGGCGGGTCTCTGGCGACGCAAGAACCCGCCCGCTACCGCAGGCGGTTCTGACCTTAATCCACTTCTTGGTGTGCGCGGCATATAGTCCATCACGGAGAAGGTGAGGAGTTCTGAGTTCAAGCTTTAGCTTGCTGTTCTGGCAATCCGGCAAGCTAAAGCTTGAACTCAGAACCTCAAAATCAGCATGACGGACTACTACTCATCTTGAGGTTGTAAAAGTGGAATCTTCAAGCCCTTCGCGCGGGCCGTCTCTTCCGCTTCTTCGTAGCCCGCGTCAACGTGGCGTGCGACGCCGAGGCCGGGGTCGTTGGTGAGGACGCGGTTGAGTCGCCGCGACGCTTCGTCGGTGCCGTCGGCGACCGAGACCTGTCCGGCGTGGAGCGAGTAGCCGATGCCGACGCCGCCGCCGTGGTGGAATGAAACCCAAGACGCGCCGCTCGCGGTGTTGAGCAAGGCGTTGAGAATCGGCCAGTCGGCGACGGCATCCGTGCCGTCCTTCATGCCTTCGGTCTCGCGGAAGGGCGAGGCGACCGAGCCTGTGTCGAGGTGGTCGCGGCCAATCGCCACGGGCGCTTTTAGTTCGCCGCGCCGGACGAGTTCGTTGATGGCCTCGCCCATCTCAGCGCGCTCGCCGTAGCCCAGCCAGCAGATGCGCGCCGGCAACCCCTGAAACCGAACGCGCTCGCGCGCGAGGCGCAGCCAGCGATTTAAGGTTACGTCTTCGGGGAAGAGTTCGAGCGCGAGGTCGTCCGTGCGGCGGATGTCTTCGGCATCGCCCGACAGAGCGACCCAGCGGAAAGGGCCTTTGCCTTCACAGAAGAGCGGGCGGATGTATTCGGGCACAAAGCCGGGAATCTCGAAGGCGTCGCGGCAGCCGGCATCAAAGGCGAACTTGCGAATGTTGTTGCCGTAGTCGAAGGCGACCGCGCCCGCGCGCTTCAAGTCGAGCATCGCCGAGACGTGTCGCGCCATGCTCGCCGTCGAGCGCTCGACATATGTTTTCGGGTCAGACCTTCTTAACGCTTCGGCCTCTTCGAGGCTCAGGCCCTCCGGCACGTAGCCGTTCAACGGATCGTGCGCGCTTGTCTGATCCGTCACGGCGTCAACGCGCACGCCGCGCCGGACGAGTTCGGGCAGAACTTCGGCGCAGTTGCCGACGAGTCCGACCGACACCGCGCGCTTCTGTTCGACGGCCTCCGCGCAAATTCGCAACGCTTCATCTAAATCGAGCGCGAGACGGTCGCAGTAGCCGGTGCGGACGCGCCGCTCGATGCGCTCGCGGTCAACATCTATGCCGAGGAAGACCGCGCCGTTCAAGGCGGCGGCGAGAGGCTGCGCGCCGCCCATCCCGCCCATCCCGCCGGAGACGACGAGCCGTCCCGCGAGCGTCCCGCCGAAATTCTTGTCGGCCATCGCGGCGAAGGTCTCGAACGTGCCCTGCACGATGCCCTGCGTGCCGATGTAAATCCACGACCCGGCGGTCATCTGCCCGTACATCATCAATCCACGGCGTTCGAGTTCGTGGAAGTGCTCCCACGTGGCCCACGCGCCGACGAGGTTCGAGTTGGCAATGAGCACGCGCGGGGCCATGTCGTGCGTGCGGAAGACGGCGACGGGCTTGCCCGATTGCACAAGCAGCGTCTCATCGTTTTCGAGCCGTTGAAGCTCGCGCACAATCGCGTCGAACGCGCCCCAACTGCGCGCGGCCTTGCCCGTCCCGCCGTAAACGACGAGGTCTTCGGGCCGCTCGGCCACTTCCGGGTCGAGGTTGTTCATCAGACAGCGCAGCGCCGCCTCCTGATGCCAGCCCTTACAACTGAGCAGCGCGCCGCGCGGGGCGCGGACTGTTCTTGGTTGCGTCATGGTTCCTCTTCAGATCTGTTAATACAGCAAAGACATGCGCGCCGCTCATTGTCGCGGGCGTTTGCGGGAGGGTCTTGATGGAATGATGTCGTGCTTGTCGTAAATGTCTTCGCAGTCGGTCATGCGGCTCCAATCCTTCGGCCATTCGATCTTCCCGGCGCGCAGGATGGACGCAGCGACAGGAGGCTGCGCGCCGGGCGGAACCAGCCAAAATTCTCCTTTGAAAGTTGTGCTGTCGCCGGCCCTGACTGCGATAACGCGTGCCGGGTCGAAGTCGCGTCTCTTGATGAGATAAGTCGCCATGCGGAGCGCGCGTGCCTCTGCTTCATCCCGTCGCCCTTGCCGCCGACCATAGAGGACGATGTACGCGCTCAACCGCGAGTCTGCCCGTAATCCGTGGGCCAGATTGTCTAACCGCGCCAACTCGTCGCCGCACTTGACGTTGCCGAACTCATCAATCTTTGAGGCGGCTGGTGCGGGCGTCGGCTCCTGCGCGCTGACGGAAAAGGACAGGAACGCGAGGCAGCAAAGCAAGGCGTGCATCCTGCGCATCCATCACCTCCGGAAAGAAAGTGTTGAATGAAAGATCGCGGTCTATCCTTCATTCACCGTTTTGCGGTCGTCACTCATCGCCGGGCGGTTGCCCTTTCGCGGAGCGGGGCCAGAAGACGCGGAGCCAGCGTCCCGAAGGGTTCTCCTCCTTGAGGATTTCCTCCAGTTCGCCCGCGTCGAGCCAGACGCCGTTGCACTTGTTGCAGCGGTCAATGCTCACGTTGTCGAAGGTCTCTTCGTGGAGCATCCCGTCGCAGCGCGGGCAGGGCATCGTGGAGACCATCTCGCCCTTCGCCTTCGCCTCTTCCCGCAGCGACTCGCGCAACTTGGCGAGCGATTCTTTGTCTCTGCGCCGGAAATAATCATCTTCGAGCGCCTTCCTGCGATCATCGAAAACGTCGTCTACCACGCTTCTTCACCTCCAGAGATTGGGGCGAGCCGTGCCCTTCAGGTGGGCGTGCCCGCGAACTGTGATCGTTGTTGCGTGCTTATGTAATAGCAAAAAAGTACGCCCCGCGCTACTGAAGCAGGAGGCAGACGGCAGGAGACAGGTCAAGAGATCGGTCATCGGTCGTTTGAAATGTCCACTCTCAAATGACCGATGTGAACCGGCGAATGACAAACGATAAATCACGGATGTCTTCCCTGCCTCCTGCCTCCTGCCTCCTGCCCGCTGCCGTCTGCCTCCTTGCTTTCGACCGCCGCGACTTCTTATTCTCTCGGCGTCTCTAAAATTTTCCGCCGTGGAGGTGGTAATCCAAAGATGGCACTCAGCCCTCGCGTTCGCGTCTTCTTGCTCGCGGTCTTCATCTTCGGCGCGCTGGCGGCGCTCGTCTGGTTCCTGAGCACGAGGTATTGGACGCAGCCGGTCGCGCCCCTCGCGCCGCCGCGACAGGGCGAGACGCTGCCGCCCGCCGCCACGCCGTCCGCAACCGCGTCGACCGAACCGGCTGTAACCGCAA
>JBGTBQ010000440.1:0-14375 GCA_041749275.1 Pyrinomonadaceae bacterium | reverse complement strand
GTGGCGCTCTCAACAGAGAGCGCCACGCCTTTGAACTTCTCATGCCCGGTGGCTTTAGTTTCGGCTGCCCGAGTTAAGGATACGGATCAGCGCGAGGAAGATGTTGAAGGCATCGAGGTAGAGCGAGAGCGCGCCCGCGATGTACTCGTTCGTCGGATAGCGCCGGATGATGTTCGACGTGTCGTAGAGGACGAACCCGGAGAACAACAGGAGCGCCGCCGCCGCGATGGCGAAACCGAACGCGTTCGACGCGACGAAGAAGCTCAGAACCGACGCCAGCACGACCACGACGAGGCCCACCATCAACATCCCGCGCATAAAGCTGAAGTCACGTTTCGAGATGAAGACATAGGCCGTGAGGGCGCCGAAGATGCCGACCGTCAGCACGCCCGCCGTCAAGATCGAACCGGGATTAGAAAGCGCGACGATATACATCAGCGGCGAGATAACCACGCCCGTCAGCGTCGTGAAGCCGAAGAGCGCGACGAGATTCAGGCCGCGCACGTGGCGCACGGCCTGCGCCGCGAAGACGCCGCCGATCATCACGAGAAACATAATGATCGGATGCTCGAACGCGAAGCGGAGCACCGCCGGGGTTGAAAGACCGAGCGCGACGCCGCCGATGGCGAACAGCGTCGCCGCGAAGAAAAGGGCATAGACTTTTCGCACGAAGGACATGCGTTCGGCCACGCCGGCTTGCGCGGCGGTCGTCGCCTGAAGGCTGCCCCACCCGCCCTCGTTGGGCCACGGCTGCTGTTGCTGGTTAAAACGCTGGTTGCGAAATTCGTTCATCGAAATCCTCTCTTTGTGAAAACCCTTCGCGCCGAAAACAGGCGCGGAAATTAGATGTTCGCGCGCCGGTCGCGGATGCATCCGGCAGGTAGCTACTTTAGACCAAAGGACGCGCGCGAACAATCGCTGGTCGCCCACGGCGCCGGAGTCGCACGCGAGTCGGAACCGCTATAGAATGAAGCGATGCAGAAACTTCTTCTCGTCGGTCTGGCGGGCCTCGCGGGCACGCTCGGACGCTACTGGCTGGCGGGCCACATCGCCGGGCGTTACGGTGAGGCGTTCCCGTGGGGCACGCTCGCCGTCAACGTCATTGGCTGCTTTCTCGCGGGAGTCTTTTTTTTCGTGACGCACGAGCGCCTGCTGCTCGGCGAACCGTGGCGGACGGCCCTGATGGTCGGTCTGCTCGGCGGCTTCACGACCTTCTCCGCGTTCGGTCTACAAACCTTTACGTTGCTGCGCGAGGGCGAACTGGCGCCCGCGCTTCTGAATGTCGTTGCCTCCAACGTGCTCGGCCTTGTGATGGTGTGGGGTGGGTATGCGCTAACGAAAACACTGGCGGGCGCGGCGGGCTGATTGAACTCCTTCGAGTCCGGTGAGTTGATGGCGGAAACTTTGACCGACATCGCGCCGCCGCGGAGCACGAGCGGCGTCCCGCCTATCCTCTTCGTGTTTGCCGCCGCGCTCATGTGGAGCACGGGCGGGCTGTTCATCAAGGCGACCGAGCTTTCGGCCTTTGAGCTTTCGTTCGGGCGCTCGGTGCTCGGGTGTCTAACGGTCGCCTACTTCACGCGGCGCGAGGGCTTCCGCGTCAACGCGGTCACGCTCGTCGCCTCCGTGCTCTATGCCGCGCTGCTGCTCCTCTTCGTGATGGCGACCAAGCAGACGAAGGCGGCCAACGCCATCTTTCTGCAATACACCGCGCCGGTCTACGTCCTCATCTTCGAGCCGCTGATGTATGGCGAGAAGTTTCGCCGGCGCGACGGCGTGGTGGTGCTCTGCTGCATGATGGGCGTGGCGCTTTTCTTCGTCGGCAAACTCCGGCCCGAAGAGATGACGGGGAACTTGCTGGCGCTCGTGTCGGGCGTCTGCTTCGGCTTCTTCATGCTGCTTCTGCGCCATCCGCGCGCGGGAGAAGTCAACCGCACCGCCTCAATCATCTACGGCAGCCTTCTGCTCGCCATCGTCACTGCTCCGGCCTTCGTCGCGGGCGCGCACAAGGTCACGCCCGCCGACCTTGCGATCATCGCCTTCCTCGGAGTCTTCCAGATCGGCGTCGCCTACATGCTCTTCACGTTGGGGCTGCGCCGCGGCGTGCGCTCGCTCGACGCCGCGCTCGTCGGCTTCATCGAGCCGCTCTCAAACCCGGTCTGGGTCTTTCTCTTCATCGGCGAAAGACCGTCCGCGTGGGCCATGCTGGGCGGCGCGATCATCATCGCGGCGGTCGCCGCACACACCATCCTATCGGCACGGATGTCTTATGTTGCGGCTAAGAATTAGCCACGGAGTCACGGAGACACAGAGGAAGACGGAAGATGAAGAGGAAGGGTTGACTGGTCAACTCTCCTTTCTCTCAACGGTTCTACGGGTGGAGGCGGTGCTGACCCGGACAGGCAATCATAAATCGCTCTTTCTTGTGTGACGGCAGGTCTACTTGAAATTGCGGATGAGGACGATGCCTGTAGACTCGACGCTGCGCGTGACGACGAGACGATTGTCGCGCGACCAGTCGTAGCTGACGACGCCGTTGGCTTTGAAGTCCGTGAGCTGTACGGGCTTGCCGCCGGAGAGGGGCTGGAGCCAGACGTTGGTCGTGCCGCCGCGGCTGTCAGCGTAGGCGATGCCGCGCCCGTCCGGGAGCCAGACGGTGTTGGCGCGGAAGCTCGTCTCCACGTCGAAGAGTTTCGCGGGCGGCCCGCCGTCAAAGGGGACGACGGCGAGTTTGGTCATCGTGTTCGGTCCGTCGTTGTAGGTGCAGACGCCCCATCTGCCGTCTGGCGAGACGAAGGGCCACGACGAGGGCTTGTCCGTGATGGCGATGGGTTCGCCGCCGTCGAAGGGCATCTTCCAGATGAGGTTCCGCTCGGCGAAGCTGACCGTGGCGTAGATGACCCACTTGCCGTCGGGCGTGATGTGGGCGAAGTTCTCGCCCTTGCCGTTGGTCAACTGCTTCGGGTTCCCGCCGTCTATGTCCATCCGCCAGACGTTGAAGGGGCCGCCCGCGCGGTTCGAGATGAAGATGATAAAGCGCCCATCCGCCGAGACCGACGGGCCGTAGTTCGAGCGCGCGTCCACGGTCAACTGCCGCTGCTCCGTCCCATCCGAATTCATCACCCAGATGTCCCAGTCGCCGCTCGCCACCGAGGCGTAGACGATCCGCCCGTCGGGCGTCCATGAGACGCCGTAAATGCCGTCGAGCTTGCCCGTGCCGGAAGTGATCTGTTCAGCGCGCGCGGCGTCTCCGCCCGGCGCGACCCAGATGTTGGGGGCGCGGTCGGTTTGCACGGTGACGAGCGCCGAAGCGTCCGCCGTCATGCTCGCGCCGAGGTAGATGTTGAGGTCGTTCGTGACGCGGCTCACCTCGCCGTCGGGGTATGAGACCCGCCAGATTTGCGAGGGACTGAGTTCACGCTCCGCCGCGCTGACGAGCAGCCCGCTCGAATCCGGCAGCCACGAAATCTGACTGATGCCCATCCAGCGCGCAGGTGTGATGCGCGTCTCCGCCCCGTCGGCGACGTTGACCGCAACGATGCCGAGGAAGACGTAGTTGAAGTCGTAAGTGTCCGATGAGCCGCGGACGCAGGCGATTGTTTTGCCGTCGGGCGACCAGACCGGGAGGCCGAAGATTTCCGGCAACTCGTGCGTCAACAGTTCGCGCTCGCCGCCGCCGTCCGTATTGGCGACGAACAGCGTGCGGCGCGCATCCGGCCCGCGCATGAAGGCGAAGCGCTTGCCGTCCGGAGCGAAAGTGATCGGACTGTTTATATTGTCCAGCACCTTTCTCGAAGCGCCGCCGAGCACGGGCACTTGGTTAAGCGTCGGCGCGTTGTCGTCGAACTTGAACATGACGTAGTAAAGGTGCTCGCCGCTAGGCGAGAAGGTCAACCCGGCATAGCCCGACCCGGTGGCGGGCTGGACGATCTGCTGAACGTTACTGTTGGCGGAAACCTGTCTGAGCCAGATGCTGCTCCGGTCGTCACCGGCCAAGTAGGCGACATATTTGCCGTCGGGTGAGATGACCGCCTCGCGCACGTCGCCGGCCACGGGGAGCCGCGTCACCTCCATTGACTGGAAGGCCGACTGTTGCGGCGCAATCATCTGTTGCCGCACGACGAACTTGAAGAGGAGGAAGACGACGCCGGCGAAGGTGAGAAACACCGCCAGCGAGATCAGGATAGCGGCGCGCACGGGGCGCTCGCGCCGCCCTTCGGCAGCAGGCTCCGCGCCCGCCGGCGCTGCGCTCATCGAAGTGGACAGAGCAGGGGAAACCGCCAAGCCGTGACCGTTGCGCCCGCGACCATCCGCTCTGTTTCGCGTGGGTGTTCGTTCGACCTCAGCCGCGCCGTTCCCTTTATTAAGCTCTTCGACGCCGTCCACGACGGCGTTCGGGGCCTCGCCTGCCTCGCCGGAAACCCCTGCGCCGTTCAGTTCTCGCACCTCCGCGACGAAACGATAGCCGCGGCGCGGCACGGTCTCGATGAACGGTTGCTCGTCGCCCTGCGCGCCCCTGCCGAGCGCCTTGCGGAGCGTAAATATGTTCTGCGCCAGCGTCGCCTCTTCGACGAAGGTGTCCGGCCAAACCTCCTTCAATAACTCGCCCTTCGTCATCAAGTGGCCGCTGTTGCGGACGAGCGCGAGAAGCGTCTCGAACTCCTTCGGTGTGAGGCGAACCACCTCGCCGTCGCGTAAAAGAACACGCTCGCTTTCGTCCAGACGGAACTGACCGAACTCGTAAAAATGACTGACTCGATTGCTCATCACGGGCTTTTGATAACTCTTTGAAGGTTTTTTCAGAGAGTTTTGGGCGGCATTTGATTCAAGTTTAAAGACCCCTCCCGACTCTCACGCGTACAGTGCACCAGTGAATTAGCCGATGCTCTTTGTACGAACTCCCGTTGTCTTCCGTTTGCCGTTTTTCGCTAAAGGGATTCGCGCGGAGACAAGCAGGAGACACATCGGCAAGCAGCGGCGAACAGTTTCGCCGGGGAAACATTAAAAGCCGCGGTGGCTAACTATAGCCGGCGGCACAAGGGAAATATAAGGAGTGGGAAGATGCAAAAGCAAATAACAAGAGCACTCGCGCTGTTCGGTCTGTTGTTCTTGTCGGCGGCGTTCACCTCCACGTCGGCACAGGGGGCACGCCTGATCGTTGTCCACATCCCGTTCGAGTTCGTCGTCGGGAACGAGAGGCTGCCGGCGGGCGATTACACGGTGCGTCGCATCGTGCGCGATTCGGAGAAGGCGCTGCTCATCCGCGGCACCGACGGGAGCGCGGCGGCCATCGTCCACACGAACGCGGTCGAGACGAAGGCGGCCTCCCCGCGGGCGAAGCTGACCTTCACGCAGTACGACGAACAGTATTTTCTCTCGCAGGTTTGGACGCCCGGTAGCCGGATCGTTCGAGAGTTGACCAAGTCGCGTTTGCAGCGGAGTTTGGAGAGCGAGCCGGGCGGGTCCGACGTGGCGACCGACCGCCGGGGCGAGGCGCGCGCCGTGGGGAAGACCGTGACCATCATTGCCGGTGCGCGGTGAAGGGCGCAACAAAAACCGCGCCGCGAGTGGGCCTCCGGCGCGGGAGGGGGGCGGGGCGAGACTCCAGAACTCGCTCCTGCCTCCTACTCTTGCCGACTGCTTCCTGTTTTCTTTAGCTCGTAAGGCGGCGGACGACGCGGACTAATTCTTCGGGGTCAACGGGCTTGGCAAGGTGGACGTTGAAGCCGGCGGCGAGTGCCCGCACGCGATCCTCGTCCATCGCATAACCCGAAAGCGCGATGGCGGGGACGCCATCCATGCCCGGCAGTTGGCGCAGTCGCGCAAGCAACTCGTAGCCATCCACCTCCGGCATACTGATGTCGGAGATAATCACGCCGGGTCTACAGGACGCAGCCTGCTCCAACGCCTCCGCCGCACTCTCGGCGGTCATCACAGGAAAGCCCCTGCGATTAAAGAGCATTTGCAAGAGCTTCACGGTCTCCGTCGAGTCGTCCACGACGAGCACCCGCGGGGCGTCCGCCGCAATCTCCTCCTGCTCGGCGTGAGGTGCGGACTGCGGCGCATCGGCGACGACGCAGGGGAGAGAGAAAGTGAACCGCGCGCCCTTGCCTTCGCCCTCAGACTCGGCGCGCACCCACCCGCCGTGCATCTCCGCGAGCGCACGCACAATCGCCAGCCCCAGCCCCAGCCCGCCGAACTGCCGCGTCGTCGAACCGTCGGCTTGACGGAAACGGTCGAAGACATGCGGCAGGAAGTCGGGCGAGATGCCGATGCCGGTGTCCTCGACCGAGACGCGCGCTTCGCCGGCCTCACGCCAGACGCGCAGCGAGATGCGCCCGTTGTCCGGCGTGAATTTGACGGCGTTCATCAGCAGGTTCATCGTCATCTGTTGAAGGCGAATGGGCGCGCCCTGCACGACGACGGATGTCTCGGGAGTCTCGACTGTGAGCAGGACTTTACGCGCCGCGGCTTCGGGGCGCGCCGTCTCGGCTGCCACCGCCGCGATCTCGCACAAGTTGACCGGCTCCCACTCGATACGGAGCTTGCCCGAAATGATGCGCGAAATGTCCAGCAGGTCGTCAACGAGGCGCGCCTGCAAGCGCGCGTTGCGTTCGATGGCTTCGAGTCCCTGATTGAGGAGCGCCACGTCAGGGTTAGGGCGGCTGGAGCGCAGGAGGTTGACCCAGCCGAGCACGGGCGTCAGCGGCGTGCGTAACTCATGCGAGAGCGTGGCGAGGAACACGTCCTTCGCGCGATTGGCCTCCAACAACTCTTCGTTGGCGAGCTGCAACTCGCGTGTGCGCTCCTCGACCCGGCGCTCCAACTCCTGATTGATGAATTCGAGCGAGGAACGCGCCGCGCGCTCGGCGAGCATCAAGCGGCGGTGCTCAAGCCCGCGCCGCACGGTCAGTTTCAACTCCTCGATGTTGCAGGGTTTCAGAAGATAATCGTAGGCGCCGTGCCGGAGCGCCGCGATGGCTGACTCGACCGAGGCGAAACCGGTGAGGATGACGGCGATGGTGAAAGGGGAGTTGGCACGAACCTCTCGAAGAAGGGAGACGCCGTCACCGTCATCCATGTGCAGGTCGGTCAGGACGAGGTCATACTCGTCGCCGCGCAGGAGCTTGACGGCATCCCGTCCACTCATCGCCATGTCCACGAAGTGTCCGTCAAGACGGAGCACCTCGCTGACCGTGATGACGATGTTCTCTTCATCGTCCACCACGAGCAGACGCGCCGGCGCGGCGATGCTTTCATGGTTGGTCTCGTTGGACATATCAAGCAAGAGAAGTCAGGAGTCAGGAGTCAGAAGTCAGCATGGACATCAACAACGCATCTGTTTTCACACTGACTTCCGACTCCTTCTTTAAAAGCTCCAAGGCGAGGCGCAGACCGTCGGCCAGTCGGCGGCGAGTGCAAATATCTTCCAGTGCGTCGCCGAGCTTCACGAGATCACGGGCGACGTGCGCGCCGACGCCCGTGATAATCGCTTCCGCGCCGAGCAGTCGCACGGAGCGCACGGCGTTGATGAGATGGGCGGCGGTGTAAGTGTCAACCACGGTGCAGCCGGTGATGTCCATGATGACGGCGCGCGCGCGCTTCGTGCGGACGGCGTCGAGGAGCGCCTCCGACATCCGCGAGGCGCGCGTGTCGTCGAGTGCGCCGATGACGGGGAGCAGCAGGATGCCGCCCCAGATTTCGACGACCGGGCTGGACCACTCCGTGCTCCGCGCCCGCTGTTCGTGATGCTGAAG
The DNA here is from genome assembly GCA_041749275.1 of Pyrinomonadaceae bacterium. Lineage (GTDB taxonomy): Bacteria > Acidobacteriota > Blastocatellia > Pyrinomonadales > Pyrinomonadaceae > JBGTBQ01. The sequence goes on along the minus strand of JBGTBQ010000440.1, from coordinate 6,618 downwards.
CGCCCGCCGGATAGTGCGCTTCAGGTCGTCCACCGCGCACGGCTTGACGAGATAGTCATAGACGCCCTGCCGCAGCGCGTCAATCGCAGACTCGATGGAAGCATAGCCCGTGAGCACCACGGTCACGATGTCCGGATGGCGCAGTTGAAGCTCTTGGAGCAGCGTGGCGCCGTCCATATCTTCCATGCGGAGATCGGTCAAGACGAGGTCGTAAGGGTCGCGTGCGACTCGCCCCAACGCCTCGCGCCCGTCCGCGGCGGTTGCGACGAAGTAGCCCTCTTGTTCGAGGATGGCCGCGGTCGTCACGCGCACGCTTTCGTCGTCGTCCACGACGAGCACGCTATGCTTCAGGCCGCCCGGCGGGGCGTCGTCGTTAGTTGTTGCGTCCCTCATCGGTTTCGGAATTCTCCGTGAGCGCCGGCGAGTCCACGGGTAGAATGATGGTAAAGGTTGTGCCTTCGCCCTCGGCGCTCGTGACGTTGATGCGCCCGCCGTGGTGGCGCACGATGTCCTGCGTGACCCACAGGCCGAGGCCCGTCCCCTTTGTACGCGTCGAATAGAACGGCTCGAAGATGCGCGCTACGTCCTGCTCGCTGATGCCGACCCCGGTGTCGCTGATGTAGACGGCGACCGAGGGCTGGAGCGCCGGGTCGAAGTGGGCGGTGCGGACGCAGATTTGTCCGCTGCCTTTGATGGACTGCTGCGCGTTCAGCAGCAGGTTTAGGAAGACCTGACGGAGTTGGTCGGTGCGGGCGCGCACGCGCGGCAGTCCGTCTGCGAACTCGCGTACGACTTCGACGCGCGACTGGCGGAGTTTCTTCTCGATGAGGATCAGCGTCTCGTCCATCAACTGGTTGATGCTCGTCCACTCGACCTCGCCGGAGCGACGCGCAAAGCCGAGCATCTGCCGGATGATGTGCGAGACGCGCTCGGTCTCCTTGCGCGCCACGTCGAGAAAGCGCGTGTTCTGTTCGACGCTCTGGCTGTTGGTCAACAGGTAGAGCGAGTTCTTGATCGCTTCGAGCGGGTTGTTGACCTCGTGGGCGATGGAAGCGGCGAGGCGGCCCACGGCGGCGAGCTTCTCGGACTCGAACAACTGCTGCTCGACGCGGCGTCTTTCCAACTCGCGGATTTCGGAGAGGTCGTGCAGGATTGAGACAACTGCTGTCACTCGCCCTTTCGCATCCCTCACTTCGGCGGGGGTAATCTCCATCGGGAGCGACACGCCGGAGGTTGGGTCAATCAATTCAATCTCGGTTTGCCGTTCCACCTCGGCGTCGGAGGCAAGGCCGGAGATGAACGAGGTGAGCATGACGGCGTTGGCGTTGACGGCGCGTGCGGCCCGCGGCGGCAGGCCGCCCTCCTCCTGAAAGAGCCGCTCGGCGCGCCGGTTGAAGAGGATGAATTTGCCTGATGTATCGCAGACCGCGATGGGGTGTCCGACGTGTTCGATGATGAGATCGAGGCGGTCGCGCTCGCGCCGCGCCTCGCTTTCGGCCTGTTGAAGGAGGCCGAAATTCCGTGCCAGTTCCTCGTTCGCGCGCCGGAGGGCGGTCACGTCGCGGAAGACCGAGACGAGGCCGAGGCGCTCGCCGCGCGCGTCCAGCGCGGGCGTCGAGATGACCTCGAAGTGGATGTCGGAGCCTTCGCTGGGGTCAACCAGAATGAGGTCGCGCCCGACGATTGACTCGGAGGCGACCGCCGCGCTCGACAGATAGGCCGAGAACAAGAGGTCGTTCATCGCCAGCGCGCGCCGCTTGTCGTGGTTGGCGTCCTTCGTGTCGCTGAACAACTCTTCGGCGCGGCGGTTCTGCAACAGAATCTCGTTGTCTATGTTCGTGAGCACGATGGGGTCGGCCACCGACTTCATCACGGACTCGACCCACTGCCGCTCGCGTTGCATTTTGCGGACGTTCGCGTTCAGCCGCTCGATTTGGAGGGTGTTCGAGATGACGACCCCGAGGCGGGCGGCGAAGAGCGAGAGCAGTTTGACCTGCTCCTCCTCCATGGATTCGCGCGTTGCGCCGACGTAGAGCGCGCCGAGGCACATCGTCCGCGGCATCCCGTAGCGCTCTTCGTCGAAGGGAGGCCGCGCCACGACGCTGTTGGCCGACTCGTCCGAGAGTTGGTCGCCGAAGAGAGGCAGCGCGAGCAGGTCGGTCGGGCAGCCGAGCGCATCGAGGAAGGCGTGCGCGGAAAGGTCATCGCCCTCGTCACGTCGCGTGATCCATGTGGGGCGCCCGTCATGCGCGACCGTGATGTGCGGCCCTCGCGCATCGAGCGGCAGCTCCATCCCCACCGGTTTCGCGTCGTCGGCAAACCCGGCGGCCATGCGTATCCGGAGCAACGCGCGATTCTTATCAATCAACGCGATTGCCGCGTGCGGATAACCTATGCCGGAAATTAAAGTGTCGAGCGACAACATCAATTGTTCATCGAGGGTCTGCGCGGCCAGAAGCTGCGTCGTCATCTCGAACAGGCGTTGATACTGGTGCAACGGCAGGCGGCTCGGCGCGCTCGCATCGAAGACAGGTGTTGCTTGAGCAGTATCGGTGACACGATCCATAAAACAGAAGTCAGAAGTCGGTAGGCAAGTCAGACCAGCGGCGTGCCTATCTTCCGAAGCGGATTGCCTCTCAATGAACCGCCCGCTAGCAGAGGCGGTTCCGACTCGTTTTGCACAAATATTTCAGCCGAGTAGACAGTTGAAAGTTGCACCGCTCACACCAAACGACGAGCCGCTTCCAGTCTCCTGCCGCGGATTCAAATCAAACGTCCGACCGGACCGAGATTGAAGCATTCGTCCACCGTCCAGCCCCCGCGTGTTGACCGGACTGCTTTTCCAGCCAGCGCCGGAGCAACTCGATCAATGTCAGGACAAACTTTGCCAGACCTTGCTCGACCGACCGCGCGTGAGCCTTGATGCGTTTGGACAGGGCATCACGTAGGCAGCGAAGTTCGGCGACGAACTCGCCGGCGTGCGCCGTTTCAATCTCCGGTTCGACCGGAATGGGGAATTCAGGGGGATACTGCATGACAAGATTAACCCGTCGGCGCGCGCCGTGTCTACATCTTGAAGATGAGCGGCCTCGCCCTCCGTGTCGCGTTATGAGTTATGAGTGAGGCGACCATCGTCTCGGTTTCGAGCGAACGAGGATGAAGTAGGATTGGGGCGTTTGGCGCGTAGGCATGATGTGCGGAAGCGCCGCCCGGTGTTAGAATCGAACAATGAACCCGGCGGGGGCGGGAAACGTAAGAACAGTTCTCGGTGTTCAGTTGTGCGCGAACAGCCTTGCCCTGCTGAAAACAGAAAACTGTAAACTGAAAACTAATTTCGGAGAAAGCAAATGAACGATCAGCGTAACTGGCTCGAACGGCTCGGCGACAAAATTCCGGGGTACGGTGGCTACGCCGCGCGTGAGCGGCGGCGCGACATAGATAAGCTGCACCGCGAGCACTTGGCCGACCGTCTGCGCGCCGCGAAGCAGCCGCTCTCGAATGCGGTGCGCGAGTTGACCTCCGGCGGGCGTTTGATGGAGATTGGCCCGCTCGACCGCGTGCAGAAGAAGCTCGATCAGGCGGAGAACCGTGTCCGCTTCGCCAGCTATGGCTACAGCGGCTTCTTCGACGTGGTGAAGGTTCAAGAGCCGCAGCTCGACGCGCTTTACCGTTTCGACCTCGCGCTTGTCGAGAAGGTCGAGGCGATAGAGCAACAAGGGCGTGAGTTGGGTGGAAAGGCAGTCACCACGGACGGTCTCAAGCAGGCCGCCACGGAACTTGAGCGCGCGGTTGATGATCTCAACCGCACCTTCGACGAGCGCCAGCGCGCCATCAACGACTTCAAACCGGACGACTCGCCGGGGCAGCCGATGTTTAGTTAAACGATGAACGTTGAGCGCGGAACGATGAACTGAAAAGCTTTTGTCTTTCATTCATCGTTCATCGTTCCGCGCTCATCATTTCTGATGTGTGATGGCTGAATACTGTAACAACTGTGGGGCGGAGTTGTTCGCAGGGCAGCAGTTCTGCCGGAAGTGCGGCGCTTCCGTGCGGCCCGCCGCCGGCAAGCACCTCCTCGGTCGCCTCGGCACGGGCGCCGACCCGCTTTTAATAAAAGTCGTCAACGGCGACATCAAACTCAAGAAGTAAGATTTCACAACGAGCCGCCACGAGAACGGCGCGCTCACAGAGTAAGGAGAAGCAGCCACATGGCACTTGAGATCATTCAGCATTTCGACCCGACGGGCACGCAGATCGTGAACCGCGTCCCCGCGCAAGGCGCGACCGACATCAAGATGGGCGCACAGCTCGTCGTGCAGGAGAACCAGTCGGCGGTCTTCTTCCGCGACGGCAAGGCGCTCGACACGTTCGGGCCGGGCCGTCACACGCTCACCACGATGAACGTGCCGCTGCTGACGCGGCTGCTCTCGATTCCGTTCGGCGGCGAATCGCCCTTTACGGCGGCGGTCGTCTTCATCGCGCGCCACACGTTTCAGGACTTGAAGTGGGGCACGAAGGAGCCGATTGCCTTCCGCGATACGGAGCTGTACATGGTGCGGCTGCGCGCGTTCGGCAAGTATTCGATTCGCGTGGCCGACCCGCAGCTTTTCGTCGGCTCGGTCGTCGGCACGCGCGGCCTCGTCTCAACGCAATCGGTCGGCGATTACCTGCGCGACATCATCGTCTCACGCTTGAACGACCTGCTCGGCGAGAACCTGAAGACGGTCTTCGATCTTCCGGCCTACTACGACGAACTGGCGGCGGGCGTGAAGGCGCGCGTGGCGGAGGACTTCAGCAAGCAGGGGCTTGAGCTGGTGGACATGCTCATCTCCGCCATCTCGCCGCCCGAAGAGGTGCAGAAGAAGATTGACGAGCGCTCTTCGATGTCGGCGCTCGGCGACATGGACAAATACATGCGCTACAAGGCGGCGGAGTCCATGCAGGACGCGGCGAAGCAGCCGGGCGGAGCCGCCGGGCAGGGCATGGGTCTCGGCATGGGCTTCGGCATGGGCCAGATGATGGCGGGCGCCTACGGCCAGCAGGGCGGTCAGCAGGGTGGACAACAGGCGGGCGGCGGGGGCGGCGCGGCTGCCGCGCAGATGATGCCGTGCCCGAAGTGCCAGACGCCGAACCCCGTGGGCGCGAAGTTCTGCCAGAGCTGCGGCGCGGACGTGCAGGTGCAGGCCGCGCCCACGGTCGAGTGCCCGAACTGCAAGACGCAGGTGCAGGCAGGTGCGAAATTCTGCTCCGGCTGCGGCCAATCAATGGAACCGAAGCAGTGCGCCAACTGCCAGACGCCGCTCGCGCCCGGCGTGAAGTTCTGCGGCAACTGCGGGACGGCGACAGCCTGAGAACATATTTAATAAAGCCCCGCGAGGGGCGGAATGTTTGTCGCCCGCGCCGCTTCCCATTTTTCTTTCAATCTCCGGAGGTGCGGCAGAGATTAGCATTTCGCTCCTCATGGAGCTTAGGAACTTTGTGTCATGCCATAGCTACAAACATTCCGCTCCTCACGGAGCTACGGCACATAGCTTTTTAGACACGCACTGAGCCTTCGGTGATTGATGGTGTTTCTGAATATGCATCGTCTCATTTTCAATACGACCGCCGCCCTGATAATGCTTGTCGTCGGGGCGGCGGTCGCGGTTAATAAGAAACCAGTTGCGTGCATGGCAGGATCGCTCGTCGCACCACCGGTTCCCGCCCCTACAACTACGCGGAAATTTGACGAGTACGGCAATCTCCGTTGGAGCGATGAGAAAGCACGTCTCGATAATTTAGCCATCGAGTTACGGAACACTCCGGATGCGACCGGCTACATATTTTGCTATGGCGGCAGGGTTGGGCGCGTGGGCGAGGCGAAGCGCCGTTGTCGGCAGGCCGTGAATTATCTGATCGGGCGGCGCGGACATGACTTCGATCCACTACGCGTCGTGACGGTAGATGGCGGCTACAAGGCGAACCTGACGGTCGAACTCTGGATCATTCCGTCTGACACTACTCCTCCACAGGCGTCGCCCACCGTTGACCCCAGCGAAGTTACATTCATCAGAAGCAAGCCGAAGCGAAAGACACGACCGCGTTGATATGTCTCCGACCTGCGAATATTGCCACGGCGTTTGTGAGGCGGGCGCGACGAAGTGCGCGAACTGCGGGGCATCGCTCGGCCCCATTGAGCCGCCGGACTTTCGCTTCTGTCCGTATTGCAAAAGACGGTTGCTCGCGCTCGGAAGCCCCGCTTGCAACTACTGCGGGCGGGCGCTGCCCGAAAGTTACACGAAGGCGCGCGGCGAGATGTGGCGGCGCATCAGCGACGTGGGAGCGCGGGGCGGCGACGCGGGAGAGGTTGAAGAGGCGGAGGGCGACGATAACCTGAAGCGCGCGCTTAAAGCTCTGTTCGATCTGGACAAACCTTCCAAGCGTTGACGCCGCGCCGGCGCAATTCTCACATCCTTTACAGCACGACCGCTCTTACCTTCCTTACGACGCAGCCGCCTGTTTTTTCTTCCCGCTTAGTTTAATGATCTCGACGGCGCGCGCGAACGCCGCGTCGCGCCCGCGTTGGAGGTCGCCGCGCGTGGGTGTGATGCGCTCGTCGGGTTGGAGGCCCGCGCCTTC
>JBGTBQ010000439.1:0-8409 GCA_041749275.1 Pyrinomonadaceae bacterium | reverse complement strand
CAGACCATCTTCCTGGACTCGGAGTGGGCACAGGTCGCGGCCCGCGCCGCCGGGAACCTCGCGGGGGGAGCGGCCCCAGAGAACCTCGCCTACCTCATCTACACGTCGGGCTCGACGGGGCGGCCCAAGGGCGTGCTGGTCGGGCACCGCGGCGTAAGCAACCTCGCTCAGGCGCAGGTCGAAACGTTCGGCATCAGCCCCGGGGGACGCGTCTTGCAGTTCGCCCCGTTGAGCTTCGACGCCTCGGTCTGGGAGATATTCAGCACGCTGTCGGCCGGTGCCACGCTGTGCCTCGGGGCGCAAGAGGAGATGTTGCCGGGCGCGGGGCTCACGGGGTTGATGAGCGATCAGACGATAACCACCGTGACCTTGCCGCCATCGGTGCTGGCGCAGCTGCCCGAGCAGGGGTGGGCGGCTCCCGAGACGATAGTGATGGCTGGTGAGAGGTGCCCGGCTGAGTTGGCGGCGCGCTGGTCTGCCGGGAGAAGGTTCTACAACGCCTACGGGCCGGCGGAGGTGACGTTCTGCGCGACGATGAGGAAGTGCGAGGGAGTGCGGGCGGAGCCGCCGCCGATAGGACGGCCGCTGCCGAACACGCGGGTTTACATACTGGACGAAGAGCTGCGGCCAGTGCCGGTGGGTGTGGTGGGTGAGTTGTATGTGGGCGGGGCGGGAGTGGCGAGGGGGTACCTGAACCGTCCGGAGTTGACGGGTGAGAAGTTCGTGCCGGACGCGTATGGCGGGGAGGCCGGAGGTCGGCTCTACAGGACGGGAGACTTGGCGAGGTGGACGAGCGATGGTGAGGTGGAGTACGTGGCGCGAGCAGACACGCAGGTGAAGGTGCGCGGGTATCGCATAGATCTCGGCGAGATTGAGGCGACCCTCTTGAAGCATGAGGGCGTGCGAGATTGTATAGTCGTTGTAGGAGAGGAGAAAGAACCAAGCGGCCACCTGATCGCCTACGTCGTGAGCGGCGACGACGGGAGCCTGAACGCGAACGACCTGCACACGTTTATGAAAGAGCTCGTGCCTGAATATATGGTCCCCACGACCATCATATTTCTCGACCAATTACCGCTGACTCCCAACGGCGTAGTAGACCGCGGAGCGTTGCCTGCTCCCGACCTAGCGAAAGCGGCGGCGGCACACGTGTTCGTCGCCCCGCGGACAGAGCTGGAGCGAACCATCGCCGCCGTGTGGGCGACGGTTCTCGGGCAGCAGAAGATCGGGGTGGACGACAATTTCTTTGACCTGGGGGGGCACTCACTTCTGGTGGCGAAAGTGCACCTGCAGTTGTGCGCCGAGTTAGACATGGAAATCCCGATGGTCAAGTTGTTTGAGCACCCCACGGTCGCGTCGCTGGCCGCCTTCCTCAGCGGAGAGGCGCGCAAAGAGCCGCCCGTGGAAGACGCGCACGAGAGGGTTGAGCTGCGTAAAGAGAATTTGAGGCAGCGGCGGGCGGCCAGACTCGGCCACCGCGTATCGAGCGAGACCCAGGAGGTCAGCGGTGACTAGCGACAGAACATCCGTCGAGATTGATGACACGGCGATAGCCGTCATCGGCTTGGCAGGCAGATTCCCGGGCGCGCGTGACGTGAGCCAGTTTTGGTCAAACCTGCGCGACGGGGTCGAGTCCATTCAAATCCTGTCGGCGGCGGCCGTCGTCGCGGCGGGCGTGCCCGCCTCGCTGGCAAATGACCCGAACTATGTCGCGGCGGAAGGGCTGTTGGAAGATATTGACAAGTTCGACGCAGCTTTCTTCGGGTTCAATCCGAGGGAAGCGGAAATCCTCGACCCGCAACATCGCTTCCTGCTGGAGTGTGCGTGGGAGGCCCTAGAGGACACGGGCTACAACCCTGAGACTTGCCAAAAATTGATCGGCATTTACGCGGGCGTTTCCAGCCCCACCTACCTATTCAACAACCTCTCGACCAACCCGGAGCTCGCCCAGTCCGCCGGCTTCGGCCAGCTGATGCTCGGTAACAGCGCCGATTTTCTGACGACGCGAGTCTCTTACAAGTTGAACCTGAAAGGGCCCAGTTATGTCGTCCAGACGGCCTGCTCAACTTCGCTGGTGGCGATTCACGTCGCGTGCCAGAGCATTCTGAGCGGCGAGTGCGACATAGCACTGGCGGGCGGAGTTTCAATCAACAGCCGGCAGGGCAGCGGTTATATCTACAAGGAGGGGGGCATTGCTTCAAAGGACGGGCACTGTCGCGCCTTCGACGCCGATGGGACAGGGACGGTCGGCGGCAACGGCGTTGGGCTCGTCGTGTTGAAGCAACTGTCGGCGGCACTCGCCGACGGCGATTACATCCACGCCCTCATCAAGGGCTCGTCCATTAACAACGACGGCTCTGCGAAGATCGGTTACACCGCACCGAGTGTGGAAGGCGAGGCGCGGGCGATCGCCGAGGCTTTGTCCATGGCCGGGGTGGAGGCGGAGACGATAACTTACATCGAGACGCACGGCACCGCCACGCGGCTCGGCGACCCGATCGAGATCGCCGCGCTGACGAAAGCCTATGGCGCAAGGACGCGGAGGAAAGGATTCTGCGGCCTCGGCACGGTGAAGACGAACATCGGGCACCTCGACGCCGCCGCCGGCGTGGCCGGTCTCATCAAAACCGTACTGGCCCTGAAGCACAAGGCGATGCCCCCGAGCCTCCACTTTGTGACCCCCAACCCGGAGATTAATTTTGAGGACAGCCCTTTTTACGTCAACACGTCGCTGCGAGAGTGGGAGAGCCGCGCCGCGCCGCGCCGCGCGGGCGTCAGTTCCTTCGGCGTGGGCGGGACTAACGCGCACGTGATACTTGAAGAAGCCCCGGCCCGCCAGCCGTCGAGCGTCTCGGGGCCGTACCAACTGCTGACGCTCTCCGCCAGAACCCCGTCCGCGCTCGACGCGGCGCACGCGAGACTGCTCGCGTATCTGAAAGACAACCCCGACGTAAATCTCGCGGACGTGGCTTACGTCCATCACGTTGGCCGCAAACAGTTCGGCCGACGGCGCGCCGTAGTATGCCGGGACGTTAAAGACGCAATCGAAGCCCTCGAAGGCGGGGGAAGCAACGCCGCCCTGAGTGGGACTTGCGAAACTGCCGAAACCCGCGCGGTCTTCATGTTCCCGGGGCAGGGGGCGCAGTACGTCAACATGACACGGGAACTTTACGAGTTCGTGCCGGCCTTCCGCGAGCCGCTCGACGCGTGCTCCCGACTCCTCGAACCGATTCTCGAGGGCGACCTGCGAGACATCCTCTTCCCGCCGTCGGAGGAGGCCGAGGAGGCCGGGCGACGGCTTGCACAAACGTCCGTCACGCAGGTCGCGCTCTTCGCCACCGAGTACGCACTCGCGAAGATGTTGCAGGAGTGGGAAATCAAGCCCGCGGCGATGATCGGCCACAGCGTCGGCGAATACGTGGCGGCTTGCATGGCAGGCGTCTTCTCACTCGAAGACGGGTTGCGTCTGGTGGCGACGCGCGGTCGCCTGATGGGCAGCGTCGAGCCGGGGGCCATGTGCAGCATCGCGCTGCCCGCGGCCGAGGTTAGCGCGATGCTCGGCCCCGGACTCTCCCTGGCGGCAGTCAACGGCGCTTCGTTGTGCGTCGCCTCGGGCCCTGCGGAGGAGATTGCGGGGCTTGAAGAGAGACTGCTGCGGAAGGAGATTCCGTCGCGTCGCCTGCATACCTCCCACGCCTTTCACTCCGCGATGGTCGAACCTGTAATCGAACCCTTTCTCAAAGTCTTGCGCGGCGTCAAACTCAACCCCCCAACACTGCCGTACATATCGAACGTCACCGGCGGCTGGATCACCGCCGAGGAGGCGACCGATCCGCATTACTGGGCCAGGCACCTGCGCGAGACAGTTCAGTTCGCGGCCGGCCTCAAAGAGTTGTGCGGGGAAGCCGGAAATGTTTTGTTGGAGGTCGGGCCGGGGCGCGCTTTAAGTTCTCTGGTCAGACAGAACAATCCCGGCGCCGCCACTCCGAAAGCCCTCTCGTGCTTACGACACGCGTCCGAGTCGCAGTCGGATGTCGCGCACCTGTGGCGGACGCTGGGACTTCTATGGCTTCAGGGTGTCGCCATCAACTGGCGCAACTTCTACACGCGCGAGGAACGTCGGCGACTGCCGCTGCCCACTTACCCGTTCGAGCGTCAGCGCTTCTGGGTCGAGCCGCGCGCGATAACGGCCCCCCGGCAGACCGGGCCCGCCGCGCCGCCAAAGAAGACCGACGTGGCAGAGTGGTTTTATGTCCCCTCATGGAAGCGCTCGCCGCCGTTGCGAAGGGCGCAGGAGGCGTCGGAGCGGGACGAAGGATGTCTGGTGTTTGCCGCCGCAGACGAGTTAGGGCGTGAGCTTGCCGATGACCTCACGAAACGAAAGCGGTGCGTCGTCGTGAAGGCCGGGGAACGCTTCGAGAAGTCGGGCGACCATAGCTACACCATCAACCCGAGGTCGCAACACGATTACGAAGCGCTGCTGAAGGAGCTGCGCGCAAAGGGTTTCGTCACGCGCCGCGTCGTGCATTTATGGAACAGTCTCCCGACGCGAGCCGACGGTATCGATGCGGACACGCTGGGCGAGGCCAGCTATGAGGGCTTTTACAGTCTGCTTTTTCTGGCCCAGGCCGTCAGCGCGAATTACCCGGCTGAGGCGGTTCGTCTGTTCGTCGTGACGAACGGTCTTCATGAAGTGACGGGTGAGGAGGCGTTGGCCCCCGAGCGCGCCACGATAACGGGGCTGTGCAAAGTCATCCCACAGGAACACCCCAACATTCACTGCCGCACGATAGATATAACGGCGACCGCGGGGGACTCGACGCCCGGGAGAAAACTCGTCGAAGACCTCCTCCTCGAATTCGAACTGGCCTCGGCGGAAACGGTGGTCGCCTACCGCGGCGCGCACCGCTGGGTACAGACCTTCGAGCCGACGCGGCTGGAGAAGAGCGCGGAACAGTTTTCAATTCTCAAGCAGCATGGCACCTACCTGCTGACCGGCGGGCTCGGGAGGCTGGGGTTGATATTAGCCGAAGAGCTTGCGCGTTCCACGCGGGCGAAACTCATTCTTACGGGCCGCGCCCCGTGGCCCGAAAGGGACGAGTGGGAGGATTGGCTGGCGACACACGACGAGCAGGATCAGTTGAGCGTCAAGATTCGCAAGCTAAGGGCGCTCGAAGAGCTGGGCGCGGAGGTGATGGTTGCGCGCGCCGATGTCGCGAACGAGGAAGAGATGCGCGCCGTCGTCGCGCGCGGGCTGGAAAGATTCGGGCGCATAGACGGAGTCGTTCACGCGGCCGGAGTCGGCGGGGAAACCTCGCTGCGGGCCATTCACGAAACGAACCCGGGTGAATGCGAAAACATCCTGATGGCGAAGGTCGAAGGCCTAGTGGTGCTTGAGAAGGTGTTCAGCAGGACCCGACCGGATTTCTTCCTGCTGATGTCTTCACTCTCCGCGATTCTCGGCGGGCTCGGCTTCGCGGCCTACGCGGCCGCCAACTGTTTCATGGACGCCTTCGCCACGTGCCAGTCCAAAGGGGGCGGCGCCCTGTGGGCGAGCGTCAACTGGGACGGCTGGCAGCTGCAAGAGCAGAGGACACAGAACAACGCACCGGGCGCAGCAATGTCCCACCTAGGGATTACGCCCGCCGAAGGCGCGGAGGTCTTCCGACGACTCTGCTCCGACTGGAGGACGCCGCAGTTGGTCATCTCGACGAGCGACCTGCAAACGCGTCTCGACCGCTGGGTCAAGCTCGAATCGTTGAGCGATTCGGAGACGCGACACAATGCGCCTGCGCCCAACCTCTACCCGCGGCCCGAGCTTAAGAACACCTTCGTCGCGCCCGTTTCGGAGCTTGAGCGGCAGATAGCGGCAGTCTGGCAAACGCTTTTGGGAATAGGAGAGGTCGGCGCCCACGATAACTTCTTCGAGTTGGGAGGCCACTCGCTGCTCGCCATTCAGCTGACGGCGCGGCTGCGCCAGGACTTTCACGTCGAGATACCCCTGCGCGCCTTATTCGAATCGCCGACCGTCAGCGCGCTCGCCGCGGCCGTCGAGCGTGAGCGCGCCGAGAAGAAAGAGTTGAGCCCCTACAGCCTCCCGATTGTGGCTCACATGGACAGCACCATTGATGAATTGCTCAGCGAAGTAGAACAGTCTTCGTGAACCCGGGACGGGCGGGGCAGCGAACTAGACATTAATGAACGAGGGCCAAATGACCGACGTTGTAAATCGCCTGACACAGCTTCCGCCGGAGAAGCGCGCGTTGGTAGTCTCCAAGTTGCCGCCGATGTCATTCGCGCAGCAGCGGCTCTGGTTTCTCAACCAGTTGGAGCCTGCCAGCCATTTTTACAACGTCCCCGCCTTCCTGCGCCTGAGCGGTCGTCTCAACGTCTCGGTGCTGGAACGGACGCTGAACGAGATACGGCGAAGGCACGACGTGCTGCGCACCACCTTCGCGGCGGTTGACGGCCAGGCCCTGCAGATTATTAACCCGCCGGTTCATATTCCCCTGCCGTTCGTTGACTTGAGCACCCTGCTCGAAGAAGAGCGTGAGGCGGAAACGCAACGCCTCGTCAAAGAGGAGTTGCGGCGCCCGTTCGACCTCAGCCTCGGCCCGTTTCTGCGCGTCGCGCTGGTGTGGTTAGGCGGCGAAGAGTACGTGGCATTGGTGACGATGCACCACATCATCACCGACGCCATCTCCATCGGCGTGCTCATCAAAGAAGTGGCGACGCTCTACGAAGCATTCGCGGCGGGTCGGCCCTCGCCGCTTCCGAAGCTTGAGATTCAGTACGCCGATTACGCGAGGTGGCAGAGAGACTGGTTGCAGGGCGAAGTCCTTGAGCAGCATCTGGACTACTGGAAGCAGCAACTCGGCGACGTAACCGAGCTTCAATTACCCACCGACCATCCTCGCCCTGCCGTCCAAAGCCATAGGGGGGCGTCTCGATTCTTCACGGTCAAGCCCAAAGTGACTCAGGCCATAAACAGGCTTGCGCGCCAAGAGGGCGCGACGTTGTTCATGACTCTGCTGGCGGCCTTCCAAACCCTGCTCCACCGCTACACCTCACAGGACGACATCGCCATCGGCACGGGCATCGCCAACCGCAATCGGGCGGAGATTCAAGGGCTTATCGGCTTCTTCGCAAACACCCTCGTGATTAAGACGGTGTTCGCCGGGGACCCGACTTTTCTCAACGTCCTGCGACAGGTTCGCGAACTTAGTCTGGGAGCCTTCGCGCATCAGGAGCTGCCCTTCGAGAGACTTGTTCAGGAGCTGCAACCGGAACGCGATGCGAGTCGCTCGCCACTGTTTCAAGTGCTGTTCCAGTTACAGAACACGCCGACGAGTTCGTTGGAACTCAGCGGGCTACGCATCAGTGAGGTAGGCGCCCAAAGTCGCACCGCGAAGTTCGATCTGTCTTTGCTGATGATCGAAACGCCCGAGGGACTGCACGGCGCGTTGGAGTACGCCACCGACCTGTTCGAAGCTTCAACGATCGAGCGCCTGGCAATCCATCTTCAAACACTTCTGTCAGCCATCGCCAAACAGCCGCAACTGAGGGTTTCAGAGTTGCCGCTGCTGACTGAAGAGGAGCGCGGGCAGTTGGCGCGATGGAATGAGACGGGGCGAGATTACGCGCTCGACAAGTGCGTACACCAACTGTTCGAGGAGCAGGTCGAGCGGACACCCGACGCGGCGGCGGTGATCTTCGAGCACGAGGAGATCAGCTACCGCGAGCTCAACGGGCGTGCCAACCAACTCGCCCATTACTTAACAGATTTGGGGGTTGGCCCGGAGGTCGTCGTCGGCCTCTGCGTCGAGCGCGGCTTCGAGATGGTCGTCGGCCTGCTCGGTATTCTTAAAGCCGGAGGCGCCTACCTGCCCCTCGACCCTTCGAACCCGCTGGCGCGCACCGCCTTCATGCTCGAAGACGCCGGGGTGGCCGTCCTCCTCACCCGCGAGCACCTCTCCGCGGCGCTGCCTGCCCACTGGGGGCAGACTGTGTTCCTTGACGCCGAATGGGATGAGATCGCCGCACGCAGTCCTGAGAACCTGCCGGCCCATGCCGCCGCGGGCAACCTCGCCTACCTCATCTACACGTCGGGCTCGACGGGGCGTCCGAAGGGCGTGATGGTTGAGCACCGGAGTCTGACCAACTACCTCTCGTGGGCCTCGGACTTCTACGGTGCGGCTGAGTTGCGGCTCTCGCCGGTGCACACGTCGGTGGGCTTCGACCTCTGCGTGACGAGCCTCTACCCGGCGCTGCTGCGCGGGGGCGCGGTGCGGCTGCTCGCGGAGGGGGAGGAGCTGGAAGGGCTGCGCGAGGTGCTGCAGGGGGCGGAGCCGGCTTTAGTGAAGCTGACGCCGTCGCACCTGCGGGCGCTGGGGGCGGGGGCGGGCGCGT
>JBGTBQ010000438.1:0-23924 GCA_041749275.1 Pyrinomonadaceae bacterium | reverse complement strand
CTACGGCGCGGAGGCGCGCCGGCGGGCCGAGCGCGCGGCCTTCGATGACATCATGCGCGGGGCAGGCGCCGAGCACGCCGGGCGCTATGGCGAGTTGCACGCGGACTACGAGGCACGCGCTAGTCTTGAGGCGCGGTTGGTGAAAGCGGCGGATGTGGTGGACCTGCTGACGCAGGCGTTTGCGTTCGAACGCGCCGGGGCGCGCGGCCTCGATGAGTTCTGGGAAGGCGCCGAGGCGCGCGATTTTAAACTCGAAGGCGCGGCCCGCGAGGTCGTCCGCGAAATCATCGCGGCGCTCGTCCGCGCGCGGGACGAACTGTAAGACGGTTTTCAGTTCTCATCTGATAACGATTTCGTATTTGAGTTTGAGCTGTCGGCTCCAAAACTGAAAACTGAAAACTGCTTTTATGCTCGAATGGTTGACGGAAAAGCTGGCTTCGTTCGGTCTGTCATGGTGGCAGGTGCTGGTGGCGGCGTTGATCTCGGTGGGGACTTTCGTGGGCAGCATCGCGCTCAGTCTGTTCGTGCTGGTGAAGCTGCCGGAGAACTATTTTCACTCGTCGCACGAGCGTGAGTTTTGGACTGACCGGCACCGCGCGTTGCGGATGCTGGGCATCTTCGCCAAAAACCTGCTCGGCCTTCTCCTTGTCGCTCTGGGCATCGTGATGTCTCTGCCCGGCGTGCCCGGTCAGGGCGTCCTGACCATCCTGCTCGGCGTCATGCTGCTCGACTTTCCCGGCAAACGCAGTCTGGAGCTGAAAATCGTGAGCCGCCCCAAGGTGCTGCGCGCCATCAACCGCTTACGCGCGAAGTTCGACAAACCCCCGCTGCTGCTGGACTGAAAAACCATTGATTAGTGATCGGTGAAAGAAGCGTGGCGTCGAGTCTCTTAAGTCGCCGGTCGGTTGGGGCGAATCAACAAACAGGCAATGACTGACTATCGTTCATTAACCATTATCCAGTATCCCTTCGTTGACAAGGGCGAAGGGCGTTTGTTAGCTTCCCTTGATTGATTTGGATAAATTTTTTGTGCAGACATTGGTTGCTCGCAGGTCTTACTGTGTTCCGCCGATGCGCGGTCTAAAACTCTTGATAAAAGTGTTTCCTTTGCGCTTGGCGGCATTACTGGCCGCCGTCGTGTTGCTGGCGGGATGCGGTATCTTCAGCCCCAAGAGCAAGATCATGGTGCCGCCATTGCTCTCGCCACGGGTCGAGGCCGATACCTCGATGCTGATCGCGGAGGTCAACCGTCTCGCGGGCGTGAGGTCTCTAAGCGGCAAGATTGACATCACCTTCCTTGACAACAGCTTCGCCGAGTGCGGCGTCGCCGACCTGTACCGCACCACCGAGGGGCGGGTCATCGTGCAGCGGCCCGGCCAGATTTTCCTACTCGTTCAAGCGCCGCTCGGCATTAAGGTCGCCGAGATGAGTTCGACGGGCGAGCGTTTTTGGGCGGCGCTCTATCAGGGCGACGTAAAGTACAAGCGGTTCGTCACGGGGACTAACAACGCCGTGTACGACAAGCTTGAAGCGAACGGCAACGGCGCGAACCCCGACTGCCGCAAGGACGGGAAGAAGCAAGAGGCTGCGATGCAGCGCGCCACCGTGAGTGCGCTCTCCTCTTTGCGCCCGCAACACTTCACCGATGCGCTGCTCGTGCCGCCTGCCGCGACCGACGATGCCGGAATGGTTTACTACGCGCAGTCGGAGGCATTCGAGGAGGAGCCGGATACACGGCGGGGTGCGAAGAAGAGCGCCCGCGTCGTGCGCGGCTATTATATTCTGTCGGAACTGAAGCCCGCCGGGCCGGGCCGCGCATCTCTGCTCCGCCGTTTCTGGTTCGACCGTGTTGGCGCGATCCGGTTGGCGCGCGTGCAGACCTACAATGAACGCGGACAGCTTATCACCGACGTTATCTACAGCGACCCGAAGCCGTTCGGCGAAGGAACTGGGCAGGCGCTGCCCGCGCAGATAGAGTTGACGCGCCCGCAGGAGCGCTACTCGATCCGCATCGCTTTCCAAGACCCGGCGCAGGTCAAAGTGGGTCAACCATATGGCGCGGACACCTTCATCCTGAAGAACGAGTCGAACCTGCCAGAGGTTGATCTGGACGCGAAGAAACAATAGATGTCAGATGTTGGATGTCAGTGCAAGCTGGTGGTCTGATGACTGGTATCTGACATCCGACATCTACTTTTTATGGATAACCTGATCGCCGCCAACGTCCGTCAGCGCCCGGTGCGCGCTCTGGTGAGCGCGGCTGGCGTAGCGTTGGGTGTGTGCCTCGTGATGCTGTTTACGGGGCTGGCGCGTGGGTTGTCGAATGACCTCAAGCGGCGCTCGCAGAATCTGCGCGCGGAAATTCTTTTCACGAAGGGCGGCGGGACCGATCTGCTGAATGCGGCGACGAATGTTGATGTGCGGTACGCAGATGAGTTGATGAAGATCGAGGGCGTCCAGTTGGCGGTGCCGGATATTCGGAACGTTTCACAGAGCGGGCGCGGAGGTCTGGGAATTGAACAGATCGAGGGCGTCGAATGGCAACCGTTCGCCGAGATGAACGGCATGAGTCTGGTCGAGGGACGCCCGCCCGTAGGATTGAATGAGGTCGTCGTTGACGAGACGAAGGCGCGCAACAACGATCTGCGCGTCGGGAGCGAGATCAAGCTTTTCGGTGATTTGCCGTACACCGTGGTCGGCGTCTACACGCCGGAGGCGGGGCCGCGCGTCAAGATGTCGCTCGCCGCAATGCAGGACGCGCTCGAAGCGCCGGGCAAGTGTACGTGGGTTTACGTCAAGGTGAAGAACCCCGCCGAGGAGAAAGAGGTGGCGCGACGCATTGACGAGGCGCTGCCCGGCAACAAAATCCAGTTTACGCGCGACGTGTTCACGAACGTCGAGAAGAGCATCCCGTATCTGTCTGTCTTCCTGCGTTCGCTGGTGGGATTGTCGGCGGTGGTGAGCGCGCTCGTCGTGATGCTGGCGATGTACACAACCATCA
The DNA here is from genome assembly GCA_041749275.1 of Pyrinomonadaceae bacterium. Lineage (GTDB taxonomy): Bacteria > Acidobacteriota > Blastocatellia > Pyrinomonadales > Pyrinomonadaceae > JBGTBQ01. The sequence goes on along the minus strand of JBGTBQ010000438.1, from coordinate 20,923 downwards.
CGGAACGGACGCGCGAGATCGGCGTTCTGAAGGCGCTCGGCGCCTCGCGCGGCTACATCGTCGGCGTCATTCAGAAGGAAGCGATCTTAATCAGCGTCATCGGCGTTGCCGCCGGTTTCGCCATCTCGTTCGCCGCCGCGTTCCTGATCCAGCGCTTCTCCGGCCTGATCTTCGAATACAGTTGGATGTGGGCGCTGACGGCGTTTCTGATCGGCATCGCGGGCGGCGTGCTCGGTGCGCTCTACCCGGCGGTGCGCGCCGCTAATTTAGACCCGGTGAGTGCTTTGTCATACGAATGATGAGAGAAGCGGTTAGCCGTTAGCTCTTAGCGGTTGGCTTTCAGCCTGTTCCCCTCGCTTCAATCTCGTCGAAGACGCTTTAAGCTAACAGCTATCCGTTAAGAGCTAACGGCCTTACTTATGCGGAAAATCCTTCAAGCAGAGAACCTCGTCAAGACCTATCGCGTCGGCAGCGTGGATGTGCAGGCGCTGCGCGGCGTGTCGCTTGATGTCGAGGAAGGCGACTTTCTGGCGATCATGGGGCCTTCCGGGTGTGGCAAGTCAACGATGCTGCATCTGCTGGGCGGGCTGCTCACGCCTTCGAGCGGGCGGATTATGATTGACGACGAAGACCTCACCGCCGCCACGGACGCGCGGCGCACCGACATCCGGCGACGTAAGATCGGCTTTGTCTTCCAACGCTTCAATCTTTTCCCGACGCTCACGGCAGAGGGTAACCTGCGCCTCGCCGAGCGCATCCACGCCGGCGGCGACGGCAAACAGGATGACCCCGACCGCCGCCGCGAAATCCTGCGCCTGCTCAAACTTGAAGACAAGATGCATCACAAGCCGCTGGAATTGTCGGGCGGTGAACAGCAGCGCGTGGCTCTGGCCCGCGCTATCGTCAACCGCCCGGCCCTCGTCCTTGCCGACGAGCCGACCGGAAATCTCGACTCCGAGAACTCGGCCATCGTCCTCAACATGTTTCAGGAGATGAACTACCGCTTCAACCAGACCATCGTGATGATTACGCACAACCCGGAGGCCGCCGCCATGTGCCGCCGCATCATACAGATGCGCGACGGACAAATTCTTGCGCCCTCCGCCCGCGTGCAGATATAATGCGAATGTCGGATGCCGGATGTTAGGTGTCAGCTTTTTCTGGCATCCGACATCTAACATCTGGCAGCTTTTTTAGACATGACCCGACTCTGGCGCGTAGTTAAACGCATCATCCTTTGGTCTTACGAGCGCACCACTTGGCAATACGACGTGCTGTGCGTTCTCATACTCGCCTTTATCTTTTTGACGCCTAAAACATGGTTTAGCGAGGGCGAACTGAGTCGCCAGCCCTTGCATCAAAGCTCGGACAAAGCGGCGCGGAAACTGTTCATCAGCCCCGAAGTTCTGGGGCAAACCCCAGACCCACAGGCTGTGGAACGCGGCGTGCAAACGCTCACGGGGCGGACGGATTTTCGCGTTAAGGGTTGGCGGGCGCTGAAGGCTGAGAACGGCCAAATCGCCGCTTACGAGGTTGACATAGAGTAATTATTCCCTATAATCACCCGGATTCGGGAGTGGGTTAGGTGTTTCCCCGAAATTTTTGAAGGAGTTTGCATGAAGAAGCTATCTTTGCTTGGCCTCGCGTTCGCACTTTTCATCAGCGCGACAGCCATTCCCCCGACCGTCGCGGCACAAGGCCCCGGCCTCGTCAGCTCCATCTTCAACAAGATGGAGCGAAACAATCGCGACCTTCGCAGCCTGCGGGCGAGCGTCACCATTCAAAAGGTTGACGCCCGGTTCGGCGAGGAGATGTCTCACGGCAGCGTGCAGTATTTGCCGGGCAAAGGGCGCGATGCCTCGCTACGCCTCGACATCAATAGGCCGCGGCAGGAAATTCTGGCGGTGGACAAGGGCGAGTACACGCTCTTTAAGCCAAAGTTGAATATCGCCTATAAGGGCAAGTCCAACAAGGCGCCCAACAAGGGCGGCGGCGTGCTCAGTTTTGTGTTCAGCGCTTCGGGCGCGCAGTTGCGGAACGATTTCAACTACGAACTGCTCGGCGATGGCACTTTAGAGGCGGGCGGCTCGCACGTGACGTGGATCAAGCTCACGCCGAAGGGCGGCGCGGACTTCAAGTTCGCGGAAATCTGGGTGGACGACGGTGGGATGCCCATCCAGACGCGCGTCACGGAGCGCAACGGCGACTCGACGCTTGTGCGTCTGAGCGGTATCCAGAAGAACGCGGGCATCTCGCCTGATGCCTTCAAAATCAACCTCCCGGCGGGTGTGAAGATCGTCAAGAGTTAATCTCGTCACAAGATTTCTGGTGGCATAGGGTTTCGGCGCTCCTCAAAGGTTCCGAAACCCTTCGCCGTTTTGTGAGTCGTGGTGACAGCGCACCTCCGCTCTCCTTGCCTAGCGCACGCCCTTTCTGTATTTTCTTACGCGAGCATAAAGAAAGTTTGGACTCACGGCGCGCACTCCGCTTGCCACCCGACCGCGCGCCGGACGTTTGACCGCGGCAGCCTTGATGAAGAGAAGCACGCACCTAAAGCTGAAAGCCCGCGAGGCGAGGTTCATCACCCGCGCGCTCGCCTCGACGCGCCATCCGGTGCTCGCGCACATCATCCCGATGCGCCGCTGTAACCTCGCGTGCACCTACTGCAACGAGTACGACAAGACTTCCGACCCGGTGCTGCTCGAAGAGATGCGGCGGCGACTCGACAAACTCGCCGACCTCGGCACGTCGGTCATCACGATTTCGGGCGGCGAGCCGCTCATGCACCCCGACCTCGACGAGATCATCCGCCACATCCGCCGCCGCCGGATGATCGCCGGACTCATCTCGAATGGCTACTACTTCACGCCGGAGCGCGTTCGCCGCTTGAACGAAGCGGGTCTTGAGTACCTGCAAATCAGCATTGACAACGTTGAGCCGGACGAGGTTTCCAAGAAGAGCCTCAAGAACCTCGACAAGAAATTACAGAATCTCGCCGAGCACGCCGACTTTCACATCAACATCAACTCGGTCATCGGTGGCGGCATCAAGAATCCCGAAGACGCGCTTGTTATCGCACGCCGCGCGCGCGAACTCGGCTTCTCCACGACCATCGGCGTTATCCACGATGGCGCGGGGCTGCTCAAGCCTTTGAGCGAGCGCGAGCGAAAGGTCTACGAGGAGTTGAAACTCTTCAACAAGTCGGAGTACGCGCGGCTCGGCTGGTTTCAGGATAATCTCGCCGCCGGCAAGCCGAACGACTGGCGCTGTCGCTCCGGCGCGCGCTATCTCTACATCTGCGAGGATGGCCTCGTCCACCACTGCTCGCAGCAGCGCGGCGTGCTCGGTATCTCGCTCGCCGACTACACGATGGACGACTTCGACCGCGAGTATCACGCCGAGAAATGGTGCGCGCCGCTCTGCACGGTCGCCTGCGCGCACAAGGTCGCTATCCTCGACAACTGGCGCAACCCACAGCAAGGCACGCAGAACGCCGCCCCCCAGCGTCTCCGCGACGCCATCGTGCGTACCCTCCGCGCCGGGTGAAAAATAGCGTTCGACAAGACGCAAAGACCGACGCAACTACAAACTGCCTTATGATTTCTCAGAGCGTCGCCTGCCCTAATCTCAGCCGAGCTTGCGCCTCGCCGCAGAACAAGTCAGGCTCAGGCCGCGTGCACGGTTTGCTTTGAAGGAACTGTCTGAAAACGTCCGCCGCCTCCGCCGGGCGCATCAGCGCATCCAGCGCGACCGCTTCGTGAAAAAGCAGTCGCGCATCCGGCTCGCCGCCGCGTTGCGCCGCGCGAAACTCGGCGAGTGCTTCCTCCCAACGTCCCGCCCCGGCGAGTTCCAGTCCCAACAACTTGTGCGTGTGTGCATCGTCGCGCAGGACGAGCGCCGCGCGGTATTCGCGCATCGCGCGCTCCTTCCGTTCAAAGAGAGTCGCACGTTGCGCGGCGGCGAAGCGCGCGTCGAAGCTCGTGTAGTCCAGATAAAAGTAGCCGGCGCCGAGCAGTAGCGTCGTGGTCGCATAGACGAGGGGCAGCACAACGCTCGACCACTTTGCCGGGAGCGCGGACGGTTCACCCGCCTGAGCACGTGGGCGCGAAGAAGCAGAACCGTCATGCCCGGGGTCGTGTGAAAGCGGAGCCTGTTTAGCCTGCCGGCGCTCGCTTGCATGAGGGTCGCCTGCGCTCTCAGCTTCGGCGCTATCGAACGGAGATGGCGCCGCCTCTCCGGGTGCGTCGTTGGCTGGCTGTGTTGACGTTGTGAGAAGCCCGGCGCGGCGCTTGAACATGCGCGCGATTAGATAAAGAGGGGTGGCAACGAAAGGGAAGAGGAGCGTCAGGAGCGTCCAAGCGGCAGTCGCATATACGCTGAAGCGTCTGCGCGCGTCGGCGAGCACCCAAGCGGAGGCGAGCGCGGCGAGGGCAAAGAAGGCGGGCCGGACCATCTCGGAAATGTCGCCGACCGAGATTTGTAGCTTCCAGCCCAAAGCGCCTCAGATTTTGCGCGGCAGGTCGCCGCCGACCGTGTAAAGCGTGACCGAGCTTGAGAGGCCGAGTCCCGACAGCCGGCCCGCCATTATGACGAGCGTCTCGCCATGTCGAGCGGCGCCGACTTCGATCATCGTCCGCTCGCACACCTTCAGCATCTCCTCTGTGTTCGTGGATGGGGGATGGATATATGACTCCGTGCCCCAGAGCAACGACAGCTCGTTCTGGACGCTCGCGTTCGATGTCAGCGCGACGATGCGCTGTTCGGGCCGGAGCGCCGACAGCCGATGAGCCATCAGCCCCGACTCGGTGATGACGGCGATGGTCTCGGTACTCATTTCTTCGGCGGCAAAAGCGGCGGCCTCGCATAGCGCGCGGCTGACGCGCCCCGACTGCTTGCCAGCCCAGCGCGTGATGTCGCTCGAACCGGTGGGCTTGCCATTCTCCGCCGTCTCGACGATGCGCGCCATCGTCGCTACCGCGAGCACGGGATACTGTCCCGTCGCCGTCTCCGCCGAGAGCATCACGGCGTCGGTACCGTCCCACACGGCGTTCGCCACATCCGAAGCCTCGGCGCGCGTCGGGCGCGGCTCGTTAATCATGGACTGAAGCATCTGCGTCGCGGTGATGACGACGCGGCCACGATGGTTGGCGCGCTCGATGATGCGCTTCTGGTAGACGGGGACGAGTTCGACGCTCGTCTCGACGCCGAGGTCGCCGCGCGCGACCATCACTCCGTCCGCGGCCTCGATGATATCGTCGAGGTGATCAATCGCCTCGGCCTTCTCGATCTTGGCGATGAGCGGTTGCTTGCCGCCGGCTGCTTTGATAAGCGATTTGGCCTCGATGCAGTCCTCCGCGCGCCTCACGAAAGAGAGCGCGATGTAATCGGCGCCATGGCGGACGGCAAACTGTAGATCGCGTTTGTCCTTGTCCGTGAGCGAAGGGATGGGGAGAGCGATGCCCGGCAGGTTGATGCCCTTGCGCTCCGAGAGCGTCCCGCCGTTGACGACGCGCGTGATGACATCCGTCTCGTTCGTGCTCTCGACGAGCAACTCGATGGCCCCATCGTCGAGCAGGATGCGCGCGCCGGCCTTCACGTCGTGGGCGATGCCGGCGTAGTTGGTCGAGACCTCGCGCGCGTCGCCGACCACGGAGCGTGTGGTGATCGTGAAGAGCGCGTTCGTCTCAAGCGTGACTGACTGGCCGCCTTTGAGCACGCCCGTCCGGAGCTTCGGCCCCGATAGATCAACGAGCACCGCTAGTGGTCGCTTCAACCTCTCCGCGCCGGCGCGCGCCCGCCGAATGGTCTCCGCATGTTCTTCCTGCGCGCCGTGCGACATGTTGATACGCACAGCGTTCGCGCCCGCCGCAAGCAACGCTTCCAGCACCGCGGGTTCGCGCGACGCCGGGCCGAGCGTGGCAAGTATTTTTGCTCTTCTCAATTTAGCATCCTCTGAAAGTCTGGAGATTGGAGACTGGAGTCAAAGCCAAAAGCATCTGTTCTCGCTTCCTGACTTTAGCCTTCAGGCATGTTCTATTCGTCAGTCGTCGTCGCCTTAGTGTCGAGCGCCGTCTGGATCGCCTCTTCGAGCTGCGCGGCGATTTCGTCGTCGTAGCCGGTGAGGTGTTTGACGAGGCGGCCTTGACGGTCGAAGACGAGCGTCTGCGGGATGGCTGAGTTGCCGCCGAAGAATGCTTCAACGAACATCCGGTCAGGATTGCCAAGCTGGTACTGGATGTCGAGACGTTCGACGAACTCCGGCACTTTGGCCTGATCCTCTTCACCGCCGACGTTGAGGCCGACGATTGTCAAACCTCGCGGCCCATAACGTCGTTGGAGCGCGACGAGGTGCGGAATCTCCTTGAGGCAAGGCGGGCAGTACGTGGCGTAGAAGTCGAGGACGACGGCTTGGCCGCGGAAGTCTTCGAGCACGGTGCGGCGACCGTCAAGCATCGTCCACCCCTGCTGCCGTGAGTTCGTGGCGTGCGCCGACTCGGCGGGCGGCATCCGCGCCGAGGTGGATGCGGAGCGCGGCGTCTCGCTCGTCGCACGCGGCTTCTTCGACGCGCCGTCCAACTCGCACGCGGCGAAAAACAGAGACGAGAGCAGCAGGGCGAGCGTCGTTAATCTGAAACGGCGCGCGAACGCATAATCGAGGCTGGCTAATCGCATTGACGACTGAACTCCTTCGACCGAGGGAGTGGACATTCTACACAAGGTGTGTGACGGAAGCACGCCCGTTATTCGGCGGGTTCTTATGAGTTCGGCGAACTGTCCGTCTCGCCGGGCACGGACTGATTCTGGCCGAGGTCTTCGAGCGACGGGGCTGATTCCTCGGCGGGCACGGCGTAATCGCCGTTAACCCACGCGCCGAAATCAATCAGCTTGCAGCGCTCGGAACAGAACGGGCGGAAGGGATTGTCTTTCCAGTTGATAGGCTTGTCGCAAGTCGGACATTTCATAGAGCATTCGGCAATCGGCTTTTAGCAGTCAACTAAAAACCAGCAATAGACAGGCTGACAGCTAATCGCCGAGGGCGGAATGCTTTTCACACCGCCGCCGAAATCGCCGCCGAGCTTTTGATCAGGATTTTACGGTCAACGAAATCAATGATACCGGCGCGGCGCATGGCATTCAAGCGGACGGTAATGCTCTCGCGGGTAGAGCCGACGATGGAGGCGATCTCGCGGTGTGGGAGCGCGAGGTCTATCAGGACGCCGTCAGGGTCGGGCCGCCCATAGCGTTTGGAGAGTTCGACGAGAAGTTTATCGAGGCGTGCGGGGATGGCGTCGAGAGCGAAGTCGGCGACGCGCCGCTCGGCGCGGGCGAGCCGTTGACCGACCATGCGGAAGGTGTAATCATAAAGCGGGCGGCTCGCCGCCATCCCCTCTTGATAAGCCCCCACGGGAATCCGCACGAGGCGCACGTTCTCGTAAGCGACGGCGCACTTTTCGCGCGCGCCGTTCGCGTACAGAGCCGATTCACCGAAGACGGAGCCATTTTCGAGGATGTCAATCACGGCCTCGCGCTCCGAATCATCTTCGAGCAGGCAGAGTTTGACGCGTCCACGGGCGATTAGAAACAGCGCGTCCGCCGTGTCGCCAGTGCGGTAGATATAGCGGCGACGGCGGTAATCAACCGCGGTCGAGGCGTTGGCCAGCAGAGCCAGCGCTTCATCATCGAGGCTGGGGCCAATCTCGGATTGGCGTATAATCTCCGCGCGGTCTCGGTCGGTTAGGTCGCAAGCACGTCGGGCTGACATGGGGGTATCCTTCTGGGCGTTAAGGGACGGAATCGGAGAGCTTCAAAACCACGCATGGTTCATGTCCAGCGTGGACGACTGCCCGGAGTATGGAAAGAAACAGGTTCCGGAGAACTTTTCTTGACCGAAAAAGGGAATCGATACTGAGAGCGGAAAACCTCTGACAAGGGAGCGAGGTTCTTTAAGTTTCGTGCGGGTTCGATGAGGATAAGTATTAATTCAACGAATACGCACAGGAACCATCCTTGTTGACGGGCACTCTAACACGAAGAAACGAGGGGCGCAAGACCTGTTTTCTCAAAAAAATGTGGGGTTGGGGCCGTCAAACTCGCGCGCCGCAAGCAGGGCCACCGCGCCAGAACCGGGCGGCCCCACGCGGCGTATCATAAAAGGCAGATGTCGGATGTCAGATATTGGAGGTCGGTAAAAACAGCGTGACTTCACTGACATCCCACATCTGACATCCGGCATCTTTCCCAAAGGAAATCTTATGGCTGATTATAAGGACAAGCTTGAAGAGTGGCGCGACGCGGCGCGACGCAAGGCACGCGAGTTGGACGAGAAGTATCAGATCCGCGAGCGCGTCGAAGAAGGCGCGCGGGTGGCAGGCGACGCGGCGCGGCGTGGGGCCGAGAAGGCCGAGCAGGTCGCGGAGCGGGCACGCGCTGAAGCCGAGCGTCTTGGCGAAGACTTCGAGTTGGGCGAGCGTGCCGAAGAAGTGCGCGAACAGACGAAGGGCGCCCGTGAGAAGGCCGGGCGCGCGGCGGATGAAGCGGCGCGCGCGGCGCGAGCGGCGAGCAAGCGTGCCGGCGCGAAGGCCAGCGAAGCTTTTGGAAGCGCGAAGAAGTATTACGAGCGGGCCGCACAGGTCGCGGACATCGGCGCGCGCGCGACCCGTCTGACGAGCGCCTCGACGGTCGGCCTGTTCCGCGTCTACGATTGGGCGCGTGAGAACCCGAAGCAGGCCATCGTGGTGTCGCTCTCGCTCGCGGTGGGCGTGCGCGCGGGCGCGGCCTTGCCCGGTCTCGATGCGGTCTTCTTAGGCGCGCACCCGCACTGGTTCACGCACTCGGCGCTGCCCGTCTGGGCGCTGCGAAAGGCGGGCGAAAAGTTCGACGGCTACCTGCGCGAGCGCGAGCGACTTCTCGAAGAGGGCGAGCTGGATGCGGCGGAGCGCGAGCGGGTCGAGTTCGAGCGCAAAATCGTGCGCTACGTCGGAGCGCCGCTTCTTGGGGCGTTCAGTTGCGCGGCGGGGCTGACGATGTGGGCGCAGATTCTACAGCCCGGCACTATCGTCGGCGCGCCGATTGACTGGCTCATCGGCGGCAACCCTTTGCTCTCCGGCGTCTGGCTCTTCTCGAACGGCGTCGTCTGCTTCCATCAGGGCTATAAGTTCTTCATGATTGCGCTGAAGGATCAGGAGGACGCGGAGCGCGTGGTGCGCGAGTTGAAGGGGCTTCTGCCCGCTTCGAGCGTGGCGGGGGCGTGAGTTTTTTACAGAGGGTTTACAAGAACGGGCAAACCCGAAATGTTTCCGCGACATCTTTGGGTTACTAACAACTGTATCGAGGAAGGAGTTTTAAGGAATGATGCCGCACCTGTTACTGCGTATTGCGATTGCTCTCGTCACCTTCGGAGCCGGCTTGATGACGGCGACCGTCTTCAGCGCCATTTTTGGCGCGACACCCGCGACACCCGTCTACGAATCAGTCCGCCCGACGCACCGTAAGCGGCCCTGCCCGAACAGCAGACAGTCTCTGAACGAACTGCCGCCGCTGCCCGCAATGCCGGCAATGCCAGAGGCGCCCGAACCGCCACCCCCGCCCGCGAAGCCGACTGTCAGCAAGCGCGTCACTATCAAACTCTCGGACGGCACCGTCCGGGTCATCGAGTCGCGCGTCGAAGAGACCGTCGAACGTTAGTTTTTCACTGCCGGTTAACGCCGCTCCATCTTCATCACGGATTTCGCGCAGCGGAAGCCGACGAAGTCGCGCGCGCCTTCGGGTGGGTGGCTGTCGCGGTACGCGACGCGGAGGTTGACGGGGACGCCGCCCCAACTGCCGCATGAAGTACCGAATACGCCCCTCCGCTTGGCTTTCAAAATCAACTGACCGTCAGCGGGAAGGGTAAGAAAGAGAGCAGGAAGACAAGGAGCGTGAACAGCGCGACAAGCGTGCGACGAAGACCGAGCGAGTCGCGCTCGTCTTCGGCTCGCGGGTGGCGCAGGCGCAACATGATGAAGAGCAGGAGGGCATAGACAACGCCGGTCGGCGCGCCGTGCAGAAACCAGCCGAGCGGTGCGAGCAGCAGGACGAAGAGAAATGCGACGCGCCCGACCAGACCATGCACGCGCGCGCCGAAGAATGCATAGACGGCGTGTCCGCCATCGAGTTGCCCGACCGGCATCAGGTTCAGGCTCGTCACCAGCAGCCCAATCCACGCGGCGAAGTAGAACGGATTCGGCGCGGTGTTCGCCAAGTCCCGCACGCCCAGAACCCACGCGAGCAGTTGCAACATGAGCGGGTCGTTAAAGCGGATCATGCCGGTCGCGTCGAGCGGGAGCGCCTGCGGCGTAGTCGTCAACAGTCCGGCGACGGCGACCGGGATAATCATTGCGAAACCCGCGAGCGGCCCGGCCACGCCGATGTCGAAGAGCGCGCGGCGCGACGGAATCGGCGACCTGATTTTGATGAACGCGCCGAGTGTGCCCGCCATGAACGGCGGCGGCATCGGGATGAAGTAGGGCAGCGTCGCGTCAACGCCATAGAGGCGACAGGCGACGTAGTGTCCCGCCTCGTGCGCGAGCAGGATGGCGAGCAGCGCGAGCGCGAAGATTGCGCCGTCAAAAATCAAAGAGGGATGCGCGAACGAATAAAGCGCGCCCGCGCCCAGTTCACCGAAGAGTTGCCGTGGGATAAAGAGGATGTAATCGAGCGGAGTGGCGGGCGACGCTACTAATACCTGTGGCGCGTCACTCAGCGACCAGAAGGCAGACATCGTGCCCGCCCATGTCGCCGTCAGCGCCGTCAGGATGAAGAGCGCCGTGTGCCGCGCCCACTCGCGCGCTGTCGGGCGAGCCGCGCGACGGCGGCGACTCGCGCCCTCCGACCGCGCCGCGAAAACAGGAATACCGCGGATTGATTCAGACATGAAAAAAGCTGTTAGCTGTTAGCTTAAAAGAGAACCAGCGGAGTGTTCTCGAATTTCCGAATCAACTCGCGGTGCGGCGGCTGCCGTGAGCTAACGGCTAATAGCTAATCGCTAACAGCCTGCTTCTCACTCAGCGCTGATTTAGAATTCGTAGCGCGGCCCGGCGTCGTCGGCCTTATCGGTCGAGCCACTGTCGGGCGCGGGGGTTTCGGAGTCGTGTTGGTCGTCGGTGTGGTCGTTGTGCTCGTCATCGAAGCCGTGCGCCTGAAGCTCTTTGCCGGGCTTGAAGCGGATAGTCTTGCCGGAGGGGATGGCGACCTCTTCGCCCGTGCGCGGGTTGCGCCCCACGCCGCGCTTGCGCGGCTTGACGACGAACACGCCGAAGCCGCGCAACTCGATCCGCTCGCCGCGCGCCAGCGCCTCCTTCATCGAGTGGAAGAGCGCGTCCACCGCCTGCTCGGCCTTCATCTTCGGGACGCCCGTCCGCTCGGCTACACGATTCACAATGTCGAGTTTGATCACGTCGCTTCCAAAGCCTCTCTTTTCAACCGCGCCACCTTCCGCGAGAGCGTGGCTTAGTCTAAGGGTAGCAACAACTTATTGGCGATAATAGAGATGCGTCGGCGAAGCTGTCAAGCATCAGCGAAGTAGGAGGTAAGCGGTAGGCGGTTGGCGATGCGGCGCTTTGAGTGAAAGTTTCGCTGTAATCTTGAGAGACAAACTCCAAAGTTTTTAAACGGCCCACGGCCCACGGCCTACCGCCTACTTGCCTTGCGTTGACAAAGTTCGTGCGGCGCGGCTAACCTCGAAAACTTGAGATAGGGCGGAGCGCTTCGATTAGAAAGCGAGCCGGATTTTGGAACGACTGACATGCTCTTATTCGGGCGCAAGCGAAGGGACGAACCGCCGTTCGGCGGCATTGCCGCGACGGACGACCGCGACATCGAGGTGCGGCGGCTTGGCGACGAATCGCGCCGGCACTTCTGGTCGGAGGCGCGTCTGCTACTGCGCGACCTCATCTTCGCGCTCCTCGTCATCTCGCTGGTGCTGGTTTTCGTCGTGCAGCCCGTCAAGGTCGAGGGCACTTCGATGCTCCCGCGCCTGCACGACGGCGAGCGCATCTTCGTCAACAAGCTCGTCTATTACGACATACCCGAATTGGAGCGCGGCGACATCGTGGTCTTCTGGTTTCCAGACGACCCTTCAAAGAGCTACATCAAGCGCGTCATCGGTCTGCCGGGCGAAACCGTGCAGGTCAGGGACGGGCGCGTCTTCGTCAATGGCAGGGAACTCTTCGAGCCGTACCTCGATCCGGGCCGCAACGTCACGCGCGGCACCGAGCAGCCGGTCTACATCCGGCAGCACTATTACTTCGTGATGGGCGACAACCGCGACAACTCCAGCGACTCGCGCTCGTGGGGCCTCGTGCCTGAAAAGTACATCTACGGCAAGGCGCTCTTCCGCTACTGGCCGCTCTCCGAAGCGAGCGTCATCCGCCACGAGACCGAATACCCAGACATCCCCCGCCGCGTCATCGCACACCCTGAAGAGAGTGAGCAGTGAGAGGGCGGCGGCAAGCAGCGGGCAGTTTGATGAATTACGGAAGGCAACCTTTGAATCTCGAATTTGAATTTTCACATCCCAAACGGTCTTTAACTGCCTGCCGCGCGCTGCCTGCTGTCTGCTTCGCTTTATGAACGACTGGCTGCGCCCGTTGCTGATGCTGTTCTACGCGCCGTCGCGCGCGATGGCCGAGGCGCGTGACCGCGCGCAACTCGGCCCGGCGGTGGCGCTGGCGTTCATGGCGCAGGGTGCGCTGCTCGTCTACGCGCTGTGGCCGTATCTCTCCGGCGTTGGGGGGAGTTCCTTGCGCGGCGCGGGCGGCCCGTTCTCAGTCGCGTGGAAGGCCGCCGAGTCGGTGCTGTTCCTCGCGGTCGGGTTCGTCCCCGTATCTATTTTCGTCGCCAACCTGTTCGAGCGTCGCGGGAGCTTCGGCGTAGCCCTGTCGCAGGAGTACGCCGGAATGGCGTCCGCCGTTTTCTATGTCCGCGCCGCGTCGAGCCTTTTGGCGCTCCCGTTGGTTGCGCTCTCGCGCCTGAGCGGTTTTGAGGCGACTGTCTTGGAAGAGTCGCGCAAGAGTTACGAGATGCTGGCGCAGCGGGGGTTCATCGCGCCGGAAGCGCTCCCCCTGTTGCTTGAGCCAGCGATGATGCTCGAAGCATCGGCTTCTTCGCTGGCCCTGCCGTTTCTCATAGTGGGTCTGGTGATCGCCTTTCGCGGGGTCTTCAGCTTTTCATGGCCTCGTTCAGCCGCGGCATTTTTGGTCAGCGTGCTGTGCATGATACCCGTCGTCATAGTCCTCGCACCGCTCTTCGGCTGGGTGCTCGGCTCGCCCTTCCTGCTCATCATTTTCCTGTTGCTGATGCGCGGCTACATCGGCGAGTTGATGCGCGGACAGCGTGCGCGCGCTTCGTTCCGGCAGAACCTCGAAGCCGCGACGCTCAACCCGGCGGACGCTTCGGCCCACTACAACATCGGTCTCATCCATCTTCAGCGCAGAGAACTGGCGGCGGCCCGCGAACGCTTCGAGCGCGCCATCTCGATTGACGCAGAGGAGGTTGACTCGCACTATCAGCTCGGACGCATCGCACGCTCCGAAGGAAGGCTCGCCGACGCCATCAAACACTTCGAGCAAGTCGTCGTCCGCGACCCGACGCACGCGCAGCACGAAATCTGGCGCGAGATCGGCGCGACCTACGTCCATGCCGGGCAGTTCGCCGACGCCGAGAACGCGCTCGAACGCTTCCTCGATAATCGCCAGTCCGACCCCGAAGGTCTGTATCTGATGGGCCGCGCTTACTTCGGACAAGGCCGCCTGCGCGAGGCGAAAGAGTGGATGCAGCGTTGCGTCGAGGCCGTCCGCACCGCGCCCGCCTACAAATACCGCACCGAGAAACGCTGGCTCAACGAGGCGCAACAGTTCCTGCGCTCGCAGGCATGACGGAAAACTAGAGTGACGGAGAGAGTAACTAAATCAGCATTGCTCGTCCTCGAAGACGGTCGCGGCTTTCGCGGGCGTTCGTGGGGCGCGGAGGGTGAATCTTGCGGTGAGATGGTCTTCAACACCTCGATGTCGGGTTATCAGGAGGTGCTGACCGACCCATCATACGCGGGGCAGATCGTGTGCATGACCTATCCGCTGATCGGCAACTACGGCGTGAACCGCGCGGACGAGGAGAGCGCGCGTCCGTGGGTCGAAGGCTTCGTCGTGCGCGAGGCGAGCCGCATGGCCTCGAACTGGCGCGCGGAGGAGACGCTCGACGCTTATCTGAAGCGCTGGGGCATCGTCGCCATTGACCGCGTGGACACGCGCGCGCTCGTCCGCCACATCCGCGACAAGGGCGCCATGCGCGCGTGCATCTCGACCGTTGACCTCGACGAGCGGAGCGTGCTGGCGAAGGCGCTCGCTTCGTCCCCGATGGAGAACCGCGAACTGGCGAGCGTGGTCACGACGCCGCGCGTGTACGAAGTGGCGGCGGAAGGCGCGGAGCAGTTCCACGTCGTCTGCTACGACTTCGGAGTGAAGATGAACAGCTTGCGGGAACTCGCGCGCGCGGGCTGCCGCGTTACGGTCGTGCCGGCTTCCACGCCCGCCGCGGAGGTGTTGGCGATGCAACCGGACGGCGTGTATCTGTCGAACGGGCCGGGCGACCCGGCCTCGATGACGGCTGTGGTCGAGGAGATTCGCAGCTTGGTTCAAACGGGCGTACCGACGTTCGGCATCTGCTTCGGTCATCAACTGTTGGGCCGCGCCTTCGGCGGCGCGACCTACAAACTCCGTTTCGGACATCGCGGCGGCAACCAACCCGTGCAGGATAAGCTCACCGGCAAGGTCGAGATCACTTCACACAACCACGGCTTCGCCGTCAGCGCCGAGAGCCTGCCCGCGGAGATCGAGGTCACGCATATCAACCTCAACGACAACTGCGTCGAGGGGATGCGCCACACCGAGCTTCCCATCATCTCCGTCCAGTATCACCCGGAGGCCGCCCCCGGCCCGCACGACGCCGTGCACCACTTCCGCCGCTTCATCGATCTGATGGAACAAACGCGCGTAGCCCGTTAAGCTACAAGTGAAAACATGAGTTTCGGATACGAACGAGATGAGAAAGCCGGATTTCGCTAAGAGCATGTCTAAAAAGCCCCGTGAGGGGCGCAATGTTTGTCGCTCGTCGGGTGCGCCGAGGTCTCCAAGCTCCGTGAGGAGCGGCATGTAAATGTCTGTCGCCCCTCCGGGGCTTGAGAGAGAAAGGGGGCGGGCACGGGCTATAAACATTCCGCTCCTCACGGAGCTACGGCGCACTGCTTTTTAGACACGCTCTAAGATGGGATGGCAAAATATGATGATAAAGAATTTGGTCGCGCTTAACTTTTTGATGTGTGCTTTGGCCTGCACATCGGGAGCCAGCAACACACCCCAACAACCGACGAACACGACCCCGCAAACCACACAGGCACAAGCCGGCAACACCCCGGTGAAAGTCGGAGATGTCGCGCCGGACTTCACCCTCGAAGACCAGAACGGGCAGGCAGTCAAACTCTCGGAGGCGCGTGAGAAAACTCCGGTCGTGCTTGTCTTCTACCGCGGCTATTGGTGACCGTACTGCGCTCGGCAGTTAGCCGAGATGCGGACGCTTTTGCAGCCGAACGAAGCGGTCAAAATCTACGCCGTCAGTGTTGACGGACACAAAGAGAGCCTTGAGTTTGCCAAGAAGATCGAAAGTGACGGACGCGGCGCGGTCAACTTTTCGCTGCTCTCCGACCCCGGTTCCAAAGTGATAGACACTTACGGTTTGCGCGACCCGGCCTACGCGGGGCAGAAGGTGGAAGGCATCCCGCACCCGACCGTGTATGTCATTGACAAGGCAGGGCGCGTCACGTGGGCGATAGTTGAATCCGACTACAAGCAGCGCCCGGCCAACGCCGAGATACGCGCCGCGCTCGACGCTTTGAAATAACGACTGTCTGACGGGCGCACTCGCGCGGGCGGTCTATCGCCACAGGCGAAGATAGTAGGAAAGTATTTTCTTGTAAGCGGCTATCTGTGCCAGCACCGCATCTAGCCCGGCCTTCTGGTTGACCTGCGTGAGCGTCGGATAGACGTGAATCATGCCGCCGAGAGCCGTGACGGGGAGCCGTTCTTTCATCGCCAGCACGACCTCGTGGATGAGTTCGCCCGCGTGTGGGCCGACGAGGTGCGCGCCGACTATTTCATTGCGACGCTCCGTGCAGATGAATTTAACAAAGCCCTTGGTTTCACCCTCAGCCTGCGCGCGATCATTGTCCGCAAAATCCGTCCGGTAAATCCTGATGCCATGCGTGCCATACTTCTCGCGCGCCTCTTTTTCCGTCAACCCGACGCGCGCCACCTCCGGGTCCGTGAAGGTCGTCCACGGCACGACGCGGAAATCAACTTTTTGCAGGAGCGGCCAGAAGAAGAAGGCGTTGCGGACGACCACTGAAGCTTCAAATGCGGCCATGTGCGTGAAGGGGAAATGCCCGGTCACGTCGCCCGCCGCGAGAATGTGTGACGCGGAAGTCCGCAGATACTCATCAGTGATGATTCGCTTCTTATCGTAACGAACACCGGCGGCTTCGAGATTCAGTCCCTCGATGTTGGGGCGACGCCCCGTCGCCACGAGAATCTCTTCGGCGTGCAACTCACGCTCCTGACCGTCTTCTTCAATCGTCAGCGTCTTACTCCCGCCGGACTGACGGGCGCGCACCGCCTTGGCGTTGAGCCGCAGCTCCAGCCCTTCAGCCCGCAGGAAGCGTTCGATGTTGGCGGAGGCTTCTTCGTCCTCCTTCGACAACAAGCGGTCGCCCATCTCCACGACCGTGACCCGGCTGCCGAAGCGCGCCAGCGCCTGACCGAGTTCGAGTCCGATGGGGCCGCCGCCCAAAACGATGAGAGAAGCAGGCAGCTGCTTGAGATGAAAAATCTCTTCGTTAGTGATGAATCCCGTTTCGCTCAATCCTTCGATGGGCGGGACGGCGGGGCGCGAGCCGGTCGAGATGCAGAAGCGCTTGGCGTTGATGTTGTAGCTGGCGGTGTCCTCTCCCTGTCTCGCGGTAATCTCCAATTCGTGCGGCGAGATAAAGCGTGGCGTGCCGAAGATGACTTCGATGCCGAGAGCGCGAAAGACTTCGGGCGCATCGTGCTCGCCCACGGTCTTAATCACGCGCTGAACGCGGTCAGTAATCGAGGCGAAGCTATCGTCTTTGAACCGGAGCGGGGTGGGTGCGAAGCCGAAATCGGAGGCGCGTCCGACAGCGGCGGCGAAGCGCGCCGACGCGATCAAGGTTTTCGACGGCACGCAACCCGTGTAGAGACAGTCGCCGCCGAGCGCCTTCTTCTCCACGAGCGCCACGCGCGCGCCGAGGTGCGCCGCGCCCACCGCCACGACTAAGCCGCCGGAGCCTCCGCCGATGACGATGAGATCGTAGGCGCTCACCGCTTTATGTTCGCGTGCCGAGGTAACTCGTACCTCTCATCCTCGCGTCGAGACTCGACGCGGCAACCAACCCCCATGCAAGTCGGGATGCCCAAACGCGGCACCGAATTCTCATCAACACACTGTAACCGATAATGACCGACGGCAGTAATGATTCTGGGATTGTGGTGACTAGATCGGTTTTCACTTGGATATACGGGTCAGAACCGCCTGCGGTAGCGGGCGGGTCTGGCGTGACAACCACCCGCCCGCTACCGCAGGCGGTTCTGACCCATACACGCAAGTGAAAACCGATCTCAGAGCGTGTCTAAAAAGCAAGGCGCCGTAGCTCCGTGAGGAGCGGAATGTTTATAGCCCGTGCTGCCCCCTTTCTCTCTCAAGCCCCGGAGGGGCGACAGACATTTGTATGCCGCTCCTCACGGAGCTTGAGGACTTCGTCTCACCCAACGAGCGATAAACATTTCGCCCCTCACGGGGCTTTTTAGACATGCTCTAAGCGGCCTCCTCCGCCTCCGCGCTATCGCCGCGAACCGACATTCGGTTGCTAATCAACTCTTCAGCCGTATGCGCGTCCACGGGGCGCGAGAAGAGGTAGCCCTGACCATAAGCGCAGTCCAGTTCGTTCAGGTGCGCGAGCTGCTCATCGGTCTCCACCCCTTCGGCCACAACCTTCATCCCCATGTTGCGTGCCAGCATGATGATTGTCGGCACGATCTCGCTTCGTCCCTCCGCCCCTGCCTGACTGATGAACGAGCGGTCTATCTTGAGCACGTCAATCGGGAACTTGTGCAGGTAGGAGAGGGAGCTGTAGCCGGTTCCAAAGTCGTCCATCGTCAGTTGGATGCCCAACTCGCGCAGGCGCACCAGCATCGAGGTCACGACCTCCGTGTTCTCAATCACGACGCTCTCCGTGATCTCCAGTTGCAGGCAGCGCGGGTCGAACTCCGTCTCCTCCAGCACCGCCTGAATCTGCTCGACCAGATCGGCTTGCATAAACTGCTTGCCCGACAGGTTGACACTGAGCATCAGCGAGCAATGGCCCGGATACTGCTGTTGCCACCGACGCATTTGCCGGCACGACTCGCGCAGCACCCACCTGCCGATGTGAATAATCAGCCCCGTGTCCTCGGCCACGGAGATGAAGTCCGTCGGGGGAACGATTCCGCGCTCCGGGTGGTGCCAACGCACCAGCGCCTCGAAGCCGGAGATTTGCTCTTCCTCCTTTAGCGACACGATGGGCTGGTAGTAAACCTCGAACTCCTCGCGCTCGACGGCCCGGCGCAGATCGTTCTCCAACCGCAGCAGGGCCACGGCCCTCGCGTGCATGAACTTATCGAATACCTCGTGGCAGGCGCGGCCCCGCGCCTTGGCTCGGTACATCGCCGTGTCGGCGTCACGCAACACGTCCTCCGGCTCCGAGTACTCGGAGTTGGAGAGAGCGATGCCGATGCTCGTCGTGGCGAACACCTCGTGCCGGTCGCCGATCTCAACCGGCTCCTGAAGCGCCTTCTGGACGCGCCCCGCGACATGGACGGCGTCGTTGGCGTCCTCGATGCCGTCGAGCAGGACGGCAAACTCGTCGCCGCCGAGCCGCGCGACGACATCAACCAACCGCACGGAGTCTTGCAAACGCTCGGAGATGGCGACGAGCAGCCTGTCGCCGAAGGAGTGTCCCAAAGAGTCGTTGACGTTCTTGAAGCGGTCGAGGTCGAGGAACAGCACCGCATACATGTACTGGGAAGAGCGGCAGACGCGACCGATGGCGACCCGCAGGTGCTCCTTGAAGAGCGCCCGGTTGGGGAGGCCGGTCAAAACATCATGGAAGGCGTCGTGTTGCAGTCGCTCTTCGGCTTTTTTGCGACCCGTAACGTCTCGTGTGTTGACGACGAGTCCGCGCACGGCTTCGTCATTGAGCAGATTCGTGCAGATGCTCTCGGCGTGCATCCATGAGTCATCACGGTGCCGCAGCCGCCACTCGATGCCGATGGCCGCGCCGGGTTGCTTCAGCAGGTCTGAGAAGAAGGCGATGGCCCGCGTCCTGTCTTCCGGGTGGAGTAGCTCGGTGAAGTCGGTTCCGGCGAGCCGCGCGGGTTCGTAGCCGAGCACGAGCGATACGGAAGGACTTTCATAGACGACCGAGAGGTCGCGGTTGATTATCGTCACGACATCGGACGAGTGTTGGACGAGCGAGCGGAACCGCTGCTGCTCTCTCGCCTGTTCGCGCACGGCGGCGACTTGGCGGGCCGTCACCATCGCGGTTAGTGCGACCGCGCCAACGACGAGGCCGCCGAGGGGGTCGGACCATTGCCTGTAGGTGACGAAGATCAGCAACGCGTAACCGGCGGCGACGGAGAGATGCGGCAGCATACTCAAGCCACGCTGAGTCTGGTGAGCGGCGGAACCGTCAGGCTGGTGATGTCGAGACAACTCTCGGAGCTGGCATCGGCTGCTCACCAGCACGAGAAAACCGGCGATCATCCACAGTCCATCTACCCAGTTGCCGGGCCGGTAGATGTGCAGCAGGCTGAGGTGACCGTAGCCCAAGTCGGCGGCAAAGAACAGAAGCAGGCCGGCGGTCAGGAGTCCGTAAACGCGACGGCTGCCGCCGCCCTCGCCGGCGAGCAGGAGGGACGTGCTTCCGAACAGGATGACGAGGTCGCCGACGGGTCTGGCTAATGACAGAGCGGTGGCGAAGACGGTGCTCCCGGTCAGAATCGAGGCGGGGCTAACGACGAAGTACCAGAGCACGGTGCCGCCGCCGATCATGACGATGCCGAGGTCGAGCCAGTACCGGACTCGCTCTGCTCGATTCCTGAGCGGGGAAGAGAGATGGAGCAGACCCGCGAAGAGGACGAAGTAAAATGAGAGGGAAAGGAGCGCGGTTGAAGAGGTGAGCGGATTGGCTCCGCCCGTAATCTCGTTTGAAAGGCGCGAGGCGTCATCAATGAGGAGACTGAGGAACGCCAGAGCGATGAGCTTCCAGCCACGACGGCCTCGCTTATCCAACGCCGCGTGAGCCGAGACGCGCCAAGCGGCGGAAACGGTCAACAACCGGAACAGAAGGTAGCTGATGGCGTTGACCACCGGCAGTGGTTCATCCTGATGCAGCGCCAACCACAGGAGGTACGCCGCCAGATAGACGCCGGAAACGAGGGTCAGCATCCCGCCCCACTCCTGCATCCGCTCCCACCACGTGCCGGGCCGTCCGTTCAGGCCGCGAAGTTCATCGGGTTGGTTGTACATAGCTGAACGCCAAAAGACTCTGAGGGCATCTAACAAAACCCCGCTGGAAGTGAGCTTCGCATCGAACTCGCGGAGTGTTGACCAATCGCCGAGTACTTGTGAGGTGCTCTAAATTCGTTTACATCGGTTTGCAAATGAGTGCGACCAACCGACCACCGTTTAGAGGCGGGCAATGCCCCCCGGTTCAAGTCGCACCGGCGGGGAGTGCACGCCTCTAAACGGTCGCACGCAATTGCAAATCGCTATAAGTGAA
>JBGTBQ010000437.1:0-7472 GCA_041749275.1 Pyrinomonadaceae bacterium | reverse complement strand
GGGCCATGCCCGCCGTCTCAAGCCGCGAAGATTGAGACGGCGGGCATGGCCCGCCTCTAAACGGTCGTTATGGTCGTTGATGAAACGGTCGTTACGGTCGTTGATGAATCTGCATTCATTCGCAAATCACTTTCTCAAATCTGGAACGGGCCGACCTTCTCGCTCTTCTTCGCGCGCGGCGCGCCCGCGACGATGGCGCCGTCCTGCTCGCGTTTCTCACGCGCTTCCCGCGAGTGCCACTCGGCCCATTCGTGCGGCGCGTCGAAGGTCTCGCCGCCGTGGCGCGTCCAGCGTTCGCGCACGCGGCACATGACGGGCGTGTTGACGCCGACGCCGCTGATGACCGCCTGCCCCTTCGTGAGCGCCGGGAGTTCCTGTAACAGTTGCCGGCCCGCGCCCTCGACCGACTTCGCCACCGTGTCCTGATCTATCGGGTTGACGATTCGCATGATGATCTGCGTCATGCACTGCGAGAGCACGTCCTGATCGAGCTTGCCCGGTCGCTGCGTAATCAGCCCGATGCCGACGCCGAACTTGCGCCCCTCCGAGAGAATCTGTTTGAGGACGTTGGTCGAGACAACCGTCTGCCCGGCGGGGGCGAAGCGATGCGCCTCTTCCAGCAGCGTGAAGACGGGATAACGCAAATCGTTATCGCTCCCCGGCACGACCTCCTCGCGCACGGTCAGCATACGCGCCTTGTTCACGCGCCGGAGCAGCGTGGCGACGACGACCTGCTGCTCGTTCTGCTCGATGTCGGAGAGTTGCAGGACGGTGCAGCGGCCCGGCAGGAATAAATCCGCGAGCGGGATGTGCTCGCTATCGGAGAAGAGCGAGTTGGGCCGGTCGAAGCGGTTGTCCAGACGCCACAACAGCCCGTCAATCGAGCTGGCGTTGCCGGTCGAATTGCCGCGCCCGTCCTCGTCGCCATACTTCTCCTGCGTCACCGCGTCGCGCAGATCGTGATAGCCCCACAACCCGCGCTCGCCACGGTCGGAGGCCGCGAGCCGCCGGTAAGCCTGCGACAGATAGTGGAGCATCTTGTCCGAAGTGCCTTCGGGCAAAAGGTACTTGATGTCGGCCTCGGTGAGCGAAGAGAAACGCACCTTGACGCGGTCGTGCGTGAAGATTTTGACTTCCGGTTTGTATCCGTCGTCGGCGTGGAAGCGCGCGTCGTCTTCGATGGAGCGCAGCGTGTCATACTCGCCGTGCGGGTCAACGATGAGCACCGCCGCGCGGTTGTGCGGCATCATCAACTCTTCGACGAGCACGCCCGCCGTGTACGACTTGCCCGCCCCGGTCGAGGCGAGGATGGCAAGGTGGGTCGAGACGACATCCTTCACCGAGAGCACGACCGGCACCTCGCCCGCCTCGCGCGTCAGCAAACTCCCGACGTGCGCCGCGCCGTTCTCGCCCGCGCGTCGCGCACTGAGGACATTCGAGAGCGTCTCGGACGACGCGAGATAAACCGGGTCGCCGGGCCGCGGCGGGATGCGCGGGTTGACGAAATCGCCCAAGCGCCGGCTGAAATAGCCGATGGCCTCGACCGTCATCTCGTACAACTCGCAGCCATCCCCTTCGAGTCCGATGAGCGACGAGATGACGGAGGGCGGCACGTCCGGGTCGGAGAGAAACGAATCGGGCAGGGCGCGCACCAACCGTCGCGCCGTGATATTCCCGATGATGCGCCGCTCCTCCGCGCCGTCGCGCACGATGTAGTAGACAAACTCGCCGTTGCGCGCCCGCGCGTTGTCGGCGGTGATAAGCAAATACTCGTGCGGTCGCTCGCCCGGCCCCTTCACGGTTCCGGCGAGCGTGTCTATAGAATTGTCTTTAACTTCCATGAGTGTGAGTTGAAAACTGTGATAGCGACGCCTCTGTCACAGCCGTCCATCTTACCGTGGAAAAGCGCGCTGATTTGTGCGGCGCGAGCGGGCCGGAATCAGTCAGCTTTCAGATAAACGTCGGCGAGTCTCAATTCACATTCGACGCTCTTAATCTCTATAACCTCATCCGGCTCGTGCGCTTCTGAATATAACCAATCCTTCCCACTCTGCCGCACGAATTTCTCAACCCTCCTAGCATTCTGTGCGACCAGTAAATACTCTTTCAACGACTCGATGCGTTGATAGCTCTCAAACTTCTTCCCACGGTCGTAAGCTTCCGTGGAATCGGACAAGACTTCAATAATAACTATCGGGTTCACCAGAACGTCATTTTCTCCGTCTATAAATCTTTCCTCTCCGCAGGTGATGACAACGTCGGGATAGGTGAACAAACCTGTGCTTGGCGCCTTCACTCGCATGTCGCTTGAATAAACGTTGCAGGGGCGCGCTCTCAACTGACCATCCATGGCCGCGACCAGATTGGTTACGATGCGGTTATGCCGACGGCTGGCGCCCGCCATGGGGAACATCTCTCCGGCAAAATATTCGCTTTTGAACCCGGACTGCCGTTCGATGGAAAGGTACTCTTCTTCAGACAGTAAGGTTTTAGGATTTGATGACATGCTCCTCGCCCTCTGGGGTTGCGACGGCGGAAAGTATAGCACCAAAAAGGATGCCGGGCGCCGTCGAGCGGTCTCAGGCAAAGAAGCGACGAATCGTCTCGACGACATACTCCTGCTGGTCGCCCGTGAGTTCGGGGAACATCGGGAGCGCGAGCGTTTCGCGGGCGGCGCGTTCGGCTTCGGGGAAGTCGCCTTCTTGGTAGCCGAGGTGGCGAAAGCACTCTTGCAGGTGGAGCGGGACGGGATAGTAAACCTTCGTGCCGACGCCGTGCTGTTTGAGGTGTTCGATGAGCGCGTCGCGGCGTTTGTCGGAGACGCGGACGATGTACTGGTGGAAGATGTGTTGCGCGTCTGGGCGGACGTGGAGCGGCGCGACGAATTCAGTGAGGCCAGCTTCGTCGAGCAGTCGCGTGTAGGTCGCCGCGTGTTCGCGCCGCGCCTCGGACCAGCCGTCGAGGTGCGGGAGTTTGACGCGGAGCAGGGCGGCCTGAATGGTGTCGAGACGACTGTTAAGGCCGACTTCGGTGTGGAGATATTCGGTCAGTCCGCCGTGGACGCGCAGGCGGCGGAGGCGTTCGGCCAGCGCGTCGTCATTGGTCGTTATGATGCCCGCGTCGCCCGCCGCGCCGAGGTTCTTGGTCGGGTAGAAGCTGAAGCAGCCGATGGCGCCCATCGAACCGGCGCGTCGCCCACGGTCTTCAGCGCCGATGGCCTGCGCCGCGTCTTCGATAACGGGCAGATTGTGGCGCGTCGCCGTATCTGTAAGCTCGTCCATCGCGGCGCACTGGCCGTAGAGATGGACGGGCAGCAGCGCGCGCGTGCGCGGTGTGATGGCGCGTTCGAGCGCGGCGGGGTCGAGATTGCAGGTGCGCGGCTCGATGTCGGCGAAGCGGGGGACGGCGCCGGCGCGGGCGATTGCACTGGCGGTGGCGAAGAAGGAGAAGGGCGTGGTGACGACCTCATCGCCCGGCCCGATGTCGAGCGCGAGGAGCGCGAGCAATAGCGCGTCCGTGCCCGAAGCACACCCGACCGCGTGGCTCGTCTTCGTGTAATGTGCGATTTCGGTTTCGAGCAGGCGTACGTCTTCGCCGAGGATGAACTGCTGCGTGTCGAGCACGCGCTCGAAGGCCGCGCGCAACTCCTCGCGCAGGGCCGCGTGCTGCGCTTTGAGGTCGAGAAGAGGGACGCGCATAAAAAGGGATGAGGGATGAGGGATGAGGGATGAAGTAAAACCACTCAACGCACTTTCCGATTCATCCCTCATCCCTCATCCCTCATCCTTCATCCTTCATCCCTCATCCCTCATCCCTCTCTTCAGCCGCGCCCGTTGCCCGCCGGGGCTTCGACGCCGTCGGGAGCGCCCTCTTCGTCCACGTCCGCTTCGTAGCCCGAATAGTAGCTGGTGTAATAGTAGTAGTCGTTCGCTTCGAGCTTGACGTTGTTCAGGACGATGCCGAACAGATGCGCGCCGACATCCTGAAGCTGCTGCTTGGCGCGGCGCACGACGGAGCGCGAAGAGCGACCGCCGTGGACGACCAGCATCACGCCGTCCACCATCGTCGAGAGGATCGAGGCGTCGGTGAACGAGATGGCGGGCGGCGAGTCAATGACGATGTGCGTGAAGTTATCCGAGAGCACGTAGAGAAGGCGGCGCATCTCGTCCGAGCCTAACAGCTCCGCCGAGTTCGGCGGCACGGGGCCGGAGGTGATGACCTTCAGGTTCCGCAGGCGGTTGTGGGTGTGGACGAGATCGGCCACCTGCGCGTCGCCCGACAGGTAGTTGGTCACGCCGCGCGCATTCGCCAGCCCGAAGTGCGTGTGGACACGTGGGCGGCGGAGGTCGCAGTCGAGCACGAGCACCTCGGCCCCGGTCTGCGCCAGCATCATGGCGATGTTGACGACCGTGGTGGTCTTGCCCTCGGAGGGCTGGCTCGAAGTGACGAGGATGGTCTTTGGCGGCTGGCCCGCGCTTGACAGGAGAAGCGACGTGCGGAGGTGGCGATAAGCCTCGGCTACGGGCGAGCGCACGTCCTCGATGAGCGCGAGCGCCGTCGCGTCGCCCGGCGCGGGCGCGGGCGCGCCCCGTCCGATGAAGCGGCGCGCTTCACGCGGCGCGGGGATCAGGGCGAGCGTCGGCAGGTGCAGGTGGCGATCCACGTCCTCGATTGACTTCAAGGTGTCGTCGAGGTAGTCGAGCAGGAAGGCGAGGCCAATGCCGACGCCAAGCGAGAGCATCAACGCGATGACGATGTTGCGGACGCGCTGCGGGCCGATGGGTTCGCGCGGGAGTCGCGCCTCCTCGATCTGCGTCACGTTATTGGTGCGGTCGCTCGAAGTGACTTGCAGCTCCTTCTGCCGTTGGAAGTAGGTCGAGAGAAGTTGCTTGTTGGTCTCCAGCCGCTGCGTGATGTCGCCGAGGCCGATGACGGCGGTCTGCGTCTGAGTGGCATCGGCGCGTTCGCCGAAGTAGGAACCCTTCAGCCCGCTCTCCTTCTTTACCGCCGCGTCGAGGCGATTCTTCATCGCCCGGATGATCTCGCCGGGAGCTTTATTGAGGTCGGTCTGAAGCTGCGCCATCTGGCTGTCTATCTTCTTTACTTCGGGCCACTCCGGCGTGTAGAGCACAAGGAGTTCTTCACGCCTCTGTCGCAGGTTCTCCAACTTCTCGCGAATACGCTGGACGGCTTTGTCCTCCTGCACCGCCGGGACGGACCAGATGTCGTTGCGTGCCTGTGCCGCCTCCGCCTCTCTGTACGCCGCCTCGATTGACTTGCGGTCGGCCTCCGCCGCCTGCAACTGTGAGCTGTAGGTCTCAAGGCGCACCCCGGTCAAGTCGGCAGCCTTCTGTGTGGCAATCGGGATGCCCCTCGCCTGCATATAGCTGAGGCGCGCGGCCTCGTCATTACGAATCTGATCTTGCAGCTCGGTGATCTGTTTGCCGAGGATCGTATTAGCGCGATCCGACCCTACCGTCTCATCGCGGATGTCATTATCTTTGAAGACCTCCGCCATCATGTTGACGACGTTCTGGGCAATCCGCGGATCGTTGTGCTGGAAGCGGATATTGACGAGGTTCGTCCGCTCGACCGGCTCGATGTTGAGGTTGGCGCGCAACGTGTCTTCAAATGGCTCGATATTGAGCGCCTGCTCCGGCGTCAACGTCTCGACGCTCGGCGACTCGACCTCGCTCAACACGGGCACGCCGCCCTCCGTCTGTGCCGTCGTCGCGGCCTGCGGCTTCTCGCGCGAGATGATCCGGCGCAGCGAAGTAATCAGACCCGTGCCCCGGTTCGCGCCGAGGAACGCCGGGTTGTTCTGGAGATCGAGCCGAATGATGATCTGGCGGGCGAGCTTCTGCGATTCGAGTTTCTTGATCTGCGTGTTCCAGTAGTTGGCGTCGTTCCCGCCGCGGATGACGAGGTCGCCCGCACGGCTGGTCGAGAGGATGCTTTTACCCTTTTGCGCGATCTCGATCTGCGTCTTCGCCTCGTAGATCGAGGGTAGCCGGTACATCTGAATTGCGACCAGACTGGTGATAACGACCATCAGACTGAGGATCAGCCACTTGCGCTTGAACACGACGGCGACATACTCGCGCAGGTGCGCCGGCTCGCCCGCGGAAGATGATCCGACGACCGGCGGGGCGTGCGACAGGTCGCGCAAGGGGCGTTCGAGCGTCTCAGTGGTGGGGGCCAGCGGCAGCAGGCGATTATCTTGCGACATCATAATTCTTACTTCTCAGGTAAATTCTCTCTTGGGACAAACAGTCCGTTGAAGGTATTCGGCTGGGCCATGATAACACCAGTGGCGGTTGTTGGGGCAAGTAGGGAGCGAGCCGTAAGCGGTGAGCGGTAAGCGGTTCACAGGCGGTTTCTTGCCGCTTACCGCTCAACTTTCATCTGTTGAAGCGGCGAATTCGCCGAGCGCCGCGCGCCAGTCGCGCAAAGGCGCGAGGCCGATGGCTTCGGAGTGCAGGCAGCGTAGGCGGGAGTTGCGCGGGCGCGGCGCGGGCCGGTCGAGCGAACTCATGGAGACGCTCTCGATCTCAACTTCGGAGGCGCCGGCGATCTCGACCGCGGCGCGCGCGAATCCCTCGAAGCTCGTGCCCTCGCCGCCGTTGACGACGTGATAGACGCCGGGCAAATCCATCTCGGCCAACTCCCGCAACCGCGCCGCGAGGTCGGGCGCGTAGGTCGGCGTGCCGTAGGCGTCCGAGATGGCCTTGAGTCGCTCGCCACGCCGCGCGCGCGCTACCACCGTCGCCAGAAAGTTGCGCCCGCCGGGGCCGAAAATCCAGCCCGTGCGAACGACTACGGTGCGCGCCGAGGCGAGTTGCGCGCGCCGTTCGCCTTCGAGCTTGGCCGCGCCGTAGACGCTCGCCGGGTGTGGGTCATCGCGCTGCGTGTAGAAGCCTTCCTTCGAGCCGTCGAAGACGTAGTCGGTCGAGATGGTGACGAAACTGGAACCGACGAGCCGGCTCTGCGTGGCGAGAATCTCGACGGCGCGCGCGTTCACCTGAAAGGCATGTTGTGGGTCAAGCTCGCACCCATCCACATCCGTCCACGCCGCGCAGTTGAAGACCGCTTCGGGCCGCGCGCGCGCGAACGCTTCCGCGACCGCCCGCTCGTCCGTAATGTCCAAGCTCGCACGATCATGCGCCGACACTTCGTCACCGCGCCCCCGACAATCTTCGACGAGCGCGCGACCGACCATCCCGCCCGCGCCGGTGATGAGAACTCTCATAAGAATAAAGTAGGCCGTAGGCGAAGCAGGCAGCAGGAAGTTGTCGGACAGGAATCTCGATTTTCAAATTTGAGATTTCAAATTCTTCAATCGCTTTAACCGTCTACTGCCTGCCGCCTCCACTTCAAATCGTTCCGTACTGCCGCGCGTAATACTCGCGGTACTCGCCGCTGCGCGCGCGGGCGACCCATTCGGTGTTGACGGCATACCAGCGAATGGTCTT
>JBGTBQ010000436.1:0-14359 GCA_041749275.1 Pyrinomonadaceae bacterium | reverse complement strand
TGCCGGTGTTGCGGACGCCGCGCGCGCCGCCGAACGGCTGGTTGACGTTGGCCGACCAGCGCGCGTCGAGCTGCGCGGTGGCGTAGTCGTAAGCCGGGAAGGTGAATTCTCCGACCGCCTCGAAGACGGCCTGTCCGCCGCTCGTGCGCGTCGTGACCGGCGCGGTGGCGATGGTGGTGCCCGACGGGTCGGTGATGACGATGGAGCCAGTCTGTCCGACGGACACGGTGCCCGCCAAGCTCCAGCGGACGCCGCTGCCCATGCTGCCCGAACCCACGAACCAGAGGACGGGGTTTGACGGGTCGCCGCTCGGGGAGGCGTCGTCGGTCTGGAGGACGATGCGGTAGGTGACGCGCCCTCCGGGGTAATACTGCGCGACGATGTTCATCAGCGAGTTGGTCGGGACGCTGAAGGAGCCTTCGGTCATGCCAGCGCCGGCGAAGGCGGCCTGCGACTGGGGCTGTCCGGGTGCCGGGAGCGGGCACGGGCCGGGGTCGGCCGTGACGGTGACGGTGAGGCGTTGCGTGGACGAGGCCCCGCAGCCGCTCGTTGCCGTGAGGGTGTATTCGGTCGTTGCCGCCGGGGCGGAGATGTCTACGAAGCCGGTTTGCGGAAGACCGCCGCCGACGCCGGGCGAGATGGAGACCGTGACGCCGGTCCCCGAAGGGTCGTTGATTTGCCACGCGAGCCTGACCATACCGCCCGCCCCTTGTATCACGGAGGACGGGTTGGCCGTGAAGCTCACGATCTCGGGTGCGGTGCAGGCCGCTACCGTCACCGTGATTGTTTGTTCGACGTCGCAGCCCCCGCTCGCGCTCTGGGCGACGAGGCGGTAGCTCGTCGTCGAGCCAGGCGTGATGGGCATACTGCCGGAAGCTCCGACCGGGCTCCCGTTGATGGTCACGGCGGAGGCGTTGCTGACGCTCCACTGTAGGGCGGAGCTGCCGCCCGCCGTCACGTTGGGGGGGCTCGCCGAGAAGAAGTTGATCGTCGGGCAGGGGTTGACCGTGATGGTGACGGTCGCCTGCCGCTGCTGCGGCGAGCAACCCGCGCCCGTCGCGATGATGGTGTAGGTGCGCGTGGCATTCGGCGAGATGGAGAGGCTGCCCGACGCCGGGTTGACAGGCACGCCGTCTATCGTCACGCTGGCCGCGTCCGAGACGTTCCACTGGAGCGAGGTGAACTGACCCTGCTGGATGATGTCGGGGGCGGCGCTGAATGAGTTGATGGTCGGCGGGGTGGCGACTTCCGCCGTCACCTGCCGCTGCTGCGGGGCGCAGCCCGCGCGCGCGGCCACGAGCGTGTAGACGGTCGTCGCCGCGGGCGTGACGTTGAGTGAGCCGCTCAGCGCCACCGGCGAGCCGTTGAGCGTGACGGTGTCGGCGTCCTGAGCGTCCCACGTGATCTGCGAGCTCTGCCCCGCGATGAGACAACTGGGCGCGGACGTCAGGCTGTTGATGGCCGGGCAGGAGCCGGGGCCGGGGTCGTCCTCGACAACGATGGTGACGGTCGCCTGCCGCTGCTGCGGCGAGCACCCGCCGCCCGTCGCGACGAGCGTGTAGGTGGTCGTCACGTTGGGCATGACCGACATGGTGCCCGACGACGGGTTCACGGGAGCGCCGTTGATGGTCGCGCCGGTCGCGCCGGTGATGTCCCACGCGAGCAGCGCGGAGACGCCGGAGCCACGGATGATGGTCGTGGGCGCGCCGGTGAAAGAGTTGATTCGCGGCGGTGTGGTGACGTTGACCGACACTTGGGCCTGAACGGTCTGGGGGGCGCAGCCCGCCCCGGTGGCGACGATGGTGTAGGTCGTGTTCGCCGCCGGCGTCACTGTCAGCGAGCCACTCGCGGAGTTGACGGGCGCGCCGTTGATCGTCACCGTCGCGGCGTCCGAGACGTTCCATCGCAGCGTCGTACTCGCGCCCGCGATGACGCACGAGTCGTCCGCCGCGAACACATTGACCCTCGGCGGTATCGTCACCGAGACGGTGGCCTGGGCCTGCGTCGAGCCGCTGGAGTTGGAAGCGACGAACGTGTAGGTGGTGTCGGCCGTCGGGCTGACCGGGCCGCTTCCGCTCGTGGGGTTGACGGCCACGCCGTTGATGGTCGCGCTCGTGGCCCCTTGGATCGTCCAGCGGAGTGTGGAACTTCCGCCGAGGATGATGCAGCTCGGGTTCGCCTCGAACAGGACGATGCGCGGCGGCGGGATCGTGACCGTGAGAGTCTGCGGCGCGGAGTCGGCCCGGCAGCCGGTCGCGTTGGTCGCGGTGGCGACGTAGGTGGTCGTCGTCGCCGGCGTGACGTTGAATGAGATTGTCTGGGTCGCGCCGGATTCCGTGACGACCTGGTTGGCGATGACGGCCCCGCCCGATTCAGTGACGACGATCCTGGTGGCGCTCTCGTAGGTGACTACGAGGGAGGCTGTCTGCCCCTGAGTGATGGTGGACGGACTCGTGTCGAGCGTGACGGTGGTGTTGCAACCCTGTACGGCCGGGCCGAGCATGACGAGGCCGGACGGGCGCACGCGACCGTTCTCGCCAGCGGCGGCGTCGATGTAGAACTCCAGCGCGTAAGCCCCTTCGGCGAAGGCGTTCCCCCCGGCGAGTTGCGGCCTGAAGGCTTCGCGCAAGACGGCCACGCGCGCGTTGTGGCCGAGTTGCTGCGCGTAAGCCTCGGCTATCCGGAGGCGGGCCGAGGCCCACGAGTTGATGTTACCTAGAAGGCTCGTGCAGGAGGCTATGTCGTTCGACGTGCGCTGGCCGTCCGTGTTCATCACCGGCCTGCTTTGAGAGGTGGTGATGCTCTGGCCGTCGAAAGACGGAAGCGTGCGCGCTCCCGCCATCTGCTTGGCGCTGGCGACGTCGGCGTCGTACCTCGCCGGGATGTCAGTCCGCAGGCTGGCCTCGACGGCGGAAGCCCCGGAGCGCGCCCCCCAGTACTCGTCCTGCTGTCGCTCGCGGCTGTCGGCCCCGCGCGCCGAGGCGACGCGGACGGAGGTGGCCGCGAGCGACACGGTCATCAGTACCGCCATCATGATGAGGGCGACGATGATGGCCGAACCTTCTTCACCGTTGCGGCGGGTGGCCGCGGGCTTCCGGTCTCCCATCTGGGGGTTCACTCCTTCAATGACTTATTTGCCGAGCGAGCCTGCCAGCAGGCCGCGCCCCGTGCCGGCGCCTTCCGTCCCGATCATGGTGGAGAGGGTCGCGGACCTGGCCCCGATCATCTCCCTCAGCTCGAGCGGGTCTGACGAGCACCTCAGGGCGTTCGGCAGGTCTATCTCCCCCGCCGTGTAGAGGTCGGCGAGCGACTGGTTGAGGGTCTGCATCTCCTCGCCCTGGCCCGTCGACATCACCGAGTAGATGGAATGAATCTTGTCGGTGCGGATCAGGTTCCTGATGGCCGAGTTCGGCACCATGACTTCGAGCGCCATGACCCGGCCTTCACCCGCCGCGCGCGGCAGGAGTTGCTGGCACAGCACGCCTTCGAGCACCTGCGAGAGCTGTGTCCTCACTTGCGGCTGCTGCATCGCCGGGAAGACGTCCACGATGCGGGTGATGGTCGAGGGCGCGGTGTTGGTGTGGAGCGTGGCGAAGGTGAGGTGGCCGGTCTCCGCGATGCGGAGCGCCGCCTCGATGGTTTCGAGGTCTCGCAGCTCGCCGACGAGCACCACGTCCGGGTCCTGGCGCAGTCCCGAGCGCAGCGCCTCGGCGAAGCCGCGCGTGTTGCCGCCGACCTCGCGCTGGTTGACGAGGCAGTTCTTGTGGCGGTGGGTGAACTCGACCGGGTCTTCGATGGTCAGGATGTGCTTGTGGCGCTCGCGGTTGATCTTGTCGATCATCGCCGCCAGCGTCGTGGACTTGCCGGAGCCGGTGGGCCCGGCGACGAGGATGAGGCCGCGCGGGCGGTCGCACAGGCCGTCTACGACCGGCGGCAGTCCGAGGGTCTCGAACGTCCTGATCTCGTAAGGGATGGCGCGGAAGACGCCGGCGATGCCGCCGCGCTGGTCGAAGACGTTGGCGCGGAAGCGCGAGACGCCGGTCAGCTCGAAGGAGAAGTCGATTTCGAGCTCGCCCTCGAACCTCTCGCGCTGCGGCTGGGTGAGCAGGGCGTAGATGAGTTCGCGCGCCGTCTCGGCCGTCAGCGGGAGGCAGTCGTCGAGCGGGTGGAGGTCGCCGTCGACCCGGATGCGGGGCGCGGAGCCGGTCGTGATGTGGAGGTCGGAGCCGCGGCGTCTGACCATTAATTCGAGCAGTTGTGTTAGTGACGGGTTATCCATGTTCTTGTCGGTGTCGGCTTCAGGCGACCGCGGAAGCGAGGTGTTCGTCGTCTCCGTAGTGGCTTCTGATTCTGACCCAGTCTCCCGGCGGGACTCTGGCGAAAGCCTCGACGACCGCCGGGTCGAATTGCGTGCCGGAGCACCTGCGGAGTTCCGCGAGGGCCGCCTCGTAGCTTTGCGCGCGGCGGTAGCAGCGGTCGGAAGTGATGGCGTCGAAGGCGTCGATGACGGAGAAGATGCGCGCGGGTGTGTCTATCTCGTCGCCGCGCAGTCCGCGCGGATAGCCGGAGCCGTCCCACTGTTCGTGATGCTGGCCGACGACCCGCGCCGCCGCCTCCGGCAGGTCGGCGCCGATGACTAATTCCATGCCTTTGCGCGGGTGCTGCTTCATCTGTTCCCACTCGCCTTCGTCGAGCTTCGTCGGCTTGCGCAGCACGCGGTCGTCCACGCCGATCTTGCCGATGTCGTGGAGGCGTGAGCCGAGCTTTAAGGCAATCATCGCTTCGTGGCCGAGTCCCATCTCGCGCCCCAGGCGGAGGCTGAAGTGAACCACCCTCGCCGCGTGCCCGCTCGTCTCGTTGTCCTTGCAGCCGCGTGCGAGGGCCAGCGCCGCCGCCGAGGCGTTCCAGCGCATCTCCCTGATCTGTTCCTCACTGATGGGCGCGGGCCGATTCAGGGCGCGCACGACGGCGTCACCCATGTCGATCATGTCGAAGGGCTTGAAGATGTAGTCGCAGGCGCCGGCCCGGAAGGCCTCGACGGTGATCTCGATCTCGCCCGCGCCGCTCATGATGATGACGGGTATGTGGGCGTGGCGGGCGCGGACGTATCTGACGAGATCGATGCCGTTCATGCCTCCCATCCTCACGTCGCTGACGATGAGCTGGAAGTCGTCGTCCTGGTGCAGCACTTCCTGCGCCTCCTCGGCCGACGTGACGACGTGGCAGTAGTAGTCGCCGCTCAGCATTTCGGGGAAGAGCACCCGGACGCTCGGGTCGTCGTCGGCGACGAGGACGCGGGGGGTGTGCCGGGCCGCGCCGTTTCTCTGGTTTGGGGTCTCTTCGTTTTCTTCCTTGATGAACGCCACGATAAATCTCCTCGTCCTCTTCCGTTCCTCTGGTTAGCCTTTCTGCTCGGCGACATTTCTCGCCTTGAGCCGCACCGCCCCGAAGGCCGCGAGCGCGGCCAGGGCCATCGCCACGGACCCTTCAAGGTAGAGTTCCGCGGCGGCCGCGAGCAGCCCGAACAGGGCGAGGCAGGCTGCCATGAATGTGAGAAATAATTTGAGCGCGGAGCGCCCGGCACCTTCTTTCATGAGAACTGCCTCGCGGTTCGATTCACCTCTGCACTACTTCCGATTTGCGTACCGCCAGCGGCTCGCCCGACCCTACGGGGAAGACGGCGACGGTGATGCGGCGGAAGTTGCGCGCCGCGTCTACGGTCTCGACCCGCCACGCCCGGACGTAAATCTGCATCCCGTTCGCGGGCGGCGCCGCTCCGAAGGCGGCGCGGACGAAGTCGAACGCGGTCCCGGCGGCCTGCGGGGTGGCGACGATCTGGTCGCAGTAGCTGGTCGTGCAGTTGAGCGTGACGGAGTTGTCCGCGTTGCGGGTCGGGTCGCCCTGCGCCGTGACGGCGAAGCTTCCGCCGGCGGGGAGGTCGGCGTTCCTCCGCGCGGCGAGTTCGTTGAGGAGTGACTCAGCCTGCTTGGCCGCCTTGTCCTGCCGCTCCTTCATGAGCAGGGGCTCGACGTTCCAGCGGAGGAACTGGGCCGCGGAGAGGAGCACGACGGTGAAGATGACGAGGCCGATGATGGCCTCGACGAGAATCGCGCCGGACTCTCCCCCCCGCGTCTTCACCTTCGGCGTTTGTCTTTCTACTCTCATCTACCCCTCTTCAATCTCTTACCCGTCTCACAGGGTCGTCCGCTCCAGCAGGCCCCGCACGTTTTGAGGTGCTGTGCGAAGGTCTCGGAGGATTGCTGGTGTTGGCGGCCACCATCGTTGCGTGTCTCTTTCATCTCTTGCGGTTTCCTCATCGCGCTTACAGGGTCGTCTCGAAGCTCAACAGCAAAAAGTCGCCGTTGGCTCTCACCTGTGTCGCGCGCGCCCGCCGCTCCCTCCAGGTCAGTGCTTATTGCTGAGCTGGCCGATGAGACTGAACAAAGGCCAGTAAGCAGCCATCACGAGCATGGCGATGATCGTGCCCGCGATGGCGATTGAGATCGGCTCGGCCAGCTTCGAGAGGCGGGTGATGGACTTCTCCACTTCGTAGTCGAGCAGGTCGGCCGTGTCGTGGAGTTTCGTCAGGTCGCCGGTGTCCTCGGCCGTGGCGACGGCCGGCGCGAACATGTCGGTGAACAGCCACGAGTACGGGATGACGGCCGTCTTCAGTTTGAGCCTGTGTTTGGTGAGCGCCTCTTTGATGGAGGCGAGCGTGTCGCCGTAGACGGCGTTGATGGATGCCTCACTGATCTCTTGCAGGAACTCCGACGGCTTCATGACGTTGCTGAGGATGGCGATCAGGCGGGTCGTGTAGGCCGCGTTGAACGTTCTCAGCACCTCGCCGATGAGAGGCCACTTCAACATCCTCCGGCCGAAGAACTCGGCCCCCGCCGGGGTGCGCGCCCACTTGAACAGCCACACGATGCCCGCGACCGCGCCCACGATGGCCGCGATGCCCGGCAGGCTCGTGATGTTGCGGGAGATGCCGAGCAGAATGCGCGTCATCAATGGGAGCTGCGCCTGCGAAGTCTCCAGCAGGCCCTTGTACATCTCCTCCATCTGCGGCAGCACGTAGTAGCAAAGGATGAAGACGATGACGAGCGAGAGCGCGAGGATGACGCCGGGGTAGATGAGCGCGCTCGTGATGCGCGAGATGTTCTCGGCGGTCTTGATCTGCGATTGCCCGTACCTGAGCAGCATGTTGGTCGGGTCGCCCTCCTTCGCCCCGACGGCGAGGATCTTGACGAACGACTCGGGGAAGACGTCGGGGCGCTTGCGGAAGGCGTCCGCCACGGTCAGCGCCTCGCCCTTCATGGCGTCGCGCACGTCGTAGAGGGCGGCGCGCATCGTCGGGTGCGTGCTGATCTTCGCCATCTCGCCGACGGCGAAGCGGACGGGCTGGTTGGCCTTCGTGCGCTGCGCGAGCTGGAGGGCGAAGATGCCGATGTCGGTGCGCGAGACCTTCTTCTTACGGCCGAGGCGCGTCATGAGGTCTTCGCGCCGAGCCCACACTTCGACGTCCGTCAGGCCGGACTCTTCCAGCGACCTGCGGGCCTGTTCGTCGTCCTCCGCGAACAGGTAATACTTGACGCGGGTGCCCAGTGGGTCAGTGCCCGAGTAGTTGAAGATGATTAGTTCGGGCTCTCTGGCTCCGCTCGCGGGCGTCCCGGCGGGGGTCTCTAGTGTGGCTGCCATGTCTTCCTCGGATTCGTCTGAATGATGCCTGTGGTTACTGTTCGACGCGGGCGCAGTCCCTCGTCCAGGGGCCCCCCCTCGGGCAGCGCCGGAGTTCGTTGTCCTCGAAGACCACGAAGCTCCGGTCGGCCGGGTTGTTCTCGGCAGGCAGGGCGCGCAGACCGAAGGTGGTGGCCGTGATCGAGCCCGGCACCTCCGAGAACGTCCAGCCGCTCGCCGTCACGTCGCCCGCGCTGAGGATCGGCGCGCCGCCCGCCACCGTCGCCTGAAGTTGGGCCAGCGTGGCGTATGTGTTCTTCCTGAGCGTCGAGCGGTAGAAACGCTCCTGCCCGGCGGCGTGGGCGAGCTTCACTTTCGCAGTCCCCTCGCCCGCGGCCCGTCGGCTGGCGATCATGCTCGGGATGGCGATGGCGGCGATGATGCCGATGATCGCGACGACGATTAACAACTCTATGAGGGAGAAACCTCGGTCTGTTCTTCTTCTCATCTTCTGTTACCTCTGCTGTGCGGGCCTCACGCGGCCTCTTCGACGTCCGTGTACTCGGCCTCGATGATGCTTTCGTCGCGCTCGTCCTCGCCGTGCGCCGTCGCGCCGTGTGGCTGCGCGTAGGGGCGGCTCGTGGAGCGGGACTTCTCCGCCCTCTTTCGTGGCGGGGGCTTGAGCCACTGCTCGACCTCGGCGTAGGAGGTCTGGCCCCTCAGGAGCTTCTTGGCGGCGGCTTCGGCCAGAGACATCATCCCGTACCTGTTGACGGCGAACTCGACCGTCTGGTCGCCCCTCATGCCGAGGCCGATCATCGAGGACAGGTCCGGCGCCATGTTGAGGACTTCGGCGATGGCCGTCCTCGTCGTGTAGCCGGTGAAGTTGCACTCGACGCAGCCGACCTTGTCCGGGCCGACGCCCTTGCCGCGGCCCGCCATGAAGAAGGGCGACTCTCTGAGCGCCGCCGCCCTGACCGCCTCCCGCATGTCCTCGCGGTCGGGGAACACCTTCTCGACGATGTTGGAGGCGATGAGCTGCGCGCGCGGGTCGGGCGTCTTGCACTTCTCGCATAGCACCTTGACGAGAGCCTGCGAGGTGATGCTCCTGATGAGTTCGCCCTGGTCGTAGGCCGGTATCTTCAGGTTCGAGAGGCGGCTGAAGGTGGACGCGATATCGTTGGTGTGGAGCGTGGTCAGGATGAGGTGGCCGGTGTAGGCCGCGCGGAAGGCGATTTGAGCCACCTCCTCGTTGCGTATCTCGCCGACGACGATGATCTTCGGGTTCTTCCTGAGCGCTGTCTCCAGCGCCATCGCCCACTGGTAGTCTTTCGTGATGGGGATCTGCGTGCGCCAGGAGTCCTCGTACTCGATGGGCTCGCCGATGTTGATGGTGTTCTTCTTCTTGTCGGCGGTCGCGCGCCGGAGGATGGCTTCGAGTAGCGTGGACTTGCCCGAGCCGGTCGTCCCCGTCACGATGATGAGTCCGTTGTGGTGCTTGCTGGCGTCGAGGAAGAGTTCCGTCTGCTCCGGCTCGTGACCCATCTCGTGGAAGTCGCGGAACTCCTGGTTGAGGTAGCGCACCGTCACGTCGATGCCGTCGAGCGCGGGCGCGGCCGCGAGGCGCATGGTCGTCTTGGCGCTCTGGCTCTTGCCCTTGACGGGGAGCACCATCTGGACGCCCGCGTCCTTGTTGCCGTAGGGCAGCTCGTACTCGTTGAGGCCCGCCATGTCGGCCAGCGTGCGGACGATCTTCTCCATTTCGTCGCGCGGGACGTTCTCGGAGAAGGTGTAGAGCTCGTTGTTGATCTCGAAGTAGATGCCGCCGAATCTCGGCCCCGGCTTGAAATGCACGTCGCTCGCCCCGCGGCGCGCGCCTTCCCTGAGCACGAACTCGACGTGGACGGTGAAGCCCGACGCGCTGACCTGCGCGGGCTCCTCGTAGGCGACGGCCGCCGGCTCCGTGGCTTCGCTCTCCGGGTTGATGTCCGCCCAGGACACCGTGCGGTGCGGCTCGGCCTCTCCGACCCTCGCCACGGCCGAGTATTCGCTGCGGTAGGCCGTCAGGAAGAGTTGCTCGAAGTCCGAGCGCGGCACCTCACGCGCGTCGATGTCGCTGGTGTCCACGCCGAGGGCGCGCGCGACGTTCTTCTCCGCGAGGAAGTTGCCGGGGTCGATCATCCCGACGGTGAAAGTGCCCTCGGGGCTCCGGTCGAGGATGAGGGCTTCGTTCTCGCGGGCGTCCTTTTCCGGCAGGAGGAGCGCGAGCTGGGCCAGCCGCTCGTAGCGCGCCTCCTCGGTCGAGGCGGCCAGCATGCCCCTGTGCCCGCGCGCGAGCCCCCCGCCTGTAAATTCCCTTTCCTCTGTGCTCATGACTTCATCAACTCCTGCTCTCGGCTCGTCTCAGGTTCGTTACGGGCGGCGCTTGCTTTTGCTCTCCGTGCTGTAGGGCGAGAGCCTCTGCGGGTCGGGCGCGGGCACGGTGTCCGTCGTGGCGTCGCTCGGCAGCGCGGGCTGCGGGAAGGGCTGGCCCCTCGGGATGATTCGGAACCTGATGGCGTAGTAGAAGACCGTGCGGATCTCGTTCTTCTCCTTCTTCTTGAACAACTCGCCTAGCCCTGGGATGTCGGCCAGGAAAGGGGTCTTCGTGAGCGAGTCGGAGAGCGAGTCGGTCGAGAGGCCGCCGAGGACGACCGTCACGCCGTCCGGGATCTGGAACATCGTCTGCGCGCTGTTCCGGTTGATGCCGGGGTTGCCGCCCTCGCCGGCGACGCTCGTATCGACGCTATTCTTCTCCAGCCTGACGCGGACGGTGATGGTCTTGCCGTCGGAGCTGACGAAGGGCGTGATGTTGCCGATGATGCCGGCTTCGAGGAACCTGAGCTGACCCTGTGTTGAGCTGCCGCCCACGATGGCGGGGATCGTGATGGGTATCTGGAGGCCCGAGTCGATGCGGAACGTCTGCCCGCTCATCACGATGCCGTTCGGCCGGGCCTGCTCGTTGAGGAGCCCGCGGAACTGCGCGGCCGTGTACTGCGCGGAGAACTGCGCCGTGCCGAAGACGCCCGTCGCGCCGATGCTGATCGCCGGGTTAGGCGCGGTCAGACCCGTGGGTTGCGTGAAGCCCGTGCCGAGGCCGGGGATGCCGCCGGGGTTGATACCCGAGGTGCCGGAGCCGTTGTTGCCGTCGCCGCCGCCCCGGTTGTTCGGCATCGTCGTGAAGCCGCCGAGGTTCGTCCCCGCGCCGTTACCGACGACGACGGCCAACTCGCCGCCGAGCGCCTTGCGCTGCGTGTTGTTGACCGTGTACATGAGGGCCTCCATGTACACCTGGTAGGGCGGCCTGTCGGCCAGCGCGATCAACTCTTTGGCGCGGTCGATCTGCTCGGCGACCGCGGCGATGTAGAAGATGTTGGTGCCGGGGACGCGGCGGAACTCGGCGCGCTTGTCGGCGGCGCGAAGCAGCTCGCGCACCTGCGTCTCAAGGGTGTCGAGGGTCGAGCCGGTCGTGCCCTGCGGCTGCCCCGACGGGTCTACGGGACTGCCCTCGGCGGTCTGGAGGTTCTTGACCTCGATGTAGTCGGTGACGAGCGGCGCGCTCAGTCGGCGCTGCTCCTGAATCTGCTGAATCTTGGTGCGCTTGCCGATGGCGACCAAGCCGTCGTCGAGGCAGATGGTGTCGAGGTCATTCAAGACGAGGAGCGAGCGCAGCACGGACGTCCAAGGGCCGTCCGAGAGCGTGACCTGGACGGGAAGCTGCTGCACGTCGTTGTCGAGCAGGATGCGCGCGCCGAACTCCGAGTTGAGCTGGTCGACGAGGCGGCCGAAGCTCACGGCGGATTTGAACTCGAACTCCACCGGCTCGCCCCTGAACTTGGGGTCGCACAGTGGCGAGACGTAGGCGGTCGCGGCGACGGGTGCGGGCGCGGGCGTGGCGGTCTTCGTGGGAGTGGCGCTGGCCGCGACTTCCTCTTTCGTCCCGGCAGCCTCATAAGAGACGGAGGGCGCGGTGATCTGGGGAGATGCGCCGCCTTTGCCCTGCTCATCGACCTTCCGCTGGCGCTGGTGCGCCTCGTCGCCCTGCGTGTACTCGACGACGATCTCGTTGTCGGAGATGGAACCCGTGGCCGCCGGTGGCGCTTGTTCGTCGAGGGCGAGGTCTGCCGCGTTGTCGCCGGCCTTGAGCCTGACGAAGCGCGTCGCCGTCTTCTTGCCGTGGATGGCTATGAGCAGCGCGTCCCCCGGCTGTACGTTCGTGAAGACGAACCGGCCCTGATGGTTGGTCGAGGCGACGATGTCCCGGCCGCTGGCGAGTGGGCGCAGGCGCACGTCGGCGCCGGGGACGCCCGCGCCGGCGTTCCTGATCATCCCCGTGAAGACGGCTGTTTGAACCGTCTGCGCGAGCGCGGCCGTGCGCAGCACTCCGGAGTGCAGCGTGAGCGCGATGACGAGTAGTAGTTTGGCGGGTCTTGTAAGCTTCATCTCGGGGGTTCCTTCTTCGGTGGCGCTATCGGTCGGGGGATTTATCCGCGGATTCCGGCGGTGCGGGCGTGGCGGAGGGCTGGATGGTCGAAGGCTCCACGTTCTCGGCGGCGTACTTCACCGTCCTGGTGGTGCCATTCTTCAGGCGGAAGACGGGGCCGGCGGGGCTGACGGCCGTAAGCTCGGCGTCGTAGAACTGAGTCCCGATGACCGCGAGGAATTCACTCTTGTCGGCGGCGCTCTTGAAATAGACGCCCTCTTTGCCCTTGCGGCCGAAACGCCCCGTGGGGGACAACTCGGAGAGCAGGTAGGCGCGGGTCCGCGACGGGCGCGGGCGCAGCGCGTCGGCCGCGGCCTTGTATTCCGTCGCCCACTGCGAGTACCTCGTGGCGAAGTCCGGCTCTGTCGGTACGGCCGGTGCCTGCGGGATTCTCGCGCCGGGGCCGGGGGCCAAGCCCGCCAAGCCGCCCTGTGCCTTCGTGCCGCTCAAGCCTGACCTGTCGGCCGAAGGGTCGATGGCAATCGAGACCGGCGGGAGCTGGGGGAAGTTAGCCGCCGCGAGGCGGGCTTCGGTGTCCGCGGACAGGCGGGGGATCTTCGCCTCGGCCTCTTTACGCGCCTCGGCCAGTTGAGCCTGGTTCAGTTCAATGCTCTCGGACGAGCCCAGAACGGAACGCTCGGCCCACGCGACGGCGACGCCGACGCAGACGGCCAGCACGATGCCGACCGGGCCGTAGAGGAGGCGGTATTTGTTTACGCCTGATGTCTTCATTACTTCGCACCTCCCTGCTTTGCGGCCAGTGACGAAGTCATGAGATCGGGCGGGTCGGCGGGGAGCGCCTCGCTCGGCGGGGCCTCGAATGCGACCAGCTTGACGTTGACCGACTCCTGCCCGCCCAGTGACACGATCTTCGGGTCGCGGGCGTGGATGATGAGTCCGTAAGCGGCGACCTCGCGGAAGAAGTTCATGACCGAGGCGTGCCGCCCGACGACCTGCGTGGGGATGACTCTCTCCTTCAGGATGTTCTTCGGCTCGCCCTGCGCCGGGGCGGCCGTCGCGCCCTGTTCGGCGTCCGGCTTGACGGCCTTTGCTACCGCGGCGGGAGGTGCGCCGCCGTCGAGGGGTGAT
The DNA here is from genome assembly GCA_041749275.1 of Pyrinomonadaceae bacterium. Classification (GTDB taxonomy): domain Bacteria; phylum Acidobacteriota; class Blastocatellia; order Pyrinomonadales; family Pyrinomonadaceae; genus JBGTBQ01. Next base: position 1,071 of record JBGTBQ010000436.1, on the reverse strand, counting down.
TTGCCGCCGAGCGCCGAGGCATCGAAGAGCGTGATGCGGACGCCGTTCTTCCGAGCGACGATCTGAATCGCCGACATCACGCGCGACAGCTCTGTGCTGCTCGGCAGGAGCTCTCGGCCCCGTTCGTAGACGGCCTTCGCGCGACGGTACTCGGCGAGGAACGTGGGGCGCGTCTCCTGCACCGTGCTGGCGATGGCGTTCTGCTTGCGGAGTTCCTTCAGCTCGCCCCGCTTCGCCTGGTTCGTCGCGTCGGCGGCCATCAAGAACTGCCAGTAGCTCAGCCCGGCGATGACGAGGGCGAGGGCGGTCATTCCGGCGAGCACCTTCGGCGGGCCCGCCTTGACCGCGCGCCCGACGAGGCTCACCTTCGCGCCGCCCTTCTTCTGCCTGGTTGTCGTTCTCTGGCTCACTGTCATTTACCCTTCGCCTCCTGGGAGGCGTTTAGAACCGGGACGCGCGCTGCGGCCGCACCGACCCCTGAGTCATCGTTCCTCGGCGTGTACGTCGCCTTGACGAAGAACTGCACGACGGGCGCGGACTTCTGCTGCTGCCCGTTTTGCGAGAGGGCGGGGGGGAGGCCCCCGCCTCCGACACTGTTGTTGGGGTCGCTGTGGCTCTCGGTGACGCTCGTGAAGACGCCCTCGGAGTTCTCCAGCGCGCGGACGAACACGGTCAACGCCTGCTCGTCCCGCGCCCGGCCCTTGACCTCTATCTGGTTGCCGGTGCTGTTGATCTCGGAGACGTACCAGGGCGTGCCCTGCGGCCACCTGCTGTTGAGTTCGACGAGGAGCTGGTAGGCGTCCGATTGCTTGTCGCGCAGTGACGTGATCTGGGTGATGAGGTTGCCGATGACCGCGAAGTTGGCTTTCGCCGCCTCGTAGTCGGCGTTGGCCTGCCTGAGCTTCGCGGCCGTCGCCTTCTCCTCGGCGATGCTTTGGTCGAGCGCGCTCGCGTCCGACGCCCTCAGCACCCACGCCGTGAGCAGGAAGACGAAGGCGAGGGCGAGCGGCGCGGCTGCCGCGTAGGCGACCAGCCTGCGGACGCCGGCCTGCTGCGCGTGCGTGGCGGCCT
>JBGTBQ010000435.1:0-13647 GCA_041749275.1 Pyrinomonadaceae bacterium | reverse complement strand
CTCGCTCGGCGTCGGGGCGGCGCTGGGGGTCGCGGCTTATGCGCTCGTGTCCGATGAAGCGCGCGGCGACGGCGCGCGGGCCGGAGAGACAGCCCCGTTCCTCCTGCTGTTCATCTTCGTGATGGTCTACATGCTGTGGGCGTTCGCGCCGCTGGGGATTGGCGGCGGCAGCCGGTTCGATGCGGGGCGGCTGTTGCTCTATCCGGTCTCGCTGGCGAAACTCTTCGCGGTTGACTTCTTGAGCGAGTTGGTCAGCCTCTCGACGATCTTCGCGGGACCGGCGGTCTTCGGACTCGCGCTAGGGGCAGGGCTGGCGACGGGGAACGTCGTGCGCGCACTTCTGCTGGCGCTGGCCGCGTTCGCGTGCGGGCTGTCGCTGTCGAAGATGCTTTCGACGGCCATCGGCTCGCTGATGAGGAGAAGACGCACGCGCGGCGAGACGGTGCTGGCGCTTTTGGGCGGCGTGCTGGGTTTGTCGGGCGCGTTGATGGGGCAGCTTGCACCCTCCTTCGCGCGCCACGCGGAGTCTTTTCGCGGCGTGCGCTGGACGCCGCCGGGGGCCGCCGCCGTTGCCTTGACCGTTGGCTTGCGCGAAGGAGGCGGAGCGAGTTTCGCGGCGGCGCTCCTGACGCTCGCGGCCTACACGCTGGTCTTCGTCTTCGTCACCTATCGCATCGCGCGGCGCACGGCGTTAGGCATCGGCGGAGGCGGAAAGGGGCGAGCGAGAGAGAGGAGAGTGCGGAAGACTGAGCCGTCCGGTCGGTATGCGGGGTGGTGGTTGCCGCTTGTGTCGGCGCAGATGTCGGCGCTCGTGGAGAAGGAACTGCGTTACGCGCTTCGCAACCCGCAGTTGAAAGTGGTCGCGCTGATGGCGGTGGGGCTGACGGTCGTGCTGCGTCTGGCGCCGATGGGTTCGGGGGCGCGGCGGAGCGGATGGGAGAGTTTCAGCCCTTACGCCGAGGGCGCGGGCACAATCTTCAGCGTGCTCTACGTCTTCATGCTCGTCTCGCCGCTTTCGACCAACCTCTTCGGCTATGACGGCGCGGGCTTGCGCGCGCTGGTGCTCGCGCCGGTCGAACGTTGGAAGATTCTGGTCGGGAAGAATATCGCGTTGACGTTCGTGGCCGCCGTCTTCGCGCTCGCGGCGACGTTGGCGGGCGGACTTGTCTTCCGTGACCTCTCGACGTGGACGCTGCTCTTCGCGGCGCTCGCGTTCACCACCTATGCGGCGCTGTTCGCGCTCGCCGGCAACTGGTTCTCGCTCCACTTCCCGAAGCGCGTCGAGTTCGGCAAGCGCATGAACCGTTCGGGCGTCGCCGGGTTGCTGCTCGTGCCCATCTTCATCGCGCTCGCGGCGCCGCCGCTCGCATCAATCGCCGCCGCGCACTTCGCGGAGAGCCACCTCGTCAAGTATGTTATACTCGCGCTGTTCGCCGCCGCCGCTATCGGGCTTTATCTGTTGTTGATTTCGAGTCAGGGACGCACGCTCGCGCGGCGCGAGCTTGAAATTTTAGAGGCCGTAACCGGCAAGACCGGCGAAGAGGGCGGCCAGATTCTAGGTTGAGCGGCGCCGTTTTTGTGCGCCGTTCGTTAATCCCAGAGGTGCCCCGGTACCTCTCGACCTCGGCGAGCGCGGCAGCTCGACCGTTAAGATACGAAGGCGCAAAGAAAATCATAGACGCTGACTTTATGTTTCTTCTTTGTGCCTTTATGTCTTAACGGGCGAGGCTGTTTCGCGCGCTCCATCGAGTCGCAGAGCCGCGGGTATCCGGGCGGGTTTTGCAGCCCCGTCTCGACACAAATGGCTCGCAGAAAATTTCGCAACCAGCGTCACGAACCGCTCGGCGAACGCACCTTTCAGGAATATCTGACGACCGCCGCCCCACAGACCTCGCGCGCGGAGTTGATGACGCTCGTGCGCGGCGGCGAAGATACCTTCCTCGAACTCAAAGTCAAACTCTCCAATCCGGAGAAGATCGCGCAAGGCATCGTCGCCTTAGCCAACACGGGCGGCGGACTGATCGTCTTCGGCGTCAATGACAACCTGCGCGTCGAGGGCGTGGACGACGCCGAAGCCGTGCGCGATGAACTCGTCCGCATCTGCCGCGAGGACATCGCTCCGCCGCTCTTTCCGCTCATTGACATCGTCGCCTTCGACAACGGCCTGCGCGTCGTCGCGCTCGACGTGGTGGGCAAGCGCCGTCCCTACCGCACGCGAGACGGGCGCTACTTCCTACGCATCGGGGCGGAAAAGCGCGAGGCGTCGCGTGAGGAACTCTCCGCGCTCATGGACGAAGCGCGCCCCATCCGCTTCGAGAATATCGCGGCGGTGGGCGCGGGACTGGAGGACATGGACGAAGCCCACCTGTGGAGCTTCGTCCGCGAATTCGAAGGCGACGCCTACGCGCACGCCCGCGCCGACGCAGGTTACCCGACCGCCGAAGTGCTTGAGCGCGACCTCGCGCTCGCCGTCCCGAGCGCCTACGGCGCGGCTGCTGGCGTCGCGCCGACGGTCGCGGGGCTGCTCCTCTTCGGGCGCGATGAGCGCGTTGCCGAACTCCTTCCGCGCGCCGCCATCAACGCCGTTCGTTTCGCGGGCGATACCCCGCAGTCGCCGAAGATCGAGTCCGTCCAACTTAAAGGGAACCTGCACACTCTTTATGAATCGAGCTTGCGCTTCGTCGAGCGCTACTGCGATTTGTGGGACAAGCGCCCGCATTCGTTCCCCGGCAAAGAGGTGGAGGCTCCGGTGGCGGCGCGCGCGAACTATCACCGCTGGGCCGTCGCCGAAGGATTGGCGAACGCGCTCGCACACCGCGACCTCTCGCTCGCCGGCGCCACGACGCGCCTGCACATCTTCGACCACTCGATTGAAGTGTCGAACCCGCGCCGCACGAACGGCTTCGCGCCGGTGATGCAACGCGCAATACGCTACGGCGTGCCGCAGCGCCTCAACCCGCAACTCGCCGCCATCTTTAGCAGCCCAGCCTACGGACTCACGCTCCCGCGCGGCGGCCTGCCGATGCTCCTGCGCGAAGCGCGACTCTTCGCGGGTCGCAAGGCCGATGTACAGGTTTTCAACGACGAGTTTCGCCTGCGGCTCCACGGGGTCTAACTCAGTCCTGACCAGATTGGGACACGGAGACAATGCGCGAGCGACCGCCAAGCGTTCAGAGCGCCCGCGTCCCATGCTCGTCAGTTTCGATTGAAGCGATTGCGGATTAAAGACAGGCAGCTTCTTATCAATCCGCCATCAGAAATCTACGTTCCGCCATTCCATCTCGTCCGGTCACATTGCCGCATCCCGGTCAGCCGTTATCGGTCAACGCGGTCAAAGTGGCATGAACCGCGCCGGCGGCGGCTCTCTTCCTCTCCGTCCTAATCCTCTTGTTTTCAGAAACTTAAGCCTCTGATGAGGGCATGGCACGAATCTCGCTGACGATTTTCTGGGCGCCCACAGGTGTGGCGAGCCTTCGCGTGTTCTTGCCCTTCATTTCAAACCCCTCCATTTAAAAATTCCAGCCGCAAAAAAATGCGTCCGGGCCAAAGCCCGTGCGCGTCGTGGGGTGAGCGATGGAAGACAGGAAACGAAGCGTGTTGTTGACGGCTTTCAGGCTGCTGCTCGTCGTGTGCGGCGCGGGGCTGTTGGGGCTGTCGCTGTGGCGCGTCGCGGATGCGGGCGCGGACTCGCATCTCTTTGCATTGGCGCTGCTCGCGGTTGGCGCGAGTTGGTTTCCGACCTCGAAGATTCCGGGCGACCGCGGCGTCGTCACGGCCTCGGATACGATTATCTTTCTGACCGTGCTGTTGTGCGGCGCGGACGCTGGCGTGCTCGTCGCCGCGGCGGCCACGGCGAGCGAGTCGGCGCGCGTCACACGTCGCTGGCTCACCTTCGCCTCGAACATCGCGCTCATCTGCTGCGCGCTCTACCTCGCCTGCGCGCTCGTCGCCTTCAACTTCGGCGACGTGCGGCTGCTCGCGCACAGCCGCGAGACCTTCCCGGCTTACGCGCTCGCGCTCGGTATGCTCGCCGTCGCGCAGGCCATCATCAACCACGGGCTGGTGGTGGCGCTCGTCGCGCTCAAGAGCGGCAAGCCAATGCTCCGCACATGGCGCGAGAGCTATAGCTGGGTCTTCATCACTTACTTCACGGGGGCGCTGACGGCGGCGGTCGTCAATGCGCTCATCTACTACTACGGCTTCGTCGCCGTCGTCTTTACGGTGCCGGTGTTGCTGGCGAACTACCTCGCCTACCGCCCCTACCTCAAAAACATTGAGGCCGCGCACCAGCACATCGAAGAGACGCGCGCGCTGCATCTACGCACCCTCGAAGCCTTCGCCACCGCGGTGGACGCGAAAGATCAGATTACGCACGAGCACGTTCAGCGCGTGCAGATTTACGCCGATGGCATGGCCCGCCTGCTCGGTCTCACCGGCAAAGAGCGCGAGGCGCTGCACGCCGGTGCGCTCTTACACGACATCGGCAAGATTGCTGTCCCCGACTACATCCTCAACAAGCCGGGTAAACTCACCGCCGCCGAGTTCGACAAGATGAAACTTCACACGGTCGTCGGCGCGCAGATACTCGAACGCATCAAGTTCCCGTACCCGCTCGTCCCCATCGTCCGCTCACATCACGAGCGCTGGGACGGCGCGGGCTACCCTGACGGCCTCAAGGGCGAAGAGATACCTTTGACGGCGCGCGTGCTGACCGTGGTTGATTGCTTCGACGCCGTGCGCGAAGACCGCCAGTACCGGCGCGCGATGACGCGCGAGGAGGCCGTCGAACTACTTGAGAAGGAGAGCGGCGCCTTTTACGACCCGCGCATCGTCGAGCTGTTCATCGCCAACCTGCCAACGTTCGAGGCCGAGATCGCGCGACTCAAGAAGGGACAGAAATCCTTTACGCCGCTCGCGGTCGAGGAGACCGAGGCGATTCGCAGGGCCGTGCCCGCCGCCGGGCTGGCCGAGGAAAGCGCGGCGATGACGGCGGAGAAGCCCGCCGAGTATCTTCAGGCGATTCTCGCCGCGCACAAGTCGAGCCACGAGGTTGTCGCGCTCTACGAACTGGCGCAGGAGTTCACCGGAAGCCTCGGCATTTACGAGACGCTCTCGGTCGTGACCGGCAAACTCGAAAAGCTCGTGCCGTTCGACACCTGCGCCGTCTACCTCTGTGATGAGAGCGGCGCGACGGCGCGCGTCGCGCACGCGGCAGGGGCGGACGCCGACAGCTTCCATGGGCGCGGCGTGCGTCAGGGCGAGGGCGTCACCGGCTGGGTCATTGCCAACAACAAGCAGTTCGCCAACACCGACCCGGCGCTCGACCTCTCGGCGCTCGGTAGCCGCCTCGAAGGCTACCGCACGCTGGCCGTCCACCCGCTCGTCCGCGAAGATCGCACGCTCGGAGCGTTGGCGCTCTACTCGCGTTCCATCGAACGCTATACGGAAGACCAACTGCGGACGCTGGCGCAGGTCGCCAGTCTCACCTCGGACGCGCTGCACGGCGCGATGCTGTTGGCCGAGACACGTGCGAGCGGCCTGACCGACCAGCTCACCGGACTCCCGAACGCGCTCTACCTGCGCGCCTTCTTCGAGCAGGAGCGGGCGCGCGCCGCCGCCGACGAGCATCAGTTGACCATCCTCTCGATGGACTTGAACGACTTTCGCCGGATCAGCGATGCGCGCGGCGAAGGGCGCGGCGCGCTGTTGCTGCAAGAGATCGCCGGTGAGATACGCACGCAACTCCGGCGCGAGGACGTGCTCGTGCGCGAGGCGGGCGACCGGTTCGTCGCGCTTTTGCGCGACACGTCGCCGGAAGTAGTGGGCGAGATTGCCGTGCGTGTTCAGGCGTGTATGGCCGGGCACTACTCCTCGGTGACGGGCGCGGAGCGGGTGGCGTTTGACGTGAGCGTCGGGCAGGCCCGTCTCGTCGAAGACGGCGACACGCTTGATGAACTGCTCGTCGCCGCCGAGCGCCGCTTGCAAGCGGATAAGTCGGCGCACCGCTCCTTCAGCCAGTTCGCGCGGCACAGCGCGGCGCAACGGTATACTTTCATCGAATAAGCGAAAGCGCGATTGGCGAGAGTGGTTGGCGCATCGGCTTGCAGTCTGGTTTAGAGGCGGGCTGTGTCCGCCGTCTCAATTTGAAAAGCGAGAGGCCGCGGGGAATGTTCCTCGCGGCCTCTCGCTTTCTCGTTTCGGAGACTGAATTATCCCTTCGGCGCGTTGTAGAACTGTCGGGCCTTGACGACGAACTCCTTATCGTCGAGCGTGCCGTCGCCGTCCACGTCCACCTTGACGACAATCTTGTGCTTCTTGCCGTCGCGCCGCTCGCCGGGGTTGTAGGCGAGGCTATACTGGCTGTGCATCATCGCGTTGAAAGTCGTAAAGAATTAGCGGCGGACAAAAGTTATGACCGCCCCGGCGATTAAACCGAGAATCGTTCCCAATATCGCGCCTAATTTCATAAAACCAAACATAAATCCGCGTGTCCACTCCTTCTTCGGTCCTAGCCATGAAGATTCATTGGAAAATAAAGCTGCCGGCCCGTCGCCAATAATCACAATGATCGCTCCAAGAAGCACCCCGCACATCAAGCCAATCAGCATATATTTGACTATCAACATGGAATGTGACCAACCCGCTTTCAATCTTCAGCGTTTGTTCCGCCCGCACTCCGGACAAAGGCCGAAGCCGGGCGAGCAGTTAAGATTACCGCCGCCGGCTCACGCTGCCATGCTTATCATCGCGCGGCTTCAATGTTGTACGGCGCCCGCGCAAATCGTCGAGTCGAAGCGTAGCCCGCTATCCGCCGCGACATTCTTCCGGCTGTGCGGTACGCCGTCCCTGACGCTGCCCCGCGCGCTAAGGTGACCGGCAGATAGGATCTGCCTGATAAGCTACTGAGGGCACGCTGTCGAATCGAATTCCGTCCCGTCATCCACAGCAGCGCTGTTACTGCTCTTCGGCACACCGACCTTGACGCGGCCTTTTGAACTGTTGCCTTGCTTGTCCGTGGCCGTGAAATAGATCGTGTACACGCGACCGTTGCCGGAGCCGCTACGCTCGGCCCGCAACTGTGCCGCGGAAGCGCCGACGCCTTGCGCGTCGGGGCACGTATTCCCATCGCCTGCACCGTCCACCGGCTCATCCTGTACGATGCGCGTGATGGTTATTGTGACAGGGTCGCAGTCGGGGTCGGTCACGCCCTCAATTGATACGTCGGCCATTCTGTGGTTAGCGGGCCACAACGTGGCGACGCCGGGCCGGGCTTGGCTCACATCCGGGGGCAGGTTCGGGACGTGGTGCTCGAAGGTTTCCGAACGGTTAGCCACCTTGTCATCGGCGAAGGCGTAAACCGTTCTGGTTTGGCAGGCGTCAAGCTCAAATGGGGCGGTGTACGACTGGAATTTCCTGCCGTCGAGGGAGTAGCGCACGATCATCACTCCGGTCTCATTATCTTCCGCTGTAATAGAGATCGATCTTTTTGTGCCCTGCACTTTCTCGCTGAAAGTCACGACCGGCGCTGCTGTATCTCGCGCCGCTGCGCCCACTGCTGAAGCTGTCGGCGTGATGGTTGACTCGAACGTGCCGTCGCCGTCGCCGTCGTAACGTAAATCCTCGACGCCCCGCGGCGTGAACTTAAGCAGCAAGGCCGTACCTGCTGGCAGGTTCAAATCACGATAGCGAATGACCTGCGTCGCCGTGCTAGATGAACCTTTATTTCTCTGAATCTCTATCCCGCTTGGTTCATTGATGGTGCGGAACGTGACTTTATAGAACTGATCCGTCGGCATCTCTACCGGCAGCAGGAGTTGAACCGACCTTTCGCCCGCTGCGAAAATATCAACCTCAGCCAACTCATTTCGGAACGGTGTGCCCTCGATTATAGAAGTGTCTTTCCCGAAAGCGTCGGTGACGAGTAGGCTCTCTACATTGAGGCCGTAAATTTGAAGGTCGAAATTTTCGCCAAGTTCTGTTTGGGTCGGCTCATCTTCCGCATCAGAACCTTCTTGCCGCCATGTAAAGCTAACTTTCTGCGTTCGTGGCCTGACCTTCGGCGAACGTCTTGCAGCCTGTGGCGGCTTCGGCTTTAGAGATTGGAGTATGGCGTCGAGCACCCTCGGGTTTCGTGTTAAGGCAAGATGTTCGACAACCGAATCCGATTCTGTGGGGAAAGCGCTTCCCGGAGGTTCCGGCTCAGGAACGAACGCACGCATGACCGCCATTCTTGCGTTAAGGTTTTGCCTTAGTGCTTTACGCTCTGCGCTTAACTGTGGCACCGTGCCGTCACCCTTCTCTAGCTCAGTTATGTATGCATCTTGATAGGTAATTTGCCCTTGTCCATCGGTCTCCTTTTTTCGGACGGCAATGACTTTCCCAATAGTCCGAGGACGACGCTGAATACCGAAGAAGTGGTAGTATTGAACGCCGTTATGGTCATTCCTCCAATCATCCTGCCCAGCTATATCATGGAACGCACTGCTTGTCTGTGCCGGCTTGCTGCGGACGAATTGCTTGCCGTCAAGCAAGCCTTCTAATTGATTAAAGGTGTACTCGGTATTCATTTTCCCGTCTTGGTTCACGTCCCAGTGCGCCTCACCGCTGCCTTCGCCAAAGGGTCGTCCGCCGAGGGCAAAGTATGACCGGCTGGGCAGCAATTGGTGCATGCCCGGAAAGAACTCGACCAGCTCTTTAATCTGTACGGAGAGGAATTTTCCAAAAAACTCTCCGGTTTCTAAGACATGAATCGCTTTAGGCGCTCCGAGCCACGGAGAGCCGATAGAGATAGCCTTATTAACGTTGTGCGTGCCGGGGTTGTCGAGAATGTAGCGCCGCGCCAACAGCCCGCCCATACTGTGCGCCAAAATGTTAAGTTTTCTGTCCGGGTAAAACCTACGCACGCAGCCGACATAATCTTTGAGCAATGCGGCATTCTGCTCATTGCTTTTACGCCAGTCGTAAGCAAACACGAATAGTGTCGGGTTGTTCCCCTTCTGGCTCAGGTCGCAGCCTGCGGTCGTGCGTCGAATCGGGTCTCTACCTACCTCGTACTCTCGGTAGCCACTGTCAGCGAGTCTCTGCAAGAGAGGTTTGTAGAAATCCACTTGAATAATCTTATCTGTGAATGGATTCCTGACCACGATTTCTCTTAGAGCGTCGGAAGCATAGATATTTCTCTGGGGTTTGTTTGGATCAAGCGTCAGCGTATTGCCGACGGGTATCGGATTGAGAGCAGGCCATACTGTACTTTCTCCGTCCGCATTCACACTGATAAGTCTGCTGCCGCCGATGCCCGGAATAAAGATCAGCGGCTCAGGCGTCGGTGTCGGCGTGGGCGGCGGAGGCGGCGGCGGGCAGGGAGAGAATACCGAAGCGGTCGCACTCGCGCTCGCAAAGGCCGCGCCGCTGCAAGGATCAGGCGCGGGCGTTGGCTCCGGCGTCGGTTCCGGAGTCGGCACGGGCGTCGGCGTCGGCGTCGGAGCCTCCACGTAAATGTCGAAGGTGATGGTCGCCGTAGAGCACGCGCCGAGGTTGTCGCACGCCCTGTAAACATAGGCGTCCGTTCCCGGATGGTCGAACGAGGGCGTGTATCTGAAATTGCCATCGCTGCCCCGGCAGAACCACCCGCGGTTGAGAGGGCCGCACTGCCCCACGGGATGCTCGCCGACGGCGGAGAATGGGTCGCCTTCGGGGTCGGTGTCGTTGCCGAGAAAACCCGGTGCCGGGAGTTCGATGAAGCTGCCGACCCGCACTGAGTATAAGTCATCCGCCGCGCTAGGTGGACTGTTGCCGACGTTGAACGTGATAGTCGCCGTCACACATGCATTCTTATTGTCGCAGACCGTGTAGAAGCTGGCGTCCGCGCCCGCAAAGCCCTGCGGCGGGATGTAGGTGAACCCGCCATCGCGGGCCGTGTGGATACAGAATTGACCGAACGAGGAAGTGACCTTGCACCCCGGCGGGTCGGTGATGTGGAGGGGGTCGCCTTCCGGGTCGGCGTCGTTGCCGAGAAAGCCGGGCGCGGCCACTTCGGTGCGGCCATGCAAGCGGTAGTCGTCGGCCCCGGCCACGGGCGGGCTGTTGAATGCGACGCTTGTTCGGGCGTGCGCCGTGAAGATGAACGCCAGTAGTGGCAACGTGAGTATTGGTGCGAGTAAGAGTGTCCGTTTGTGAGTTTTCACGAGTGAGAATGACATGTGATTATCCCTCGCATGGCAAAACTTTTACCACGCGGTACGCTCCATCCGCGGAATGCCGGGATGCATTCAGGGCAGAGAACTGCCGCGAAGAGATGGCGCATTAAATTCGGGCTTGTCGGTTGACGGTAAGGGTGACGGCGAGAGCCTGAGTCAGGCTCTCATCAGTCAGAAGTACGACAACAGCGGGCATAGTAGGGTGCAAGGGTTAAAGTTGTCAACCATGCGAATCAGTAGTTGAAATCGGGCTTGGGAAATCAACAACTTACAGCTTCCATTTTAGCTACGGTCGCAAAACCGAGAGCGTAAGTCTTTTGTTTTCAACGGGGACATTTTTCAACTACTGATTCGCATAACCGATCTTTTTACCACATCTCATCCCTTCGGCGCGTTGTAGAACTGTCGGGCCTTGACGACGAACTCCTTATCGTCGAGCGTGCCGTCGCCGTCCACGTCCACCTTGACGACGATCTTGTGCTTCTTGCCGTCGCGCCGCTCGCCGGGGTTGTAGGCGAGGCTGTACTGGCTCCGCATCATCGCGTTGAAAGTCTGGAGCGCGGAGGGCAACTCGCCGGGGAAGGTGACGGGGATGTACATGCCGCCGGTCTCGTCGGCGAAGGTGCGGAGGGTGTTGCGCGCTTGCAGAAGCGAGAGTCGCCCCGGCGAGGTCGAGCCGCTGAGGCCGTCCGTCGCGCTGAGGTCGTCGCCGTACTTCTTCATAAACAACTCGCCCGTCCCGATGATGTAGATCGGGATGCCGGCGTTCTGCGCGATTTTGCGCGCCTGATCGTAGTTGATTTTGCTGAACGTATCGAGGCCGGTGCTGACGAGAAAAATCGCGCGCCGCCGGTTCTGCAAGGAGACCATCCCGGCGTAGTCCGATTTCTCCGCCTCTGAATTTTCGAGCACGACCGAATCGGCGCGTCCGCCGACGAGGACGAGCTTCAGCGCGTCGAAGAGGTTGGCCTCGCGGGAGGCGGGCTGGTTGCGGAGCAGTAGGGTGATGACCTGATTGATACGCTGTGGGTCGTTGGTGAAGTCGGTGAGCGGTGTGGGTCGCATGTCGTAGGCGATGACCGAGACGTAATCGTCGGGCGGGCGGATGAATTGCTGAAGGAAGAGCGCCGTCGGGCGAATGAGTTCCATCTCGCCGCGCTCCAAACCGCTGGCGCCGTAATAGCCGAGGATTTGCGCGGTCTTACTGTATTCGAGCACGACCGCGACGGTGATCGGCGCTTCGGGCGTCGAGAAGTTCGTAATCTCCTGCTTGATGTTGTCCTCGAAGACCTGAAAATTCTCCTTCTTCAGGTTCGTCACGATCTGCCCGCTCTTCTTGTGATAGACCACGGCCTCGACGTTGACGAGCGAGGTGGTGACCTTGACGACCTCTTGCCCTTTGTCATCAATCACGTCCCGCGGGACGGGTTCCTCCTGCTTTTGCGACGGGTCATTCGGGTCGGGGCGCTTGTTCTTCTTCTGCGGCGAGGATTGAGACGCGGGCGGCTGCCGGCGCGACTGCGCGTCCGCCTCGAACAGACCGGGCAGGAGCAGGGCAGCCGAGAGGAGCGAAAGAGTTGCGGCGGAGACGAGGGCGCGGCGGAAGACTTTGCTTTTCATAAAGATCAAACCTTTTCGCGAAGGCAGGGGGAACGGATTCTTTTCCCGCTGATGATACGGCGTGCTCTCACGCAGGGTCAAACAAATTTAAAGGCCGGAAGTTAGATGCCCGCGCGCGGTATAAGGTTTTACCGCCCGCGTCTAACTCCCGGCCACAAATAGCCTTCAGCGTTCAGCCGTCAGCTCTCGGTTTTAATCCTGTCGGCCCTGACGGGTAAGAAAAACTGAGAGCCGGCGATCCGAGCGACTCTCTACGCTGAACGCTTTTTTATTCCCCGCCGCTGGTTGCCGGCTCGATCTCGATGAGCGCGTCGTAGGTTCCGGTGTTGTCGTCGAGCTGGCCCTCGTTGATGCCGAGGAAGAGCCGCCCGTCGCGCGTCGCGTAAAATTCATAAGCCGAGCCGACGAAGATAAAGTCGTCGTTGTCATCGCCGACGACGGCGATGAGCGCGCCGGTCGGCTTGTCGCGCATCAGCTTCTCGGTGTCCACCACGCGCGGCAACCCCGTGGGCGTCGAGAATCGTCCCTGCCCGAGCGAGATGCGACCCGTGGCGGTAATTCTCAGGCGCTGTCCGCGCCGCACCATCAACCCCGAATCCGTCCAGCCGTTCGACGCGGCATCAGCGCGCACGCGCACCTTGATGGGGATGAGGCGCGAATCGTTCGCGGGCAGAGGACGCGAAGAGGCTCCCGTGTCGCGCGGAGTGGTCGAAGGCGTGCTCGTTGCCGGGCCGGTGTCCCTGCCGAGCGTGGGGCGCGTCTCGACGGGGGCGGGTCTCGAAGGAGTGGGCTGCGGCTGTGGCCGGACGGTTTCCGTGGCGTCCGACATATCGCCCGCGCCCATGCTACCGGCGCCCGCCGACTCAAACTCGATGGACTCCACGTCCTCCATGTAGACGGTCATCTGGCTGCGCCTTCCGCGCGACCCCGACCCCAGCAGAATAGTGAATTGCTGGTCGCGGAACGAAACGATCTGGCCGCGGATGACTTGGCCGTCCTTCATGCGGATTACGTCGCCGAGGGTAACGACGCTCAATGAAACAATGAGGGAGAGCGCACTGAGCGTGCGTGCGAAACTTCCAAATTTCATAAGACCTCCGGAATCGAGTGGCGAATCGGTCTTTAAAAAGGACATCTAACAGTAGAGAGACGCGCTTTGGCAAGCGGGGGAGCGGCGTGCTTCTGGCGATGGATGGCGGGAACAGACCCGCGGGTTGCCAGAAAGTTTCGGCTCGCTCGCCGGGAGCCGTGTCTTCAACCTCGGACAGCGCGCCGCGCCCCGTGTCTCAACCGGCGTGAGCGCAGGCTCGAAATGACACCCGGAGGTCAAACCTCCCGACCGTAATGCCTCTCCGCGCCCCGCCGGACGGCGGCGCGCGGGTCTCGTGCAGGTCAACGTCTTCCCGGTCTTTGCTAATGATGAAGAGCGGGCGAACATCAAGGAAACCAGCCCCAATGATCTCACCTTTCAAACTCAGAGCAGCGCTCGCCGCCGCCGCCTGCTTCCTTATTTTGGCGGCGTCCGAGACGCGCGCCGCCACACGTGCACGCACGCCGGGCGTTGAGGATATAGCGCGCGCGGAAAAGATTCTCATCAAGCTCCGCCAGTTGGAAGCAGCCGCCGCCACGGCGGACTCCGGCTCGTTCCACGCGGTCGTCAAGAAACTCTATCCGGCTTTGTTCGCCCAACTGCGCGACATTTATCTGACACTCTGCCGAGAGAACGAGGGCCGCGAGAGCGTGCGGTTCCTGTGGGCGAAGGCGCGTCTGCATGTGCGTTGGGCCGCGGCGGTTATCGGGCAGCAGCGCGGGGCCGGCGACGCCGCCCCGC
>JBGTBQ010000434.1:0-5225 GCA_041749275.1 Pyrinomonadaceae bacterium | reverse complement strand
ACTTCACGCCGCGCGTGCTCGAAAGCCTGCGCGCTCGCGGCGTCTCGGTCGCCGAGGTCACGCTGCACGTCGGCTACGGCACGTTCGCGCCCGTGCGCGCGGACGACCTCAAAGACCACCGCGTCGCCGCCGAACATTTTGAGATCGGCGAAGCCGCCGCCCAAACAATCAATGAGACGCACGCGGGCGGCGGACGCGTCGTCGCCGTCGGCACGACGACCGTGCGCGCACTAGAATCGGCGGCGAACGCAGGCGGACTCATTCGCGCCGGACGTGGCGAGACCGGTCTCACGATCACGCCGGGCTACGAATTCCGCGCCGTGGATGCGCTCCTCACGAACTTCCACCTGCCGCGCTCTTCACTGCTCGTCCTCGTCGCCGCCTTCGCCGGTCGAGACCTCGTGCTCGCCGCTTACCGCCACGCCGTTCGCGCGCGCTACCGCTTCTACAGTTACGGCGATTGCATGTTTATTTCGTAAATCGTGACAAGTGGCGGGTGACAAGATAAAATCCTGCTCGTGACTCGTCACTTGTCACTGGTCAATTCTTTCGTATGGCTGTCCTGAAAAAGATTCGGTCGAAGCTGTTTTCGTCGGGCGCCGCCGGGGGCGCGGACGACGGCGGCATGTATGCCGAGGGCGCACGCCCGGCCCGCCCCTCACTCGTCGAGGGACGCTACGACGTGCGCCCGCTGACCGTGGCGCAACTCGACGAGTGCTGGCGGCTCGACCTGCGCTGCTTCATTGACGGTGAGGCGTACAGCCGCGAGACGTTCGAGTACCTGCTGACCTCGCCCGACTCCGTCTCGTATCGCGCCGTGACGGGCGCGGGCGCGATGGTCGGCTTTATCGTCGGCCTCGTCGAGCCGGATGCGACGGGTCACATCACCACGCTCGGCGTCGCGCCCGAACACCGTCGCCGCGGCGTCGCCAAACGCATGCTCGTCAAGGCCGAGGACGGCTTTCGCCGCCGCAACGTCCGCCTCGTCCGTCTCGAAGTCCGCTCCGTCAACCTCAGCGCGCAGGAACTCTATCGCAATCTCGGTTACGCCGTCACACAGCGCCTCCCGCGCTACTACTCGAACGGCGGCGACGGGTTGTTGATGATTAAATCGCTCGTGTGAAGTAAGCAAAAGTAAAAAGGTAAAAGGCACAAGTGAAGCGCCGATGGCTTTCACTAGTGCCTTTTACCTTTTTACTTTTACCTTGATTTAACTCTTCCTCAGTTCCGTCAGCACCTGCTTGGCGACTGACTTCAGGGTATCGAAGACGCCGACGCCGGTGGCGGCGACGGCCTCGTGGACGGGTTCGTCCTTGCGTTTGAGTTCGGCGACAAGTTCCTCGGTGGGGATGACGTTCGGCAGGTCGCGCTTGTTGAGTTGCAGCACGTAAGGGATTTTCACGAGGTCGTAGCCGTTCGCCGTCAGATTCTCTTCGAGGTTGTAGAGCGATTCGATGTTGGCGTCCATGCGCTCTTCCTGCGAGTCGGCGACGAAGACGACGCCGTCCACGCCCTTGAGGATGAGCTTGCGCGAGGCGTCATAGAAGACCTGACCGGGTACGGTGTAGAGGTGGAATCGTGTCTTGAAGCCACGCACCGTGCCGAGTTCGAGCGGCATGAAGTCGAAGAAGAGCGTGCGGTCGGTCTCGGTCGCCAGACTGATGAGCTTGCCCTTCGATGTCGGCGCGGTCGAGTCGTAGATGTATTGCAGGTTCGTCGTCTTTCCGCACAGACCCGGACCGTAGTAGACGATCTTGCAGTTGATCTCTCTGGAGGCGTAGTTGATGAAAGTCATGGCTTTTCAGAAGTCGGAAGTCGGAAGCCGGAAGTCGGAAGCCAGAATGAAAACGGTTCGCTTTTCTTCTGACTTCCGGCTTCCGACTTCTGACTTTAATTGAAGAGACTGTCTATGTCGTCGTCCGTGATCTCGGCGAAAAAGTCCTCGGTGGAGTTCTTCTTCTGCTCGGCAATGCGTGCGATCTCCTCGAAGAGGAGCGCCAACTCGCGCGATGCCTGCTTGACGCGCAGTTTAATGAGGCCGAGGCTGGAGCGTTCGTCGAAAACCACGACCAGCAGGACGCGCCCGATGATGCAGATGTGAATGCTCTCACGCTGCCCCTCGTGCGAGAGGGTCGGGAATTCCTTTTCGCCGATGAGCTGCGCCATCCCACCCGTCGCCGCCACATTGCCCGCCGCCAAACTGGCCAAGCTCGTTGTATCGAGGTCGCCTACCTCACCCTGGACGGCTATCTGTTGACCGTTTTTGTCCACGAGGAAGACGACGCGCGCTGAAGATTCGAGACGCAGCTTGTTCAGGATATGCCGTAGCTGCTGATATTGCTGCTCGTGCAATATGATAGGTGTGTCTGTCATTCGTACACAGGCGCTTTCTTCGTAGGATGCGGACCGGAGGTGGGTTACAAAGGGGCTTGACTTGGGCGTCCGCCTGAGAACTTAAATGAAGAGTTGAGAAGACTTAGCTCGTTCACTGGGTCGGCTTTCTAACCAAACCGTAGGGCGACGACGGCTCGTCGCAACACGTAAAACACTCTAGCATAGCGGCTCGCGGGTCTTCAACTGTTTTTCCATGTTGGTCGCTACGGTTGCTTTAAATTGTCGCCCAGTGCCTGCAAACCACACTCCTGCGTTGATTTATCCCATCCGGTGTGTTAAGCTGGCGGCGTTTCTGGCGGCCTCCTCTAAATGGGGCTATCTGTGAAAACCTGAGTGCTTCGCATGAGCGATCCCGTTATCAAAGGTGCAAAGAGAAACACCTCCCGCCCTGCACCGCGTAGCGCTTCATCTAAGTCTTCGGCTAAACGAAAGCTGAGCGTCAAGACCGCTCGGCCTCAGCCCAAGCCAAAGCGCGCGGCAGCGGAGAAGGCGCCCGTGCGTAAAGCCACGCCGAAGAAGGCGGCTCCCGCCAGTAAGGCGGCTCGCCCCGCGCGGAAACAAGCCAAAGCAATATCCAAGCCCAAGAAGAAAACCGCCAAGGCGCTCCCTGTGGCAGCGGCGACTAAGAAGAAAGCGCCTGTTCCTGTCAAAGCCGCGCCGAAAAAAGCAGCACCCGCCAAGACCGCTAAGAAAATCAAGCCGAAGGCCACGCCGACGACGAAGGCCGCGCCGAGGTTCGCCCCCGCGCCGCCGCGTCAGCCCTCGCGCGACGAGGCCGCGGCGCTGAAGGCTTTCGAGCGCGCCCACAAAGAGTTCGTCCGCGGACGTTTTGTCGAGGCGCGCAACCTCTTCCGTACACTCATCCAGCAACATGCGGGCGTCTCCGAGGTGACGGCCCGCGCGCGCACTTACCTCTCCATCGCTGACACGCGCATGCGTTCAGAAACGGCGCTCCCGCGCGATGCCGAGTCGCTCTACGACCGCGGCGTGATCGAACTCAACCGCGGCGAGTATGTGGCGGCGCAGGAGATGTTCGAGCGCGCCATCAAGCGCGAGCCGGCATCGGCTGACGCGCACTATGCGCTCGCGGCCACTCGCGCCCGTCTCGGCTCAATCGAACTGGCGCTTCAGGCTCTGGAGCGCGCACTCGAACTCAAGCCTCTGCTCCGCGTCCGCGCGCAACACGACGTTGACCTGACGATGCTCCGAAGCGAGCCGGACTTCGAGCGCATCGTCTATGCGTCTCCGCGTCCATGACCCTTTTTTCTTTTTTTATCTTCATCCCTCGTCATCCGCAGGCTCCCTCTACCTTTGACAGCCAACCTCTTTTGGGTATGATTCCCGCACGGGCACTGCCCTGTCCGCCGTTTTTTCCGAGGAGACCCAAGGTTTGCAACTCGATTTGACTCGCGGCCTCAAGCTCGTCGCCCTTGGCGGCGGCACTGGCCTCTCGACCGTTCTTTCCGGCCTGAAGGGGCTAGTGGACCAGCCCGTGAGCGGCGGCGTGTGGCTCGAAGCGCTCTCGGCCATCGTCACCGTCTCGGACGACGGCGGCAGTTCCGGACGCCTGCGCGACGAGTTGAACATCCTTCCGCCCGGCGACATACGCAACTGCATGGTCGCCCTGTCGGAAGACTCGACGCTGCTCTCGCGCCTCTTCCGCTACCGCTTCCGCGGCGACGGGAACTTAGGCGGCCACAGCTTTGGCAACCTCTTCCTCGCCGCGCTGACCGAGGTCACGGGCGACTTCGTCGAAGCCGTCCGCCTCTCATCCGAAGTTCTGGCGAGCAAGGGGCGCATCTATCCGGCGACTTTAAACGACGTGCGGCTGGTCGCCGAACTCGAAGACGGCGCGGAGGTGCGCGGCGAGACGCGCATCACGGCGTCGCGCTCGCCGATTCGGCGGCTCCGGCTCGAACCCGAACAGTGTCTGCCGCTCCCCGAAGCGCTGGCCGCGATCCGCGCGGCGGACATCATCACGGTCGGCCCCGGCTCGCTCTACACCAGCCTGCTGCCCAACCTCCTCGTCGCACGCGTGGCCGAGTGCATCGGCGAGGCACGCGCCGTCAAAATATTTATCTGCAACCTGATGACACAACCGGGCGAGACCGACGGTTACAGCGCGCGCCAGCACCTCGAAGTCGTGAAGCGCTACGCGCCGGAGATTCATTTCGATTACGTCATCGCCAACGACCGCCCCGTGAGCGTCGAGCAGGCCGCGGCTTACGCGGCGGAGGGCGCGCGTCAGATCGGCTTGACCGACTCCCTGCTCGAAAAAGCATTCGGCAACGAAACCGAGGTCGTTCGCGCGGACCTTCTCGACGAGGGCGAGAAGGTGCGTCACAGTCCGGAGAAACTGGCGCGCGTCATCGCGGCATGCTACGA
Organism: Pyrinomonadaceae bacterium; assembly: GCA_041749275.1. Taxonomy (GTDB): domain Bacteria; phylum Acidobacteriota; class Blastocatellia; order Pyrinomonadales; family Pyrinomonadaceae; genus JBGTBQ01. The sequence goes on along the minus strand of JBGTBQ010000434.1, from coordinate 446 downwards.
GCAGTCGCGCACGCGCGGCGCGCACGCGCCCGTTGCGGTTTACTAAAGCCGCGATCCATTGAGCACAGGGTATGGAGAAACAAACACAGATCTCGCAACAGCAGCCGGGCGCTATCCCGCTCGACATGCTGATCCTCGCCGCCGGTCTCGGCACACGGATGCGCTCGGCGACGGCGAAGGTGCTGCATCGTTTGGGGGGCCGCCCGCTCATCGCGCACGTCTGCCGCGCCGCCGCCGCGTTGATGAAGGAAGCGCGGCCCATCTACGTCGTCGTCGGCCATCAGGCGGAAGAGGTCAAGGCGGCGGTGCGCGAGGAATTGGGCGAAGAGGGCGCGGTCTTCATCACGCAGGCCGAGCAGCGCGGCACCGGCGACGCCGTGATGTCGGCGCGTGAGGCGCTCGCCGGGGCCAACTCAACCCTGCTCGTCATTTCCGGCGACGTGCCG
>JBGTBQ010000433.1:0-12871 GCA_041749275.1 Pyrinomonadaceae bacterium | reverse complement strand
GACGACCGGCGAGACGATGTAGCGCGCCAGCCCATAGCAGAGCAGGCCGGCGGTCAGAATCACCGCGACGAGGCGCGCGACGAACGCGCCCGTGCCTTCGCCGAAGAGAAAGTTGAGCGGGCCGAACGGCAGCGGTCTCCGGGCTGGTCCCGCCGGGGCGGACGGCGGGCCGAGCGGCAGCGTGGCGACGAACACGAACCCGCGCCCCTCCGCGCCGGTCGCGGGGAAGGCGTCAACCACTTTGTCGCCGAGCATCTTTGACGCCGTCCCGCCGGTGCGCGCGGTCTCACAAAAGCCTCATCACACATTCTTCCTGACAGGCGCGCGATCATCCTCCTTCGCGCGGGCGCATGGCTTGACCGATTGACATGAATGTCATGCTCCGACACGTCGCGGGCGGTGGACACCGCGCGCCGCTTTGCATATCCTCCGCAGGGAGACGGACGCACGGGCGTCAATCCAAATCTGCCGGTTCGGAGGTAAAAGTTATGAGTCTGAGTCAGGCGCTACTGCCGGAGTTCGATCAGGAGATGGGGAGCACACGCAAGACGCTGGAACGCGTCCCCGAAGACAAGTTCGACTGGAAGCCGCACGAGAAGTCCACGACGATGGGCGGATTGGCGACGCACATCGCCAACCTGCCGAGCTGGGCCGGTCGCTCGCTCAAACAGGACGAGTTCGACCTCGCCCCGCCGGGCCAGCCGCCCATGCGAATCGAACCGGCCAGTTCACGTGAGGCGTTGCTGGCGACCTTCGACCAGAACGTGGCCGAGGCGCGGGCGGTCATCGCCGGGGCGAGCGACGAGTATTTTATGAAACCGTGGACGCTGCTTCAGGGCGGCAAAACCATCTTCACCCTGCCGCGCGTCGCCGTGCTCCGGAGCTTCGTGATGAATCACATGATCCACCACCGCGCTCAACTCGGCGTCTACCTGCGCCTCAACGACGTGCCCGTGCCCTCGGTCTACGGCCCGTCGGCGGACGAGTCGCCGTTCTAACGGAGCGAATGGACAAGCCAATTGCGGTGAGTTTTCTTCTTTCTTGAATCTTCACGCGCACTGCAATTCACCACAGAGACACAGAGGACACGGAGGATGCACAGAGAGTTGAATTCCTCTGTGCCCCCTCCGTGCCCTCTGTGTCTCTGTGGTAAAAATCAACCCACACCCTCACTCAAGAGTGTGTCAAGCCCACCGCGTTCGCCGGGCGCGTCGTCTTTTATCCATTGCGGTGTTAAAATTCACTCACAGTAAAACAAGCATGGAGCGAAAAAAGTTTTGAGCCGCGAACTGACAGTTCTCAACAACCCGACTTCGACGCGCCCGCCGCGCGGGCCGAAGCCCGACTGGCTGAAGATACGCATCGGCGACCCCGCCAACCAGAACGCCGTCCTCAAGCTGATCGAGGGCTTGAACCTGCACACGGTCTGTCAGGAGGCGCGCTGCCCGAACATCTTCGAGTGCTGGAGCGACCGCACGGCGACTTTTATGATCGGCGGCGACATCTGCACGCGCCACTGCGGTTTCTGCGCGGTCGGCAAAGGCGCGCCCGGCACGCTCGACGCGGAAGAGCCGCGTCACGTCGCCGAAGCGGTCAAACATCTCAACCTCGCGCACACGGTCATCACCTCGGTCAACCGCGACGATCTCGCGGACGGCGGCGCGGCGCACTGGGCCGAGACCATCCGCGAGGTACGCGCGCTCAACCCCGAATGCCGCGTGGAAGTTTTAATCCCCGACTTCAACGGCGACGAGTTGGCGCTCGACGCCGTACTCGACGCCGCGCCGGACGTGCTCAACCACAACACCGAAACCATCGCGCGACTCTACAAGCGCGTCCGTCCCGACGCCGTGTACGAGCAGTCCATGACGCTGCTCCGCCGCGCCGCCGCGCGCCGCGACCGAGAGGGGCGCGGGATGCTCACCAAGAGCGGCATCATGGTCGGATTAGGCGAGACGTTCGAGGAAGTGGTCGAGTTGATGAAAGATTTGCGCGCCGCGAGTTGCGACATTATGACCATCGGCCAGTACTTGCAGCCGCACGCGCGCCGCCTGCCCGTCGAACGCTACGTCACGCCCGAAGAGTTCGCGCGCTGGCGCGAGGTCGGTTTAGGTTTAGGCTTCAAACACGTCGAATCCAGCCCTCTCACGCGCTCGTCCTACCACGCACGCCAGCAGACGGACGGCGCGGGCGAGATATCCACGGAGCCGTAACTCCGCATCAAGCGGCTGGCAGTGAGCAGTCAAGTCGGAAGCACGAAGAGGCTTGAGAGTGAATCTCTCAAGCCTCTTGCTTTTACTGCTCACCGCTTACTGCTCGCACTCCTTGAACTACTTCCGCCAGACGGCGGCGAAGCGAGCCGCATTCCCGTCCTCGTAGCCCGTCACGGCGCGCGTGAGCAGCCCGCCCTTGAGCGCGCCCTCCCACTCGTCTTGGTACGCGCCGCCCGTGAGACCGTGCCGCGCCTTGAAGGCGCCCGGCGTGGCCGAGTTCCAGATGGCCGAGAACCGCGGCTGGCCGTTGTGCTCGTAGGCGTTTAGGTAGACGAGATGCCGACCGGCCTTCTTATTCTCTTCCGACAGCGTTTGGTACTCCGCCGGCGTCAGGAACGACTTCGCCTGCATGCCCGTGTTGGACTTCTCGTAGAGCGCCGTGTAGAAACGTTCGCCGCCCAGAGAGACGACCGAGATGTTCTTCGGCCTCCACGGGCCGGCGGTCAACTCGTCGAACTTCTTTTGATGATCGGCGGCGGAGAGACCGTGATAGGCCGCGATCGCAACGCCATCCTTGACGAAGATCGCCGCGTAGCGAATCTGGTTGCCGACCGGGTAGCTGTCAACCTGCTTGAGACGAAAGCCGGCGGCCTTGCGCTTGTCAACCTCGGCCTGATACTGCCCGCCGCTCAAGTTGTGCACCGCCGACCAGTTGCCGGTCTTGTCGGGACGGTAGATGACGTTGAAGTAGAGCTTGCCGTTGACGCTGAAGCCGTCCACCCATTCAAGGCGGTAGTCCGCGTTGACGGCCTGATCGAACATGCACTGGTAGTCTTCCGCCGGCAGGCCATGCCGTGCGACTTCCGATGAGCCGGGCTTCAGGTTGCCGGGTACGTTTTCGGCTTTGTAGGTCTCGCCGCCCTTGAAGATGCTGCCCGAAATGTTGCAGATGCGGGGCGCGCGGTTGCGCTTGCTGCCCGAGTTGTCGGTCAGAAAACCGCCAACGTCCGTGATGGGATTGGTGGCCTTCGGCACGCCGACTTCAAAGTGGAGGTGGTCACCGCCCGCGCAGCCGACCTTGCCCTCGTCGCCGAGATACGTGCCCGCCTTGACGAACTGGCCGACCTTGAGCTTGGCCTTCTTGGTCGAAGAATCCTTCTGCATGTGCGAATACTTCGTCCACTCGCCGTTGGCGTGCTCGATCCAGACGTAGTTGTTGGTGCAAGGCTCCTTCGGCGTCGCGGGGTCGTCGTCGTTCTGCACCTGTTTGCTGAAGCTGTCTTCGATGAAACGGACGGTGCCGTCCGCCGCCGCGACGATCTTGTACTCGCCGTTACCTTCCTTGCCGCTCATGTCAATCCTGCCGACCGGCGTGTGCGTGGTGTGGTCGCGCGAGACGCGGACGGTAGTGCCGTTCTCGTAGGGGATGCGGTAGACGCCCTTCGACTTCTCGTTCTGGGCCGTGGCCGCGCCGGTCATCAAGAGCGTCGCCGCGCTCGCCAGCGCGAGGTTGAAGAGCGCCGTTTTGCATTTGCTCAATCCGCCTTTGGTCTTCGACATGGAAATTTGCGTATTCATCTGTCTGGTCATTGCTTCATCTCCTTTTAGTCAACTATGTCCTTGTGTGGCACTTGCGTTGCGCGTCCCGCGAGCGCGGGCTTTACAGGTTGTGCCACGATTCGTTGTTGTCCTCTTTCGTCTCCGCGACGACTTCGGTGGCATCCACGTTGAGCCTGAACGTGGTGGATTCGAGCGCAATGTTATTGGGGAGGAGGCTCTTGGCGTTGATCGAAACCCACCGCTCTTTGCCCGCCGCGAGGGGCAGCAACTTAACCTCGGTCACACGCCCCACGGCGACGCCGTTGATCTTCCGCACCGTCAAGCGCAGGATGCAGAGGCCCGAGGCTGCGCCGCCGAGGTTGGCGACGCGGACGCGCAGCGCCTTCTCACCGGCAAAGACGAACTCTTCGATGTGCAGGTCGGGCTTGGCAGCCCGAGCTTTGATCCGGTCAGTCGGGGCCGGCAACTGCGCGTGCGAGTAATTGCCGCCCGCATTCTTAAAGCTGGCCGCGACGAGGGAGAAGGACGCCGCGCCGTGTTGATTGTTCGACGACGCTTGGCGTTGCGCTTTACCTTGCGCCAACGTCGGCGCGGCGGTGGAAGCGATCAGCATGGCGGCGAAGATCAGTTTTATTCGATTCATCATTTTCTCCTTTGGCGGCGCTTGGGCCGCCCTCACTTGGTAATGCGAAAGCAGGGCGCGAAAACTATCTTCGGGCGCGAAGATTTTTTCCGGCGGGGAGCGGCGCGTTGTGAGAGCAATGGAAGTAGCAGGTATGTTGAAAGAAAAAACCGCCTCGGCATGTGCGCGCCGTATATTGCTACCGATGGGCCGCAACGCCGAAGGGAGACTCCGGTGTTGACGCGGCCCGTTGAATGAAGTCTATGGGCGGGCGCCTCGCGTGTGATAAATTGCCCGCACAAGCTGGGAGGACGGCGGTATGACATGTTCTTCGACGCACGAAGTGACGGAGTTGCTGGTGGCATGGGGCAACGGCGACGAAGCGGCACTCGAACAGCTTGCCCCCCTGATTCACGCCGAACTGTATCGCCTCGCCAAGGGCTACATGAGCCGCGAGCGGCCCGACCACACGCTGCAAACTTCCGCGCTCATCAACGAAGCCTACGTGCGCCTAATTGACTGGAAGACGGCGCGCTTCGAGAACCGCGCGCACTTCTTCGGCGTCGCGGCGCAACTCATGCGCCGCATTCTGGTGGATGTCGCGCGCAGCCGCCCGAAGGTTCACGGAGGCGCCATCGCGCAACACGTCGTGCTCGACGACGCCTTCACTATCGCCGAAGAGCCGGACACCGATCTGGTCGCGCTCGACGAAGCGCTGAATGAGTTGGCCGAAATGGACCCGCGCAAGAGCCGCATCGTCGAGCTGCGCTTCTTCGGAGGTCTCGGCGTCGAAGAGATCGCGGAGGTCTTGCACGTCTCGCCCGTCACCGTCACGCGCGAATGGAACAAAGCTAAAGCATGGCTCTACCAGTCCATGACGGAAGGTAAATGATGAAGAGAGTCTGGAGTCTGAAGTCGGGAATCTGAAGTCCGAAATTAATGACACCTGCTTTTGGTTCCGACTCCAGACTCCGGATTTCAGTCTCCGGACTTGAATTCAAATGGACGCCGAGCGCTGGAAGCAGATAGACGAAGTCTTCGACGCGGCCCTCGAACTCGAACCGGCGGCGCGCGCGGGCTTTCTGTCCGAGCGATGCAGCGGCAACGTGGAGTTGAAGCGGCAGGTCGAGTCGCTGCTCGTGGCGCACGAGAAGGCGGGAGGCTTCATCGAGACTTCGGCGATGAAAGTCGCCGCGCGCGCCGTGGCGGGCGACACGGTGTATGCCACGAGGCCCGAGCGCGTCATCGGCCCGTACCGCGTCTTGTCCTTGCTTGGTACGGGCGGCATGGGCGAAGTCTATCTGGCCGAGGATACGCGGCTCGGTCGCCGCGTCGCCTTGAAGTTCCTGCCGCTTCCCTTCGTCTCCGACCCCGACCGCGTGCGTCGCTTCGAGCGCGAGGCGCGCGCCGCATCGGCCTTGAATCATCCGAACATCCTCACCATCTACGACATCGGGCGCGCGGACGCCACGCACTACATCGCCGCCGAATACATCGAAGGCGAGACGCTGCGCGCGCGTCTGAAGAAGGGGCGCATCCCCGCGCCCGAAGCCGTCCGCATCGCGGCGCAGGTGGCCGAGGCGCTGTCCGCCGCGCACGCCGCCGGCATCACGCACCGCGACATCAAACCGGAGAACATCATCGTCCGGAGCGATGGCTACGCGAAGGTGGTGGACTTCGGGCTAGCGAAGCTGGCTGAACTGTCCAGCGGTGAGGTGGACTCTCGTTCGTCCGCGCCGCTGACGCCGACGGGTCTCGTGATGGGGACGATCAAGTACATGTCGCCGGAGCAGGTGCTGGGCCACGTGGTGGAGCATCGCACTGACCTCTGGAGTCTGGGGGTCGTGCTCCACGAGATGTTGACGGGTGCGGGGCCGTTCACGGGAGCGAACAAGGCGGACTCGTTCGACCTCATTCTTAACCACACGCCCGCGCCCGTCACGGACTTTGACGAAGACCTGCCGCCGCAGCTCGATTCGATCATCAGCCGCGCGCTGGAGAAAGACCCGGAGATGCGCTATCAGACCGCTTCCGACATGCGCGCCGAGTTGCGCCGCCTTCAGCGCGAACTGGAACCCTACTCGTCGAAGTGGGGCCGCACCGTGTCGCGCTTTCGGCTGGGCCGACCGCGCGCGTCTGTCCGGCAATTGTCAAAGTCCGTGCTCGCCGTTTTGGTTATTGCGTTGATCGCCTTTGGCGGGTGGTACTTCTTCCTGCGCGGGCCGCAGCCAGAGACGAGACCCATCGTGACGGGGCCGAGTTGGACGGACGCACATTCACAGCAAATCACCGACGGGACCGGCCCTGAATTCTTCCCCGCGCTGGCGCCGGACGGCAAGTCGCTCATTTACGCCAGCCGCGCCAACGGAAATTGGGACATCTACTGGCAGCGCGTCGGCGGCAAGACGACCGTCAACCTCACGAAAGACTCGACCGCCGACGACACGCAGCCGGTCTACTCGCCCGACGGCAACTATATCGCGTTCCGCTCCGAGCGCACGCCGCACGGCATCTATGTTATGGAGGCGACGAGCGAGAACCCGCGGCGCGTGTCGGACATGGGGCAGCACCCTTCATGGTCGCCGGACGGCAAGCGTCTGGTTGTCGGCGCCGACGCCTTCACCTCGCCGACCTCGCGCAGCGTCATTCCGAGCGCGCTGTGGTTGATTGACGTGACGACCGGAAGCAAGAGGTTGTTGACCGAAGGCGACGCCGTGCAGCCGAGTTGGTCTCCGCGCGGCGACCGCATCGCTTACTGGGGTTTGCATCCGGGCAGCGGGCAGCGTGACATCTGGACGATTCCGGCGGATGGAGGCGAGGCCGTGGCCGTCACGAACGACGAGGCGCTCGACTGGAACCCGGTCTGGTCGCCGGATGGAGAGTATCTCTACTTCGCCAGCAATCGCGGCGGCAGCATGAACTTCTGGCGCGTCGCGCTCGACGAAAAGTCCGGCGAGGTCGCGGGCGCGCCGGAGAGCGTCACGACGCCTTCGGTCTACAGCCAACACCTCAGTTTCTCGCGCGACGGCAAGCGCATGGCCTACGTGCAAAAGGCCGAGACGCGGAGCCTGCAACGCATCGGCTTCGACCCGGCGAGCGGCAGAACGAGAGGCGCGCCCGAAGCCGTCCTGCAAGGCTCACGCTACGTCACCAGCCCGGACGCCTCGCCCGACGGTGAGCGTCTCGTTTACAGCTCGCAGGGTGAGAAACAGGAAGACATCTTCGTCGTCAACAAGGACGGGACGGGCCTGCGGCAACTGACCAGCGACCCACACGCCGACCGTTTCCCGCGCTGGTCGCCCGACGGTCTTTCGATAGCTTTCTATTCCGACCGCGGCGGTCGCTACGAAGTCTGGTTAATCAACGCGGACGGGACGAATCTCAGACAGCTCACCTCCACCTCCGGCGCGTCAACGGTCTATCCCATCTGGTCACCGGACGGGAGCCGCCTCGTCTTCAAGCAGCGCGGCCAACTACCCTTCATCATCGAGACGAATAAACCGTGGGCGGAGCAGACGCCCGAACAGCTTCCGCCGCCCGACGACGGGAGCGATAACTTCTGGGTGTGGACTTGGTCGCCGGACGGGCGGCGACTGGCGGGCTGGTTGGGCGACCGTTCGACCACGACGAACTATATCCACATTTACGATTTCGAGACGCGGCGCTATGAACAGCTCACCACGTTCGGCGACAACCCCGTCTGGCTCCGCGACAACCGGCGGCTACTGTTTCACGACAACGGGCGCATCTACATCATAGACAGCGTGACGAAGAAAATTCAGGAAGCTCTCTCAGCCTCACCCCACGAGGCGCACTACGGCACCCTCACGCGCGACGACCGCACGCTCTACTTCACGCTGCTCAGAACCGAGGCCGACGTGTGGCTGTTAAGCCTTGAATGGTCGCGCCGGAGGTCTCTTAGATTCAAGTCAGTGTACGGGGGGCGTGTCAGAACCGCCTGCGGTAGCGGGCGGGTCTTGGTAACGTCACCACCCGCCCGCTACCGCAGGCGGTTCTGACCGTACAGCCAAGTGAAATCCGATCTATAAATCGCCCGCGAACATCTCCCGGTAGTGCCTGTACCAATCGCTCTGAAAAACTTCCGCCGGGTCGTGCTTCCGCTTCAACCTGAGAAACTCCGGCAGCCGTGGGTAACAACGCAAGACCTGCTCGCGTGTCGCCCAGCGATGATAGGTCAGATAGTAGCTCCCGCCGAATTCGATGGCGCGGTCAATCAACAGGCGAAACTCATCGCTCACCTTCGCCAGCCCCGCCGCCGTGTGGCGCACGTGGAGGTTGAAGACCACGCAGGCGTAATCCTCTCTCGCCCAAGCGAGGAAGCTCTCCGTGTCGCGCTCGATGAGACGGACGGTGCCGTAAATGAGTTCGGTCGAGTTTCGCCGAAAGTCTTCGCGCACCGTCTCCATGAACGAAGACAGACAATCGCGCGGCACGTAGACCTCCGAAATCATCTCGCTCCCTCGCACGCGCGCGCCGAGGCGTGCGTCCAGCGCGCGGTGATAGTCGTCGAGGTAGACGCTCAACTGGTGCGTATCCGACCAGTAAAGTTGTCCCGAAGTGGCGAGGTAGTGGCGCGCGTAGACTTCAAAGGCGCGGCGGCGGTCGGCGTGCGCGAGGTAGAGCAGCTCGCGCCACTCGGCGGGCGAAAGCTCCTTCTGTGTTTCGCACATCTGCGCGTCGTCCGCGACCGGGCGGTAACAGGAGAAGATACCGGCGCGCAGGAATTCATCGCAGCGTGGGTCGGTAGCGAACTGAAAATCGCCGTAGAGAAAGCCGTCCGTGATTCTGCTCTCGAACAAACGATGCAGGTCGCTTGAGTTCGCAAGTTCGACGACGCGCTCAAGCTTGCGGCGCGGCGCGAGCCGGAGCGTGACTGAAGCGACCGCGCCGAACAGTCCGTAGCCTCCGGCGACGAGGCGAAACAACTCGACGTTCTCTCGCCGGCTGCAACGGCGCGCCTCGCCGTCCGCGCCGACAAGGATGAAGGACTCCACATCGCCGACGAACGGCGCGAGGCGCAGGCCGCGCCCGTGGATGTTGGCCGCGAGCGCGCCGCCGATGCTCAGGCGGTCCGCGCCGGTCTGCTTCTGAATGATGCCGACCTGACGCGCGCATCCTTCCTGCGCGCGCAGCGTATATTCAACCAACTCCGGCCAGAGGATGCCCGCCTCGACCTCAATCTCATTTCGTTCCGGCGCGAAACCGAGGACGCGGTTCATCGCCGTCGTGTCCACGAGCACGGACGCGGACGCGAACTGCTGCCCGCCCATCGCGTGCCTGCCGCCCGCGAGCGAAATTGATTGCCCTTCATCGCGCGCGCGTCTGATCTCGGCTTGCAGGGTTTCGAGCGTGTGAGGCGCGACGACGCGCGAGACCCGTGTGTGGTTCAGTTGCGAGTGTATGTCATTGACGAAGCGCGGCGCGCGTTCGCGCAAACCCCGCTTCACACGACGGACGGGATGACGCAAGGAGAGCGCGAGGCGCTTGACGCGATTTTTGAAACGGGTGTTGTGCGTGTTCATGCTTAACTCCGGTTTGCGGATCATTTGACCGCGCGTTATCGCGGCGGGTCAGAACCGGGAGCGGTAGCGACCGGATGGGCCGTGGTTGTCATTCGACCTGTGGGTCGCGTGCGTTGTACCCGGTCGCTACCGCTCCCGGTTCTGACCCGGTCGGCGACGCAAATGCACTCGCCCGCGGCGAGCGGTAGGTGTGCGAGGGCGGAGCCATCGAGATAACGCCGGCGCAACGTGTCGGCGTCGGCGATTTCGCGCGGGCGGAAGCCTTCGAGCGCGAGGAGTTCGGCGAGCCGCGCGCGGCTCGCTCCCCAGCAAAACGGCTCGCCGCGCCACGCGAGCCATGCGTCAACGGCGCGGCTCGCGTTGCGGAAGGCGAGCCGTCCGTCGGCCCGTCGCGGCTCCATGAAGGTGAAGACGAAGCGCGTCTCACTGGTGCAGGAATCGCGGACGGAGCGAAACAACTCATCCACTTCGCCGGGCGCGAGATACATCAGCACGCCCTCGGCGATGAAGAGCGTCTTCGCGTCGCGGCGAAAGGCGGCGCATGAGAGGAGCGCTGTTTCGAGTCTCGCGCGGGCGAGGTCGAGCGGGATGAAGAAGAGATTGCGGCTCCGTGCGTCTTCGCTGCCGGCGAGGGCGGCGATCTTGAGTCGTTGCGTGTGCGCGTGGTCAATCTCGAAGAAGCGCGTCGCCGGGAACTCGCCGCACAAGCGAAGCGCCAGCGTGTCAAAACCCGCGCCGAGCACGACCGCCTGCGTGAAGCCCGCAGCGAGCGCCGCGCGCGTCTGCTCTTCGATGAAGCGTTTCCGCAGAGCGTAGTGAAGCTGTATGCCGGGCACGGTCAGGCGCTCGACGAGCGTCCCCAAGCGGCGCAGCCGCCCGGCGCTCAGGGCCGAGAGGAGACGGCCCGCAAGTCGCGGGCGCGCATTGATGAACCGCGCGCACAACTCCGCCGCGTGCGCGGGAACGAGTCGCCCAACGTGCCGGTCGCGCGAAACGAAGACGGTGCTCCCGGCGATCAGGTAGGCGGTCGAACTGGCGCTGTCGGCACTCATAATCTTGAAGAGGTCTGTCTTACACGCGAGAGCATACGACCGCGCGCGGCGGTGACGGTGTACGCCTTGTTGCACTTTTCGGATTGTCACTGTGAGGAGCTGTTATAGCGGCTTGCAATTGGATGCGACCACATCAACGACCGTTTAGAGGCGGGCAATGCCCGCCGGTTCAACTTGAGACGGCGGGCGGTGCCCGCCTCTAAACGGTCGCACGCAATTGCAAACCGCTGTAAAGACGTGGTGTGCGGGAGTTATTCCGGGGCGTTGCGTTCGAGGACATGGCGGGCGATTTCGACGCGGTTGCTGAAATTTTTCTTGGAGAGAGTATGGCTGATGTGGTTCTCGACGGTGCGGACGCTGATCCCGAACTCGGCGGCAATCTCCTTGTTCGAGAGGCCGCGCGCGACCGCCTCGGCCACGCGCCACTCGGCATCGGTCAACTCCTCGTCGCGGACGTAAACCGTCTCTTCATCCTTCACGCCGACGAGCCGCGCGATCTGGGTGTGTGTGCGCTCGACGCGGTTGAGGATGTTGCGGATGATGGCGAGCAGTTCCTCCGGCTCGAACGGCTTGGTGATGTAAGCGTCAACGCCGGTGCGGAAACCTTCGACGCGGTCTTCCATTTCGCCCTTCGCGCTGAGAAAGACGATGGGGACGAGGCTGGTGCGTGGTGAGTCGCGTAAGCTGCGTGCGAGCTGGTAGCCGTCCATGCGGGGCATGCGGATGTCGCTGACGATGAGGTCGGGGACGGCCTTTGCGACCTGCATGAGCGCCTCGCGGCCAGAGCGCGCGGTCGTCACCTCGTAGCCTTCGGCGCGCAGCGTCGCGGCCACCGCGCGCAGCAGGTTCACTTCGTCGTCAACCACAAGCAGACGCTCAGACATTCCTGTTCCCTCAGTACCGTGGTGAGTTTAGGCTTTTGCGCGACGCCCGGCGCGGGCCGCATCCTAAAGTTTGAACTCTACACCTGAGCTGGCCTCCACGGCTTGCTCGCGCCACGCGGGCAGGCGGACGGTGAAGATGCTGCCGCGTCCCGGCGCGCTCTCGACAGTGATCGTACCGTCCATCTGCCCCACGATCTTCCACGCGATGTAAAGACCAAGCCCCACGCCCGGCGCTTCGGCGTAATCCGCCGTGTCGGCTGAAAGTTCCGCGTCCGTGCCGTCGCCGTTCGGGGCCGCGGGCGCGCGCCCCCGGTAAAACTTCTCGAAGATGTAAGGCACGTCCTCCGGCGCGATGCCGCGCCCCGTGTCGGCGACGTGAATCAGCACCTCGCCGGACGACTCTTCCGCCTTGAGCGTGATGCTCCCGCCTTCGGGCGTATATTTAATCGCATTTTCGATGAGACTGCACAGCACGCGGCGCAGCGCCGTGCGGTCGGCCCGCACGGGCGGAAGCTCCGGCGCGACGACCGACCGCAACTCGTGACCGTGCGACTCCGCCGCGTGGCGCTCCATCGTCACGCACGCGCCGACGACATCGCCCGCGTCCACGCGCGTGAGCGTGAGATGAGACTTGCCCGACTCGATGCGCGACAGGTCGAGCAGGTTCAAGACGAGATCAATCTGGCGGTCGCACTCGAACGAGATGGTTTCAAGATATTCGCGCCGCTCTGCTTCGTCCTGCCCGCCGTGCAGCAGCAGCCGCGTCAAGGTCTTGATGGTCGTCAGGGGCGTGCGTAGTTCGTGCGAGACGCTGGAGACGAACTCCGACTTCAGCCGGTCGAGTTCGGCGAGGCGCGACTCGCGCTCCTCGCTCCGCGCCGCCATCGCGTTGAAGGTCTCGGAGAGCCGCCCGATCTCGCCGCCGCCCGCGACGGGCGCACGCGCCGTCAAGTTTCCCGCGCCGATCTCGCGCGCCGCGTCACCCAGTTGGCGCACG
>JBGTBQ010000432.1:0-2676 GCA_041749275.1 Pyrinomonadaceae bacterium | reverse complement strand
ACCTCGCCGAGCGCATCGCCGCCCGCTCCGGCAAAAACGCGCGCGAGATCGAAACGCTGCTCGCCGCGTGCGAAGACTCCATCGCCGGCGCACACACTTCCGCGCGCCGGGCCGTCTCGCTCGTGCGCGCCTTGCGCGAACTCGAACGCGACCTCGGCATCCGTATGCGCGCGCGCGAGATTAGGCAGGCAGGGGCGCGATGAAGAAGGCTTGAGATGCGTTAGGCGGAAGACGAGCGACGAGAGTATCCTGAAAAGGCGAAGGAGGCAGGACGATGACAAAGACGCTGGAAGCTGTTTTTGACGGCGAGGTGCTGCGGCCTGACGAGCCGATAGAGCTTGAGCCGAACACCCGCGTCAAGATCACCATCGAGACTACCGAGCAGCCTCACGCGAATCAAAAATCTTTTCTCCGCACGGCTCGCTCTCTCAATCTGCAAGGCCCGCCGGACTGGTCAGCCCGTCTCGACGAATACCTTTACGGCGGAGAGACACAGGGCGATGAATAAAGAACTGTTTCTGGATACCGCATACGCCATCGCCCTGTCCGCGCTGTTTTACACAATCCACCATCACAAAGTTAAAAAAGCAAATGCTTCAACAAGTGCCCGCCACCATCGAACACATCCGGGGTGAACTGGGAAAAGTCATTGTCGGACAGGACGAGGTGATTGAGCAGGTGCTCGTCGCCTTGTTCGCCGAAGGTCACGCGCTCATCGAGGGCGTGCCCGGCACGGCGAAGACCTTGATGGTCAAGACGCTGGCGCGCATCGTCGGCGCGGACTTCGGTCGCATCCAGTTCACGCCCGACCTGATGCCGTCGGACATCACGGGCACGAACGTCTTCAACACGGCGACCGCCACATTCAGTTTGCGTCGCGGCCCCGTCTTCACCGACATCCTCTTGGCCGACGAGATCAACCGCACGCCGCCGAAGACGCAGGCCGCGCTGCTGGAAGCGATGGAAGAGCGGCAGGTGACGATTGACGGCGAGACGCAACCGCTCTCGCCGCTCTTCACCGTCTTCGCCACCGAGAACCCCATCGAGTACGAAGGCACCTACCCGCTCCCCGAAGCGCAGCTCGACCGCTTTCTTCTGAAAATTCTCATCGGCTATCCGGAACGAGACGAAGAGGCGCGCATCATCGCCAATTGGGACGAAGGTTTTAACGCGCGCCGGCTCGAACGGGTGGACATCCATCCGCTCGAAGACCCGGCTGCCGTCCCGCGCTGCCGCGCCGAAATCCACGCGACGCGGATGGAGGACGGCGTGCGCGCCTACCTCGTCGAGATCGTGCGGCGCACGCGCGAGCATCCATCCATCGCCTACGGCGCCAGCCCCCGCGCCTCGGTCGCGCTGCTGTTATGCACGAAGGCGCTCGCCGCGATGCGCGGTCGCGCCTTCTCCACGCCCGACGACGTGCGCGACATCGCGCGTCCCGTCTTGCGCCACCGCCTCTCTCTGCGCGCCGAGGCTGAACTCGACGGCGCGACGCCCGACAGCGTCATCACCGACATCCTCGGCACGGTCGAGGTGCCGCGATGACGCACGCGCCTGACTTCGAGCCGCGAGACCCGAACTTCGAGGCGCGCGTGCGCGAGAGTTTCGCCCGCCAGAAGGCGATGGAGACCATCGGTGCGCGGCTCACACGGGTCGCGCCGGGCGCGGTCGAGATCGAGTTGCCCTTCCGCGAAGATTTGACGCAGCAGCACGGCTACCTCCACGCCGGCATCGTGACGGCGGTTGTGGATTCGGCCTGCGGCTACGCGGCCATGAGTCTCTTGCCTTCGGGCGCGGACGTGCTCTCGGTCGAGTTCAAAATCAATCTGCTCTCGCCGGCGGCGGGCGAACTGCTCTCCGCGCGTGCGCGCGTCGTGCGCGCCGGACGCAACATCACGGTCTGCGCCGGCGACGCCATCATGCGCGCGGGAGCGCAAGAGAAGATCGTCGCCACGATGCTCGGCACGATGATGACCGTTAAAGACGCTGGACGATAGACCATAGACGATGGCTTGAAGACGCTTGCATGTCGTCCATTATCCATCGTCCATCACTCATCGCCCATCGCTCATTGTCTGCCGTCTATCGTCCGTTCATTTATGCCCTTCGTCTTCACTAAAGTTTTTTACGCGCTGCTGCTTGCCGGCTTCGTGCCGCTCTCTTTGTCGTGGGGCAACCCGACCTTGAAGTGGCTGACGATTCTCTACGACGTGGGGCTGCTCCTGCTGGCGATAGTAGACGCGCAGACGAGCCGGGTGCCGGCGGGCTTCGAGGTCGTGCGCGAGTTTGGCGGGCGTTTCCACATCGGCGCGGAGACGGAGGTGCGGGTTCATCTTCGCAATCACACGCCGCGCGACTTCGTGTTGATGGTCAAGGACGAATACCCGCCGGACATGATTCTATCGGGCCGGCGCGAGGCGCGCATGAAGGTTCCGGCGCAGACCTCCGTGGCGCTGGTTTACACACTGGAGCCGCCGCGGCGCGGTCTGTTCGAGTTCGGCGCGACGGCTGTGCGTTTCGTCTCGCGCTTCCGGCTGGTGTGGCGCGAGGCGAAGCTGGGAGCGCCCGCGACCGTGAAGGTCTATCCGAACCTCCGGCGCGCGCGCGAGGCGGAGTTGAAGGCGCTCGGCGCACGCTCGCTCGTCGCGGCGCACCGGCGCGCGGTGTGGCGCGGCG
>JBGTBQ010000431.1:0-9499 GCA_041749275.1 Pyrinomonadaceae bacterium | reverse complement strand
CGGGACGCGCCGCGCCGCGCGTTGGAGCGCCCCGGCGATGGGTTCGATTCCGCGATAGAAGCCGACCGCCGCTTCGGCGCACTCCGCAAACGCCGCGCGTAATGCCGCCTCGAACTCTTCTCGTTCGCCGCCGACGCGCACGTCCACTCCGTCGGGCAGCCTCACGACATAAGCCGGCGAGACCTCGCGGACTTCCGGCGCCTCGACGGGGAGTTCGCCGAAGACGCGCTCGTGAATCTCTCCCGGCTGCCACGCGGCGTAAAGCCCCGCGCCGCGCTCGAAGCGATGCCCTTCGTGGTCGAACGCGGCGGCGCACCCGCCGGCTTGCGACTCTCTTTCGAGCAGACACACGTCCACGCCGCGCGCGGAGAGGAGGGCCGCCGTCGTCAAACCGCCCAGCCCCGCGCCGACGACTACGACCTCGTGAGACATAGTTTTAGAGAGGGAAAAAGAGCGGCGAGCGGATGAGCGCGAGCAGCGCGGTCGCGGTCTCGACCACCGGCGTCTCCGGTCTGAAAAATCTGAAAATCATGTAAGCGACTTGCAGGCCGTTGAAGACGAGGTGAATGACGATGCAGGGCAGCACGCGCCCCGTGGCGGCGCGCACGCACGTCAAGCCGAGACTGAGAAAGACGATGGCCCCAATCGTGCCGGGACTCGTCTTGTACTGCCAGAAGTGCACGGACGCGAAGAGAAACGCGACGATGAGAATCGCCCACACCGCGCCGACGGCCCGCTGAAGCGCGGAGTAGAGCACGCCCCTGTACACCAACTCTTCGATGAGCGGCGCGGTCGCCGTGGCGAGGAAGGCCGTAGCGAAGAGCGCGGCGGTCGAGCTTTCGAGCATCTCGTCGAAAGGAGTCTTGTTGACGCCGAGCAGCGCCGCGACGACCATCGCGCCGAGCAGCAGCAGGACGGCTGCCAGCACGCTCTTCCAGAGACCGAAATTATGCCCCCAACCCCACCCGATAGTCCGCCAGAATGAACGTTTGCGAAGGCCCGTCACGACGGCCCAGACGATGGCGAGCGTGGCGAGATGCGTCGGGACAGTCGCCGCGATGCCGATGAGCAGGACGTTCGGGTCTTTCGAGAGGAGTTGGTCAAGCTGTTGCAAGTCCGCCCCGCTGTATCCGTAAACGATGTATGGAATGACGGCGACGATGGGGATGGCGAGCATCAACGCGATGCTTGCCAGCCACACGGAGAGCGCGATGCCGACGCCCCACGGCGGGTCGTCCGGGTTGACCTCCACGGAGACAGGCCGTTCCGGCTCGATGTTGGTGTAAGTGTCCCGCGGAAACGGGGTGATAGGAGTGCTCACAACGGCGAGTGTAACAAAAGCAGAGGCCGGTAAAAAGCGGCGGCAGGCGGCAGGAGCAGAAGGCAGGCCGGAAATTTCGGAGGTGAGTTGCGAGTTTTGAAAATCAGGCTTCGAGCTATCGAAACGACATCTCTTAACCTGCCTCCTGCTCCGGTCGCCCGCCTCCTTCGCTGAAGTGGACTGCCATCGCCGCGCGGACTTTCTCCATCAGCGCGGGGAGGTCTTCGTCGGTGAGTCCAGCGGTCGGGATGGGGGCGCCGAGGTGCATCTCGACGGGGCCGGGGCGGAAGATGATCGAGTCGCGCGGCAGGACTTGGCGTGAGCCGAGGATGGTGACGGGGACGATGGGCAGTCGCGTCTCAAGCGCGAACTTGAAGCCACCCTTCTTGAAAGGTTGGAGCGCGCCGTCGCGCGAGCGAGTGCCTTCGGGGAAGAGAAAAATCGAGACGCCCGCTTGCACTTCCGTCGCCGCCCGCCGCAGCGTCTCTACAGCCTCCGTGGTCGAGCCACGATTGATCGAGATGTGCCCGGCGCGCGTCATGTGCCAGCCGAGAAAGGGAATCATAAAGACTTCGCGCTTGGCGGCGATGCGGAGTTGCGCGGGCAGGTAGCCGAGCATCGCCGGGATGTCCATGTAGCTCTGATGCGTCGAAAGGAAAACATAAGACGCGCCCGGCTGTATGTTCTCCGCGCCGTGGACGCGCACCCGCGCCCCGGCTGTCCGCGCGATCATGCGGCTCCAAGTGCTCGCGCACCAGTGTTGCCGTCGTCCTTCGGGGTCGAAGAATGAGACCGCGAGCGAGAGCGTGCCCATGACGATGGTGTAGAGGTAGATGAGCGGGATGGCGACCGCCGAGCGCAAGTAATTGGGCGCGGTCGGCGGTCGCGGCGGCGGGGTGCGCGGCGTGGAGTCAGCGCCATGCGGCGGACGTTTGTCGGGCTGTGTGCCCGCGACCTTTCCTTCCGCCATGCTCATCACGGCACAGTTGGCTCCGCCACGTCGCCGATCTTGATCCCGACGCGCGGCGCGGCGAGGAGCAGACCGATGATTGTCTTCGCGTCTTCGATTTCGCCGGAGGCGATCATTTCGAGGGCGCGCGTGAGCGGCAGGCGGACGACCTCGATAATCTCGTCCGCTTCGCAGTTGCGCGCGGTCTCGGTGAGATCGGTGGCAAGGAAGACCCAGAGCTTTTCCGAGCAGAAGCCGGGTGTGGAGTAGAACTCCGAGAGCAACTCCATCCGACCGGCGACGACGCCCAACTCCTCTTCCATCTCGCGCGCGGCGGTGGTTTCGGGCCGCTCGCCCGCCTCCAGTTTGCCCGCCGGCAGTTCCAAGACGTAGCGCGCCGCCGGGTGCCGGTACTGGCTGACGAGCGCGACCGTGCCGTCATCGAAACAGGCGACGACCGCCGCGCCGCCGTTGTGGCGCACGACCTCGCGCGTGTACGTCATCTCGCCTTCGCGGACGGTCTCCACGGCGAGACCGACGATGCGGCCCCGGTAAATCTCCTCGCTCGATAGAACGACGGGTTGCTCTTTGTGCGATGTGTCCATGCGAAAAAAGTCTTCCAACGTGAGCGCGTCAGTATGTTTCCGAAGTCACATGAGCGCGTCAGTATGTTTCCGAAGTCAGTCGCGGCGGGTCGGTGGCCGTCGCCGGACGCCCCTCGTTGAAGCGCATCCCGGTTACGTTCGAGTCAATGTAGAAGTGGCGCTTGCCGGTCTCGCCGCTCTGTTGCGGGTCTGCGTTGACGCTGTAGGAGGAGCCTTGCGCGTCGGTCTTCGGCGTGACCTTGATGGTGAAGACGTAACCCGACGAGGTGAGCGCATCGCCGTCGAGTGGAGCCTTGAAGATGCCCGCGTCCATGAGTTGCCGCAAAGTTCCATACTGGCGTTCGTAAGTCTCAAAATGAAGCTGCTCGGCGGCGGCGATCTGTTCGAGCGTGTAGATGGCAGCGGCTTCGTTGGCGTTGATGACGCGGCGCGTTCTCGCGTCGCGGCTCATCTTGAACGCCAGCCAGCCGAGCGGGATCAGAATCAACAGGCCCACGACGAGGATGACGGCGAGGACACGCCCCCAGCGTTTCTTCTCAGGATTGTTGCTCATGCGTTTGTATCATCGTCGGGTGATTCCAAAAGAGCCTTGACTTCGCCGACGAGGTAGAGCGACCCGGTGACGCAGATGACGCCCCCCGGCTCGGTCAGGGAGCGCGCGATGGTCAGGGCGTCGCGGCTCGACGGCGCGAGCGTGATTGTACTCGAACCGGCGGGGACGGGCACAGCGCGCACGAGTTCTTCGACCGGCGCGGCGCGTGGATTGTCGGGCTGCGTCAGGATGAGGTGTCGCGCGGCGGGGAAGAGCAGCGCGCCGATCCGCGCCAGTTCCTTATCGCGCATCGCGCCGAAGACGAGCGTCAAAGGTACGCGGACGAATTCGTCCAGATAGTCGCGCAAGGCGCGCGCGCCCGCTTCGTTGTGCGCGCCGTCGAAAAGAACGTGCGGGGTGCGGCGCGCATCCAGTTCGAGCCGGCCCGCGTGCTCGGCGCTCTCAAGCCCGGCGACGATGTGCGCGCTTGAGATGGAGAAGCCTTCTTCGCGCAGCGTCTCGGCGAGCGCCACGGCGACCGCTGCATTGACGATCTGGTGACGACCGCGCAGCGCGAGGCACACCCCACGATATTCGTCGCGCCCGCCCCGCAAACTCACGCGCAGGCGCTCGTCACCGCAAGCCTCTTCGTCTTCCACGTCCGGCGCGGCGCGGCGCGGCGCGACGCCGCATTCGCGGCAGCGTGCGAGGATGACAGCCTCGGCTTCCGGCGACTGCGGCGCGATGATGGCGCGCACGCCGGGGCGGATGATAGCGGCCTTCTCGGCGGCGATTTCGGCGAGCGTCGAGCCGAGGCACTCATGATGATCGAGTGCGACGGGCGTGACGGCGACGACGCACGCCCGCGCCGCCGTCGTCGCGTCGAGACGACCGCCGAGGCCGGTCTCAAGAATGGCGAGTCCGACGCTCTCGTCGCGGAAGGCCGTGAGGGCGATGGCCGTGACTTGCTCGAAGAAGGTCGGGAGCGCGCCCGTCTCGCTCGCCAGTCTCTCGGCGGCCTCGCGCACGACAGTCGCCGTGTGCGCGAATCGCTCGCGCGGAATCTCCCGCCCGGCGATTTTGATTCGTTCGGTGATCGAGATGAGGTGCGGCGAGGTATACAGGCCGGTCTTGATGCCGGCGGCGCGGCAGATGGCATCGAGCATCGCGGCGGTGGAGCCTTTGCCGTTCGTGCCCGCGATCTGAACCGCGGGGAAGGCGCGTTGCGGGTCGCCGAGGCGCATGAGCAGGCGTGAGACATTGTCGAGGCCGAGCTTCATCGCCAGCATCTCGTGCCCCAAGCTCAGTAGATAGTCGAGCGCCTCGTCGAAGTTCATAAAGACAGGCGGCAGGATCGGAAGGCAGGAGGGAATTGATAAATCCGCGGCAACTTCCTGACTCCTGCTCCCGCCGTCTGCCGCCTGTGCGTGCCGGTCTTCCGTCTTACTGCTCTTGTTCCTGCTGCTCCGGCGCGGGCGTTTGCTGAAACGTGCCGGAGCCGTTGTCGGAAAAAATCTCCGCGCGGAGCGGCTGGTACTGGACGGCGGGATTGTCCATGAAGTCGAGCGCTTTGATGATGAAGTCGCGCTGCTCGCGCCGGTCAATCACGGCGTCGAGCATACCGTGCTCCAAGAGGAACTCGGAGCGCTGGAAGTCTTTCGGGAGTTTCTGGCGGATGGTCTGCTCGATGACGCGCGGGCCGGCGAAACCGATCAGGGCTTTCGGCTCGCCGATGTTGATGTCGCCGAGCATGGCGAAGCTCGCCGTCACACCGCCCGTGGTCGGGTCGGTCAGCACGGAGATGTAAGGCAGCCGCGCCGTGTCGAGGCGGGCGAGCGCGGCGGCGATTTTCGCCATCTGCATCAGCGAGAGCGTCCCCTCCTGCATCCGCGCGCCGCCCGACTGGCTGATGATGACGACCGAGCCGCGCTCGGCGATGGCGCGCTCGATGGTGCGCGTGATCTTCTCGCCGACCGCCGTCCCCATCGAGCCGCCGAGGAAGCTAAAGTCCATCGCCGACATCAGGACGAGGTGTCCGCCGATGTGTCCGCGCGCGTTGATGACCGCTTCGGGAAGGCCCGACGAGCGCCGCGCCTTCTCTAGTCGCTCCTTGTAGGGCTTCGTGTCAACGAATTCGAGCGGGTCGTTCGAGATGACCTCCGCGTCCAACTCGTCGTACTTGCCTTCGTCGTACAGATAGGCGAGGCGGAAGCGCGCGCCGATGCGAAAGTGGTGGCTGCAATGCGGGCAGACGTGTAAGGACTCTTCGAGTTCCGGGCGGTAGAGCGCCGCGTCGCATTCGGGGCACTTCTGGAAGACGCCCTCGGTCTTGACGCGGCGCTCGTCAACCGGGACGTGTTCGATGCGTTGATTCTTTCTGCGAAACCATGACATGGTAGTGGTCAGTAAAGCACTGTTTGCATGAGCGATCAATACATAGCCGGAAGCGGCAAGCCGCCGGAAGGTCAACCTCTGACCACTGACCACCGGCTACCGACCACTGCTTCTATGATCGTACATCACGCTCGGCCCGTGCCGTTTCGGGAAGCGCCTCTCGCCGGCCCGCGCCTTTGAGGTTGGCGTGGCGGTCGCCGTTCACGCGCTGCTCGACCTCGTCTAACAGGAGTTGGACGATGGTTCCTTCGGCCTCTTCCCAACTCCCATGCAGCGTGCACCCGGCGGCGTTGCGGTGGCCGCCGCCGCCGAACTTCTCCGCGATGCGCGCCACGTTTACGTCGCACTTCGAGCGCAAGCTGACGCGATAGACGCCCGGCTCGCTCTCCTTCAGGAAAGCGACCGCTTCGACATCGCCGCACGAGAGCGGATAGTTGACGAACCCGTCGCCGTCTTCGTCCGTGGCGTGGGCGCGTTCCTGCATCTCGATGGTCTGCCGCAGCCATGCGACGCGCCCCGACGCATCGCGCCGCACGCTCGCCAGCACCTCGCCCAACAACTCGACCTTGCTCCACGGGTAGCTGCCGAAGACGGCCTGCGAGACCTTCGCCGGCTTCACCCCGGCGCGCACCAGTTCCGAAGCGACCTTGAAAGTTCGCTCCGTCGTGTTCGCGTAATGGAAGCTGCCGGTGTCCGTGACGAGAGCCGTATAGACGCACTCGGCGATCTCGCGCGTGACGCGCACGCCGATGGCCTTGCAGAGATTGTAGATCATCTCGCCGACGGCGGAAGCGGTCGAATCAATCCAGTTGATCGAGCCGAAGAGCGCGGTGGTCGAGTGGTGGTCAATGTTGACGACGAACTGTTGGTCGAGGTCAATGAGGCCGGGCCGCGTGATGTCCGAGCACTCGATGACGAAGACGGCGTCGTAAGCGAGGTCAACGCGCGGCGTGACGCGGACGAACTCCGTGCCGGGAAGTTTATGATAAGCGTGTGGGACGGGGTCGCGCATGATGACTTCCGGGTCTTTATCAAGCGCGCGCAGCAGCCAGTAGAGACCGAGCGACGAACCCAAACTATCCCCGTCGGGGCGAATGTGCGAAGTGATCGCAAAGCGGCGCTTTGCTTCGATCAGCTCAACGACTTGACTGAGCATTTATCTCAATGGATGAAGGATGAGGGATGAGGGATGAAAACGCGGCTGTCGCCTTGACGCTTTCACTTCATCCCTCATCCCTCATCCTTCATCCTTTCTTTTGTCACCGGCCTGTTCCGCGGGGGCGGGCCGGTTCTGTTCCTGTGCGATCTCGGAGAGCAAGACCTCGACGCGCGAGGCCGATTCTTCGACGGTGTCGCGCACGAAATGGATTTCAGGCGTGTGCTTCAGATTGAGCGTCAGGCCGAGCTGCCGGCGGACGTAGGGCGCGGCGTGCCGGAGCGCCTTGAGCGCCACGCCGCGCTCCTCTTCCGTCCCTTCGGCGAGGACGTAGACGCTCGCGTCACGCAGGTCCTCCGTCACGCGCACATCCGTCACCGTCACGGACGCGACGCGCGGGTCCTCCAACTCATAGCCCACAATCTGGATGACTTCCTCGCGTATCAACTCCGCAAGTTTCTCTGGCCTACGCATGGCATAAGGGATGAGGGATGAGGGATGAGGGATGAAAGTGTTGCCTCCATCCCATTATATTCATCCTTCATCCTTCATCCTTCATCCTTCCTTATAGTTCCGTGGCCGCGATCTTCTCGATGATGTAAGCCTCGATTTGATCGTTGGGCTTGATGTCGCTGAAGTTTTCAAGGCCGATGCCGCACTCGAAGCCTTCGCGGACTTCGCTGGCATCGTCCTTGAAGCGGCGCAGAGAGCCGATGTTGCCTTCCCACGTGACAACGCCATCGCGGATGAGGCGCGCGCGCGCCTTGCGTGAGATCGTGCCGTTCGTGACGCGGCAGCCGGCGACCGCGCCGATCTTCGGCACGCGGAACACCTCCTGTACGAGCGCCGTGCCGATGATCTTCTCCTTCTCGATGGCTTCGAGCATACCGATCATCGCCGCGCGAATCTCCTCTTCGAGCTTGTAGATGATCGAGTGGAGGCGGATGTCCACGTGCTCCTGCCGCGCCAGTTCCGCGGCGCGCACCTCCGGCCTCACGTTAAAGCCGATGACGGTGACGGCGCGCCCCGACCCTTCGGTCTGCGTCGCCGCCGCTAAGAGCACATCCGACTCGGTGATCGCGCCGACGCCGGAGCGCACGACCCGGACTTTGACCTGCTCGGTCGAGAGCTTGGTGAGCGTGCTCTTCAAGACTTCGACGGAGCCTTGCACGTCGGCCTTGACGATGGCGAGCAGTTCCTTGACCTCGCGCTCGCCCAGCGCCTCGATGCCGCGCTTGGTCGTTTGCAGGAGCGTGTTCTGCCGCGAGACCATCTGGCGGTGCTGCGAAATCTGCTGCGCCTTGGTGATCTCGGCGACGACCTGAAAAGCCTCGCCGGCCTGTGGCACGCCCTGCAAACCCAGCACCTCGACGGGCATGGCGGGGCCGGCCTCGGCAATCTGTTCGCCGCGGTCGTTGTACATCGCGCGCACCTTGCCGAAAATCTGGCCGACGATAAACGGGTCGTGAACGCGCAAGGTGCCCTGCTGTACGAGCACCGTGGCGACCGAACCGCGCCCGCGGTCGAGTTTGGCTTCGAGCACGACGCCAGAGGCGAGGCGGGCCGGGCTGGCCTTCAGGTTCAGGATGTCGGCGGTGAGTAGAATGGTTTCGAGCAGCGTCTCGATGTTCGTGCGCTGCTTGGCGGAGACGGCCACCATCTCGATCTCCCCACCCCAGTCCACCGGCTGCAAGCCCTGCGCGGCCAGTTCCTGCTTGACGCGGTCGGGGTTGGCATCGGGTCGGTCAGTCTTGTTGATAGCGACGACGATGGGCACGCCCGCCGCGCGCGAGTGCTCGATGGCCTCGATGGTCTGCGGCATCACGCCGTCATCCGCCGCGACGACGAGCACGACCACATCCGTGGCCTTCGCGCCGCGCGCGCGCATCATCGTAAACGCCTCGTGGCCGGGCGTGTCGAGAAAGACGACGCGGCGTTTCTCATCGGGGTTGTCCGGGTTGGGCACCTGAACGCTGTAGGCGCCGATGTGCTGTGTGATACCGCCGGCCTCGCCCGCGGCGACGTTCGTCGTGCGGATGGCATCGAGCAGCGAGGTCTTGCCGTGGTCAACGTGGCCCATCACGGTAACTACGGGGGCGCGCGACTCCTCGACGTACTCTTCGAGGTTGTCGCCGCCGATGATGTCCTCGAACTCCTGTTCGGCGACCATCTCTTCAAAGTCAACGAAGGACACGTCGAAGCCGAAACGCTGGCCGAGGTCTTTCGCCACGTCGGTGTTGAGCGGCTGGTTGATGGTGGCGAGGACGCGCCGCTGCAAGAGCAGCGCCACGACATCCTTGGGTTTGATGCCGAGCTTCTCGGCGAACTCCTTGACGGTCGCGCCTTCGACCAGCTTGACCTGCTTTAGTTCGCCCGGCACGGCATCGCCCGGCGGCAAGTGTAGAGACTGTGCGACGCGCTCTTCGCGCGTAAGAGCCTTGGGCGGGGGCATAAACTCTCGGTCGAAGCCGCGCCCTTTGCCGGCGGGCAGGGGGCGTCCCGTGCGTCCGCCTCTGCCGCGACCGCCGGGGCGGCGCGCGTC